>CANQPP010000004.1 GCA_947625765.1 uncultured Clostridia bacterium
GCTTAATGATAACAGATCCGGTTGCATCCTTCTATTCTTTTTCCCTATGTCCAAGATCTATTGTAGTCCTACAGCGGCTTTACTTTCCCGAAATGGTAGGGGATGGACATTCCTCTTCATTCACGATATAATATGTAGTATGTTCGTCCGTGTTCCCGCGGCGCGACCGGCCGGGGGAAACGCGGGGAAGAAGCGGGTCATGAGCGCCAAAAAAAGGCGCTGCGGGGAGGCGAAGGATCGGTGAGGCACAAGGCGACGCGCGGCCTGGTCATCAGCCTGGTCTGCATTTCGGCACTCTGCGTGGCGGTGTTTTCCTACCTGGCGGTGCGGATGAACCGCCGGGGCGCGGACGCCGTCGGGGAGATCGGCTCCGTCTACATGGCCGGCATGAGCGAGCAGGCGGCCGCGCACTTCGGCACGGCGATCCAGCTGCGCCTGTCCCAGGTGGGGGCCCTGGTGGATTCCTGCCCGCCGGAGGGCGTCAAGAGCCGCGCCACCATGCAGGTCGCGCTGAGCTACAACGCCCGGGCCCGCGGCTTCGACCATCTGGCCCTCTACGGCGAGGACGGCGACTTCGAGATGCTCTACGGCAGCCGCATCCGGGTGCAGGACTCCAGCGCCTTCCTGGAGTCGCTGCTGGACGGCGAGGAAAAGATGGCCCTGGGCCAGGATGAGACGGGCGAGGTCACGCTGCTGATGGGCATTCCCGCCGCCTATCCCATGGAGAGCGGTAAGACAAGTGCCGCCCTGGTGGCCGCGCTGCCCATCTCCTACATCAGCGAGACGCTTTCCTTGAACTCCGACGATACGATGATCTACTATTTCATCATCGACAGGGAGGGCAACTTCATCGTCCGCGACAGCGAGATCACGGACGAATCCTACTTCCAGCGCGTCCGCGACCGCTACGGCGAGGTGGAAGGCATGACCGCCGAGCAGTACTTGGCGCGGCTGAGGCAGGTCATGGACGAGGGCGGCAACTACACCGGCGAGTTCACCATCGAGGGCGAGCGCCGCCACCTGTACAGCGCCAAGCTCCCCTATTCCGAGTGGTACCTGATGCTGTTCATGCCCTACGGCCGCGTGGACCGCGTGGTGAACAGCCTGAGCAGCTCCTGGGGCTGGTCCTCCGTGCTGAGCTGCGCCCTGATCCTGCTGGGCCTGCTGACCGTCTTTGCCTGGTACATACTGCTCACCCGGCGGCAGATGCGCGAGCTGGACGAGGCCCGCCGCGCCGCCGAGCACGCCAACCAGGCCAAGAGCGAGTTCCTCTCCAACATGAGCCACGACATACGCACGCCCATGAACGGCATCGTCGGCATGACGGCTATCGCCAGCGCCAACCTCGACAACACGCAGCAGGTGCGCAACTGCCTAAAGAAGATCGACCTGTCCAGCCGCCACCTGCTGGGCCTCATCAACGACATTCTGGATATGTCCAAGATCGAGAGCGGCAAGCTCACCCTGCACATGGAGCAGATGTCTTTGCAGGAGACCATGCAGGGCATCGTCAACATCGTCCAGCCGCAGGTGAACGCCAAGAACCAGCGCTTCGACGTGTACGTGTACGACATCCCCACCGAGCACGTGTTCGGCGACAGCATACGCTTAAACCAGATACTCCTCAACCTTCTGGGCAACGCCACCAAGTTCACCCCCGAGGGCGGCAGCATCCACGCGGTGCTCTACGAGGAGGCCTCGCCCCTGGGGCCCTCCCACGTGCGCGTACACTTCCGCGTGCGGGACAACGGCATCGGCATGTCCAAGGAGTTCAAGGAGCACATCTTTGAATCCTTCGCCCGCGAGGACAACACCCGCGTGCAGAAGACCGAGGGCGCGGGCCTGGGCATGGCCATCACCAAGTATCTGGTGGACGCCATGCACGGCACCATCGACGTGGAGAGCGAGCTGGGCGTGGGCACCGAGTTCCACGTGACGCTGGATATGGAGAAGGCGCTGGACCAGGAAGCGGACCTGACGCTGGACGTAGGCAGCGTGCTCCTGATCGACGACGACGAGCTTCTCTGCGAGAGCGCCGCGGGCATGCTGCGTGCCATCGGCGGCAGCGTGGAATGGGCCCTGAGCGGCGAAAGCGCACTGGAGCTGGTCGAAAAGCGCCGGGAGCAGGGCGAAAACTACCGCGTGGTGCTGGTGGACCTGCGCCTGCCCGGCATCGACGGGATCGAAACGGCCAGGAAGCTGCGGCCCCTGCTGGGCCCCGACGCGGTGATCCTGCTCACCACCTCCGCGGACTGGGCGGACGTGGAGGAGCGGGCCCGGGCCGCCGGCATCAACGGCAGCATCCCCAAGCCCCTGTTCCGCTCCACGCTCTATTACGGCCTGCGGCAGTACTGCGGCGTTGCCACCGAGGGCGACGAGCCGGAGGCGGCCGCGGACAGGGGGATGGAAGGCCACCGGGTGCTGCTGGCGGAGGACAACGACCTCAACTGGGAGATCGCCGAGGAGCTGCTCTCCGAGCAGGGCCTGGTGCTGGAGCGGGCGGAGAACGGCCAGGAGGCCGTGGACCTGTTCCAGGCGCACCCGCAGGGCTATTACGACGCGATCCTGATGGATATACGCATGCCCATACTGAACGGCTACGAGGCCACGCGGGCCATCCGCGCGCTGGATAGGCCGGACGGCCGCCTCATCCCCATCATTGCCATGAGCGCCGACGCGTTCTCCGACGATGTGCAGAGGTGCCTGGACAGCGGCATGAACGGGCACACGGCCAAGCCCATCGACATGGACGAGGTGACGAAGATCCTGCGGGCCTGCTTCGCGGGAGAGCTTGGCGGCATCGCAAAGCGGGAAGGAGAGGAAAAGGCATGAGATCGAAACGGATTTGGGCGTTCATTTTAACGCTTGCGCTTTTGTTCCTGACCGCCTGCGGCGGCCCCGCGTCCGCGCCCGCGCCGGAGGGCGAGATGGAGGAGACGGAGCAGGCCGGGCAGGCGGAGCCCATCCACCTGACGCTGTGGACCTACCCGGTGGGCGGCTGGGGCAGCAGCAGCACCGTTTCCCCGGTGGTGTCCTCCTTCAGCCGGGAGCATCCCGAGATCCGCATATCCGTCAAGGTTCTGAGCTACGACGACGGCGACGCGAAGGTGGAGCAGGCCATCGAGGACGGCGAAGCGCCGGACCTCATCTTCGAGGGGCCGGAGCGCCTGACCGCCAACTGGGGCGCGCGCGGGCTGATGGCGGACCTGAGCGACCTGTGGCAGAGCGAGGCCGCGGACCAAATTTATGATTCCATCAACGCCGCCTGCCGCAGCGAGGGGGGCAAGCGCTACATCTATCCCCTGTGCATGACCACCCACTGCATGGCGGTCAACCGCGACCTGATGGAAAAGGCGGGCGCCTGGCAGTACGTGAACGAGCAGGACCACACCTGGACCACGGACGGCTTCGTGGCGGCGGTCAAGGCCCTGCGCGACTACGGCGTGGAACACGTGGGGGAGATCTACTGCGGCGGCCAGAGCGGCGACCAGGGCACCCGCGCGCTGGTGACGAACCTGTACAGCGGCAGCTTTGCGGACGAGGGCCACACCCGCTACACGTTCAACAGCCCGGAGAACGTCAAGGCGCTGGAGCTGCTCAGGAGCCTGGACGGCATCGACTTTGCGCCGGAGCTGCAGAGCGCGGACAGCATCGCGCGCTTCTGCGACGGCGAGACGGCCATGTGCTTCTGCTGGAACGTGGGCAGCGAGGTGACCCAGACCATCAACAACCCCAACCGCGACTTCGACATCTTCCCGCTGGCCTTCCCCACGGACGACGGCGAGTCTAACCTGCAGGGCGGCATCTGGGGCTTCGGCATCTTCGACAACGGCGACGAGAAGCGCATCGAGGCGGCCAAGACGTTCATCCGCTTCCTGACCGAGGACAGCGACCGCTACACGCAGGCCGTTTTGTCCACCACCTTCTGGCCCGTGCGCGACCTTTTGAACATCTATGAGAACGACGAGCTGATGAGCGAATACTTCCGCCTGCGCGAGTACCTGGGCGACTATTACCAGGTCACGCCCGGCTGGGCCGCGGCGCGCACCGCCTGGTGGCAGATGCTGCAGAAGATCGGCAGCGGCGCGGACATCGCCCAGGCCGCCGCCGAGTTCGAGGACACGGCCAACGCGGCCGCCGCCCAGGATACGCCCTGAACAGGGCAGAAACAGAGAATATAAAGGAACACGGCGCAGGCCCCTGGGGCCTGCGCCGTTTCTGCGCCTTGCCGGTTTTCCCTTTGAAGAAAGGGCCTTTGGCGGCGTGGCGGGCTTGTATCCTATGGAATTACATGGTATAATGTTAAATAACGCAGAAGCGTTCCATAAAGGAATGTTTCGTGGAAAAAGGATGCTTTTCAGGACCCATCGGATCTGATCGGGGGGGGGGGGGTAAAAAGCGCACGGTTTCTGAAGAAGTTTCCATTAGAAGTTGTGCCGCTTCGCAAGAAGGCGGCCAGGCGGAAAGCCGTTATCCGATTTTTGAGTTCGTCGTTTTTTCACCCGCTGATCTTAGGAGGAGAGCTTATGAAAAACGCTGGAAACGAGACCGTCCGCGTATCCGCGGCGCTGGTCCTGTGCTGCGCGCTCCTTTTAGGCGCGTCCGCGGCGCTGATGGAGTTTTCCCTTTTGTACTTCGTATTGGGCGCGCTCTGCGGCCTGCTGCTGCCCGCGCTGGCCGCCCTTAAGGACAAAGGCCTGCGGCTCGACCCGGCGGGCGCGGGGATCGCCGCCCTTTCCCTCGTGCTGGCGGCGCTGGGCGTCCTCTTGCAGAAGGCGCAGGCGGCCCGGGAGCTGAGCGCCTACCTCGAAACGCCGGAAATTTTGCTCCTGCTGGGCTTCGCCTTTACGTCGCTGCCGCTTATCGGCGCGCGCAGGGAGAAGGCGGAGATGAAGAAGCAGGCCCTCTGCAGGGCCGCCGTCTATCTCGTCCTCCTCGCCCTGCTTGTGCTCGTCAGGAGCCGGACCTTCATGCGCTTCGACATGGCCGATATGTCCAAGGTCGCGCTGTACTCGGCGCTGCTTTCCTACCTGCCGCTGGCGTTCTGCCTGCTGCCCTCCTATGATTGGAAGATAGGCAAATGCGCCGCGGCCGTGCTGCTCGCGCTGTCCCTTGCGGTCGTGGCGCTGTTCGCCTGGCAGCAGAACGCGCGCGACAACGTCTTTAGGACCGCCGGATACCTGCTGCCCTTCGCCAAGGGCCTGCTCGTCCTCTGCGGCCTGCTCATCAAGCGGTTCTGTTTGGCCCTCCTGCCCAAGCGGAAGGCGTGAATCCACAAAACCACCAAGAGCCACCGGAAAGACCTCCGATGGCTCTTTAATTTGGCTTATCTTTATGCCTGCGCCTCGCCGTACTTTTTCCGCAGCCGCCTGAGCTTCACGCCGCAGTGAACGATCAGGCCGAGATACAGGAGCGTCAGGGCGGCGAAAATGACCGTGAGCGATACACTAAATGGGTCGGACAGGGCCGCGCTGCGGGCGAAGTTCGGCAGCACGCAGGCGAAGAAGACGAGCGTGAGCGGCAGCAGGCGCGTTTTGATCACGCGGCGCACCATGTCCAGCTTGGAACGGTCGTCGGAGAAGATCTCGGCGTCCTGCTCGCCGTCCAGTTCGGACGCGGGCTTGCGGAAATACAGCCAGCCTAGGCACCGGCCGATGTACTCCCAGCCGTAATCCCGGAACAGTTGGAAGTAGCCGCTTTCCTCCCCGTTGTTGGTAAAGTCCAGGCGGTAGATAACGTCCTCCGGGCTGCACCTTTCAAACACGTAGAAGCACGGCGGGACCATGCGCTTGAGCCGCCAGCCGCTTTTGCTCTGCGCCCGCAGCCAGCTTTCCTCCTCCTCGAAATCCGCGATCGTAAAGAAGCGCAGGAATGTCTTGGTCTCGTTCATTTGACTGTTTCTCCTTTGCTGTTTTTGTACAGCCGCTCGATGCGCCTGCACTCCGTCTCCAGGACCTCCTGCCCCAGCGCCGTGATCCGGTAGAGCTTGCGCTTTTCTTCCTCCCGCTCAAAGGCGATGAGCCCGTCCTGTTCCATCTTGGAGAGCGTTCCGTACATCGTCCCCGCGCCGATGACCAGCTCCCCACCCGTCATCTGCTTGACCTTTTGGCTGATCCCGTAGCCGTGCTGGGGCGTCTGCAGGCAGAACAGGATGTAAAAGCCGCTCTCCGTCATCGGCGAGTAGATCCGCCGGATCCTCGTGTCCATCTGGCAACATCTCCTGACCAGGCTCCATCCATAAAGTATCGAGCCTCGATATAAATTATATCGAGGCTCGACGTATCTGTCAAGGGCTTTTTTCAAAAAAGTTCCGGCCTTGAGGGAACCCATTTTTCTGTGTTATAATATCTTCGCTGACTTACTTCGTAAGTCCCAAAAGCTGCGCTTTTGCTGCGGCTTTCGCCGCAGGCTCGATATTGACGGCCTCGCAAAAATGCCCTTGCAAGCAAGCATTTTTGCTCGTTGTACAATGGCAAAAACGGCCCCGCCGGAAAAAACAAGGGGAGGGGAAGACGCGGATGAAAAAATATGTGCTGCCCGCGGCCTTTTGGGTGGTCTTTGAGGCGGTGGCCATCGCGCTGTGGCTCACGAAGGAGAACCTGTTTTACCTCATCAACTTTAGCTACATCGGTCTTTCCATCGCCCTGGGGCTTATCTTATACATCCGCCGCTGCGAGCACGCCCGCAGGGTGACGCAGCTGCTGGTGGGCGGCTATATGCTCATCTATTTGGGCCTCATCTGCCGGGAGAACATGCAGATCGAGGGCTTCTGGTACTACCTGTTCACCGGCGTGTTCGAGGCCGCCACCATCCATTACCTCGTGGCCAAGATCGCAGGACCCCTGCTCTTTGGCCGGGGCTGGTGCGGCTACGCCTGCTGGACCGCGATGGTGCTGGACTTCCTCCCCTTCAAGCGCCCGCAGGGGCCCAGAAAGCGTTGGGGGTGGCTAAAGTATCTCACGTTCGCGCTGTCGCTGGCCTTCGTGGCCGCCCTGTTCCTGTGCCATGTGGGGGACCTCGAGCGGGTCATGTTCTGGGCGTTCCTCGTGGGGAACCTGCTCTACTACGCCGCCGGGATCGCGCTGGCGTTTTATCTCAAGGATAACCGCGCCTTCTGCAAGTACCTCTGCCCCGTCGCGGTGTTCCTGAAGCCCATGAGCTACTTTTCCCTCCTGCGCATCCGCTGCGACAAGGAGAAGTGCGTCTCCTGCGGCCGGTGCAGGCGCGTCTGCCCCATGGACGTGGACATGACCGACAACTCCCGCCGCCGCCTGAACGGGACCGAGTGCATCCTCTGCCTGGAGTGCGTGAAGGCCTGCTCGAAGAAGGCGCTGTGAACAAATGCGCCCGGACTTTCGTAGTAAAAGAAGCGGACACGTTTCGTGTCCGTTTCTCTTTTGCCGCTTGAAATTTTCGACGGCCCATTTCATACCCGTTCCACATTGACCGTACAAACTGCAAATGGGGGAGGTGTTTTGATGGCGGCGCTGCTCATCGTGGAGGACGACAGGCCGACCAGCGAGGCGGTCTGCGAATACTTAAAGGAGGCGGGGCACACGCTCCTTCCCGCCTTTGACGGCGCGGAAGCGCTGCGGCTCTTTGAAAAGGAGAAGGTCGACCTGGTCGTGTTGGACATCATGCTGCCCGGGATCACGGGCTTAGCAGTGCTCCACGAGCTGCGGAAGAAAAGCGAGGTCCCAATTCTCATGCTCACCGCCATAGAGGATGAATGGACGCAGGTCACGAGCTTCGACGAGCGGGCGGACGACTATATGACAAAGCCCTTTTCCATGGTCCTGCTGGGTAGGCGCGTGACCGCGCTTTTGCGCAGGAGCGGCCAGGGCGGCCTGCCCGGCCGGGTCGCGTTCGGGGAGGTGACCGTCGACTTTTCCGGCTACGCGGCGTGGGATAAAGACAGGAAGATCGACATAACGCCCAAGGAGATCGACCTTTTGCGCCTGCTCATGGAGCACAAGGGGCTGGTGCTCACGCGCGGCCAGATACTCGACGACCTTTGGGGCCTTGACGCGCCGATACTCGAGAGGACGGTCGACACCTATATCAAGAACCTTCGCAGGAAGCTGCGCCTCCAATGCATCACGACCGTCAAGGGGATCGGCTACAAGTACGAGGCAAAGATATGAAGAAACTGAAACTATTCCCCAAGACCTTCTTATATACGTTCGCGCTGACGGTGTTCGTCGTGTTGACCGCCCATCTGCTCATCTTCCTGCTGGCGCCGCAGAGGGCCGCGTCCGTGACGCTGACCGACCCCGCCGCACAAACCGTGGAAACGCTCACACTCGGCGGGGACGAGGGAAGGATCGTTCTGCGGGCCCTCAAAAACGCCCTGCCGCTCTCGCTCGTTTGCAGCCTGGCCTTTTCCGCACTCTGTGCCTTTCTGTTTTCCAAGACGCTCGTGACGCCGCTCAAGCGCATCTGTGCGGCCACGGAGAGGATGAAGGAGATGGACAGGGACGCTCTCTGTCAGGTCCCCTCCGGGGACGAGATCGGTAAACTTGCGCAGAACGTCAACGGGCTGTATCTGTCCCTCCTGTCCACCATCGAGCACTTGGAGCGGGAAAAGGAGCGGGTCGGCGAGATGGAGCGGGCGAAGGCGGAATTTCTGCGCGCGGCGTCCCACGAGCTCAAGACCCCCGTGACCGCGCTGAGCGCCACGCTCGAGAACATGATCTTAGGGGTCGGGAAGTACCGGGACCACGCGGCCTATCTGCCGAAGTGCAGGGAGATGGTCGAGCGGCTTTCGGCGATGATCCACGACATATTGGAAACGTCGAAGTGGAGCGCGGAGCCGGAGCCCAAGGAGACGATCGACGTGCCCGAGAGCCTTAAGAAGCTGTGCGAGCCCTATCAAACGATCGCCTTGGCGCACCACATAGCCTTTTCCCTCGACCTGCCGGACACCTTTGCCGCCGCCCTGCCCATGAACGCCTTTGAGAAGGCCGTCTCCAACGTCCTCTCCAACGCGGTCGCCTATGCGAGGGAGGGCGGGGCCGTCTCCGTTTATCTGAAAGGTCGCAGCCTCGTGATCGAAAACGAGTGCGAACCCATCCCGGAGAAAGACATCCCCCACCTGTTCGAGCCCTTCTACCGCCCGGACTTTTCCAGGGACCGTCAAAGCGGCGGCAACGGCCTGGGGCTGTATATCGCCCGCACGCTCCTAAACTCCATGTGCGTCCCCTATTCCTTTGCGCCGATGCACTCCCCGCCAGGCATGCGCTTTACGATCGAGCTTTGAGTAAAAAACTCCCCGTCTGGGGAGTTTTTTTCATGCCCATGCAGATTCCATTTGTGTTCCATACCCGTTCCACATCCGGGCGGTATCCTTTGGGTGCGTTCTTCAAGAACAGCACGCAAAAAGAGGAGGAAGAAAGAACATGGACTATGTGCTCACCACAAACGCCCTGACCAAGGAATACGGGGGCCGCAAGGCGCTGGACGCCGTTTCCATGCACATCCCCAAGGGGGCGATCTACGGCTTCGTGGGGCAGAACGGCGCGGGCAAGACGACGCTCATCCGGCTGATCTGCGGCCTGCAGACGCCCACTTCCGGCGGGTACGCGCTGTACGGGCGGAAGAACACGGACAGGGACATCCATCTATCGCGCAGGAAGATGGGCGCGGTCGTGGAAACGCCGGCCGTTTTTCTGGACATGACGGCGGAGGAGAACTTAAAGCACCAGTTGAAGCTCCTCGGCCTGCCCTTATTTGACGGGCTTCAAGAGCTGCTCGAGACGGTCGGCCTTGACGATGCCGGAAATAAGAAGGTGCGGGACTTTTCCCTCGGCATGCGGCAGCGCTTAGGCGTCGCGGTCGCGCTCTGCGGCGGGCCCGACTTCCTCGTGCTGGACGAGCCCATCAACGGCCTGGACCCGCAGGGCATCTTGGAGATGCGTCATTTGCTCTTACGACTCAACCGCGAGAGAGGGATCACGGTGCTCATCTCCAGCCACATCTTGGGGGAGCTGTCCAAGCTGGCGACGCATTACGGCTTTCTCGACCGCGGCCGCCTGGTGCAGGAGATCGACGCCCATGAGCTGGACGCCGCCTGCAACAAGCGCCTCCGCGTCGAGGTCACGGATGTGTCCGCGCTCGCTCGCGCGCTGGATAATATGGGCGTAAAGTACAGGCTGCTGGGCGAAAAACGCGTGGACATCTTCGATAAGGTGAACGTATCCAGGCTCACGCTGATGCTGGCCAGGCAGGACTGCGAGCTGCTGAGCGTCCAAGAGCAGGGCGAGGATTTAGAGAGCTACTTCGTCTCTTTGGTGGGAGGGAAGCAAGCATGAGAAATTTGTTATCCGCCGATCTTTCCCGGCTGTGGAAAGACAAGGCCTTCTGGCTCTGCGTGGGCGGAAGCGCTCTTTGCGCCGTTGTCTATATGCTGTTTGCCGGGCAAAAGACCTTTTCGTATGCCACCGGCGAGGCCTACGCGCTGGAGGACCACTATTTCCGCTTCATGATCTACGCGGGCTTTGTCTTTGCCGTGTTCATAAGCCTGTTCCTGGGGACGGAGCGCAACGAGGGCACGCTGCGCAACAAGCTGATCGCGGGGCATACGAGGACAAAAGTGTATCTCGCAAGCGGGATCGTGACCTTTTTGGCGGCGCTGCTCTTCCTGTGCGCGTGGTGCCTGGGCGCGCTCGCGGGCGTTCCGGCCTTCGGCTTCTTTACGCTCCGCCCCGCAGAGCTTGCGGGCTATTTTCTGCTCTGCATATCTGTCACGGCGGCGTATTGCGCGCTCGACACATTCATCGCCATGCTCGCGCCCAACAAGACGGCCGCCCTCCTGCTCTCCGTGGGGCTTTCGGCCTGCATGCTGCTCTGCGCGGGCCTGCTGAACAATGCGCTGGAGGCGCCGGAGACGATCGGCTCCCTGGCGGGCGTCTCCATCAGCGGCGCGGCGGCGCCCGCGGGCGAGACCGTGGCGAACCCCGGCTACGTCGGCGGGGCGCTGCGCCAGGTCTTTCAGATATTGTTGAACGTCCTGCCGGCGGGACAGGGCGTGAGGATAGCGTTTTTGAGCGTCGAGAGCTGCGCCGTGATGCTACTGTGCTCTGCGGCGGTGACGGCGGGCGTCGCCGCCCTTGGGACCGCGCTGTTCCGCAGGAAGGACTTAAAGTAGTACGTTCTGCCTTAAAAGCCACAGAAAGCGGCCCGTGCCGGGCATAAAGATAGCCGCCACAAGCAGATGCTTGCGGCGGCTTGGTAGCGGCGGTGGGATTTGAACCTACGACACTTCGGGTATGAACCGAATGCTCTGGCCAACTGAGCTACGCCGCCATAGGCAAATGCGCGAACCTGTTGCAGCCGCGCATTTGTTGGTTGCGGGGGGGGGATTTGAACCTCCCGACCTCCGGGTTATGAGCCCGACGAGCTACCAGACTGCTCTACCCCGCGACGTTAAGGTGCCGCCAACCAAAGCGGCAAAGTTAATGATACGGCATCGAAGGCCCGTTGTCAAGGGGTAGAGAGGATTTTTCCTTAAAAAAAGTTCCCGCGGGGATGCAAGCAGGCCCCCAACTGTGTTACAATAAACCAAAGGAGGGGAGCGCGTGCGCTTCCCCGGAACGGGAGGGAAAGGCCATGGCAAGGGAAAGGCTGGTCCTGATCGACGGCTATTCGCTGATGCACCGCGCGTTTTACGCTCTGCCCGCGCTCACCAACAGCCGGGGCGAGTACACCAACGCGGTGTTCGGTTTCTACAGTATGCTGCTCAAGGTCGTGAAGGACGCGCAGCCGGGCTACCTCTGCGTGGCCTTGGACGCCCACGCGCCCACCTTCCGCCACAAGGCCTACGCGGCCTACAAGGGCACCCGCAAGCCCATGCCCGAGGAGCTGCGGCCCCAGCTGGGCCTTTTGCGCAGCTCTTTAACGGAGATGGGCGTCTGCTGGACCGAGGCGCCCGGCTACGAGGCGGACGACATCATCGGCACGCTGTCCGCCCAGGCGGAAGCGCTGGGCTGGGAGACCGTGATCGTCACCGGCGATCGGGATTCCTTCCAGCTGATCGGCGGCGGCACCACCGTGTGGTTCACGAGGAAGGGCCTAAGCGAGACGGAACGTTTAGACACCGCAGGCTTAAAGGAAAAATACGGCATACTGCCCGGCCAGGTCACGGACCTTAAGGGCCTGATGGGCGACAGCTCCGACAACATCCCCGGCGTTGCGGGCGTGGGCGAAAAGACGGCCTTAAAGCTCCTGGCCGAGTACGGCAGCCTGGAGGAGACGCTGGCCCACGCGGAGGAGGTCAAGGGCAAGCTGGGCGAAAAGCTGCGCCTGGGCGCGGAGGACGCCCGCATGAGCCGGGAGCTTGCCACCATCTGCAGGCAGGCGCCCCTGTCCGTGGGCCCCAAGGACGCGGCACTGCCGCCCCTGGAAAGGGCGCGGCCCGTGTTCCGGGAGCTGGAGTTCGGCTCCCTGCTGGAGAGGCTGCCCAAGGGAGAAGCGGAGGCCGAACGACCGCCGGAGGTCCTCTCCGACCCGGAGGCCCTGGCCGCGCTGGCGGAGGAGAGCCAAGATGCCGACATCGGCTTCTTCTGCGACGGGCAGACGGCCTATCTGGGGATACGGGGCGGAAGGGACGTATCCGTCGCCCTGCAGGGGGACCTCTTGACCCCCGGCATGGACGAGGACGGGCTTTTCAGGCTCCTGGCCCCGCTCTTTGAGGGGAAGGGCAGCAAGTGCCTGTTCGACGGCAAGGCCCTGCGCACCAAGCTCGCCGCCCTTGACATCCGCTTAAACGGCTCCGTGTTCGACGCGGCGCTGGCCCATTACCTTCTGGAGCCGGGCAGCCAAAGCTCCGCCGCCGCCCTGCTGGCCGCCGAGGACAGAGCCATGAGCGGCCTGGCCTTCCTGGAGCTGTGCGGGCGCCTGGAGGAGGAACTGCGCGCGCTTCACATGTGGGAGCTGTTTGAGAAGGTGGAAACGCCGCTCTCCGACGTGCTGTTCCGCATGGAGCAGGCGGGCTTCCGGGTGGATCGGCAGGCGCTCAACGCGCTGCAGACGGAGTTCGGCGAGAACATCGCCCGCCTGCAGGCGGAGGCCTACGAGGTCTCCGGCCAGACGTTCAACCTCAATTCCCCCCAGCAGCTGGGCGAGCTGCTGTTCGAGACGCTGGGCCTGCCCAGCTCCAAGAAGACCAAGCGCGGCTACTCCACGGACGCCGAGGTGCTGGAGTCCATCCAGGACATGCACCCGGTGGTGCCCATCGTGCTGCAGTTCCGCGCCCTGTCCAAGATCAAGTCCACCTACATCGACGGCCTGCTCAAGCTCTCCGACGCGGAGGGCATCGTGCACACCACGCTCAACCAGACCGTCACCGTCACCGGCCGCATCTCCTCCGCGGAGCCCAACCTGCAGAACATCCCCGTGCGCACGGAGCTGGGCCGGGGCATCCGCAAGGTGTTCGTGCCCAGAAATGAGAACAACGTGCTGGTGGACGCGGACTATTCCCAGATCGAGCTGCGCGTGCTGGCCCACATGGCGAAGGAGGAGCATATGGTTGAGGCCTTCCGCGAGGGCCAGGACATCCACGCCCAGACCGCCGCCAAGGTGTACGGCGTGCCCCTGTCGCAGGTCACCTCCGCCATGCGCTCCAGCGCCAAGGCGGTCAACTTCGGCATCGTCTACGGCATCAGCGACTTCGGCCTGGCGCGGAACATCTCCGTCTCCCGGAAGGAGGCCGCGGACTTCATCGAGCGCTACTTCGCCCAGTACCCGGCGGTGCGTATCTTTATGGACAAATGCGTCAAGACGGCCAAGGAGAAGGGCTATGTGGAGACGCTGCTGGGCCGCCGCCGGGCGATCCCGGAGCTTAAGAGCGCCAACTTCAACACCCGCAGCTTCGGCGAGCGCGCGGCCATGAACACCCCCGTGCAGGGCAGCGCCGCGGACATCATCAAGGTTGCCATGGTGCGCGTGCAGAGGGCGCTGGAGGAGGAGGGCCTAAAGGCCAGGCTCATCCTGCAGGTGCACGACGAGCTGATCGTGGATGCCCCAAGGGAAGAAGCGGCGCAGGTCGAGACGCTGCTCAAGCGGGAGATGGAGGCGGCCTACGCGCTGGACGCCCCGCTGGTGGCCGAGGTCAAGACGGGCGCAAGCTGGTACGAGACGAAATAAAGAGACACAGGGGAGAGGAACCAATGCGCGTGATCGGGCTTACGGGCGGCATCGCCTGCGGAAAGACCACGGTGCTGGACCACCTGCGCCGCCTGGGCGCGCCCGCGGTGGACGCGGACAGCATCTCCCGCGCCCTGACCGCGCCGGGCGGAGCGGCCCTGCCCGCGATCAGAAAAGCCTTTGGGGACGGCGTGTTCCTCCCGGACGGGACGCTGGACCGGCGGGCCCTGGGCGGGCTGGTCTTTTCCGATGATGGAAAGAGGGAGCGGCTCAACGCCCTTCTGCACCCGATGATCCTGACCCAAATGGAACGCGAGCTGGACGCGATTCGTTTACAAGGCGCGCCCGCGGCGATGCTGGACGTGCCCCTGCTGTACGAGGCGGGCATGGAGCCTCTGGCGGACGAGGTCTGGGTGGTGAGCGCGCCAAAAAACGTGCAGATCGGCAGGCTCATGCGCAGGGACGGCTTCACGAAAGAAGAGGCCCTGCGCCGCATCGCCAGCCAGATGCCCCTGGAGGAAAAGTGCAGGCGGGCGGACCGCGTCATCGAGACGGACAAGCCTCTGGAGGCGCTGTACAGGGAAGTGGAGACGCTGTGGAGGGAGATCGCGGGATGACCCAGGAAAAGAGACAGATGCGGCCGGCCAGGCGAAGAAGCAGGCGCAGGCGGCTGACGCAGGCGCAGAAGCGCAGAATGTGGATCGGCGGCGGCTGCGCGGCGGGCCTCGTCCTGCTGCTGGCGGCTCTCGGTCTCTTCTGGGCCTTCCGTTACGAGCCGACCCGCGAGAAGGAGAGCTATCCCCTGGAATACACCCAGGAGCTGCTGGACGCCGCCGGGGAGTTCGAGCTGGACCCCTGCCTGGTGGCGGGGCTGGTGTTCTGCGAGTCCAGCTTCCGGGCGGACGCCCGCAGCGACGTGGGCGCGGTGGGCCTGACCCAGATCATGCCGGATACGGGCGAGTGGCTGGCCCACAAGCTGGAGCTGGAGGATTACGCCCCCGAGCAGCTGGAGGACCCTCAAACCAATCTGCGCATGGGCTGCTGGTACCTGCGCTTCCTGCTCGACCGCTACGAGGGCAGGCTGCAGGAGGCGCTGACGGCCTACATCGCCGGGCAGGGCACCGTGGACCGCTGGCTGGAGGACCCGGAGCTGTCCCAGGACGGCAAGACGCTGGACGTGATCCCCGGCAGCGATGTGAAAGAATACGCCGCAAAGGTAATGAGGATGTATGAGAAGTATCAGGAGATCTACGGCGATGTGCTTGTGTGCGGCCCTGCTGGCGACGATGCTGACGGGCTGCGCGTCGTCCGGCGGGTTTGACTGGTCGAAGCTGAGCGTGGGCACCACGCCCGCTCCCAGCGCCGAGGCCGCGCCGGAGACGATCGGGGAGCTGCGGCTGGCCATGCCCCTGGATTCGGGGGCCTTCGACCCGCTCAAGAACGGCCGCGAGGGGATGGGGGACCTGTTCTCCCTGGTGTTCGAGGGCCTGCTGCGGGTGGACGGGCAGGGCCGCGTGGAGCCCTGGCTGGCCGAGACCATGGAGCGCACCGAGGACGGCTGGCGCTTTACGCTGCGCGCCCAGGTGCAGTTCCACGACGGCACCGTGCTCTCGGCCCAGGACGTGGTCAACGCCTTTGAGGCGCTCAAGGCCTCCGGGGAGGACGGAGCCTATGCCTACTGCCTGTCCGCGGTCACGAACCTCACCGCCGAGGACAACCGTGTGCTGCTGGCCGAGACCACGGGCGGCTACGACTCCCTTTACGGCCTGTGCTTCCCCGTGGCCCGCTACCCCGAGGGCGACGGCCTGGCCATGGGCACCGGGCCCTACCGGGTGGAGAGCTATCTGGCGGGCGTGGAGATGCGCCTTGTCCGCAACGAGAACTGGTGGCGCAGGGCCGACGGGCCGCAGAGCCTGTATGTCAGCGCCGTGGAGGAGGCCAGCGCCGAGATGGTGCAGGGCGGGGAGCTGGACGCGGCGCTGGTGCATCTGTCCACGTTCTCCACGCTCTACGCCCACAGCGGCATCGGCCTGCAGGACTATTTGACCGGACGCGTGGAGCTGCTGATCCCGAACCTCAACGGGGCCTTTGCGGACCTGCGGCTGCGCCAGGCGGCGGCCTGCCTGCTGGACCGGCGCGACATCATCACCAACACCTACCAGGGCCACGGCGTCTCCGTGGAGGTGCCCGTGTGGCCGGACAGCTTCCTGACCGAGCAGGTCGGCACGCAGGCGCGGGACCTGGAGCGGGCGGCTGCGCTGCTTGAGAGCCTGGGCTGGACCGACTTGGACGACGACGGCCTGCTGGAGCGCAGGGGCGGCTTCCTGCCCTCACCCTCGCCGCAGCCCTCCCCGGAGGAAACGCCTGCGCCCTCGCCGTCGCCTACGCCTACTCCCAGCCCGACCCCACGTCGGGACGATGAGGAGGACGACGAGGTGACCGTGGAGGACCTGCTGGGCGGCGAGGCGGAGCCGGAGGAGGACGCGGAGCGGCTGCGCTTTTCGCTGCTCATCTGCAAGGAGGACGGCGCCTCCGGCATGGATGCGGCGCTGTGCCTGCAGTCCCAGTTCCGGGAGGCAGGGATCCTTTTGGAGATCGAGACGCTGCCCTTTGCCGACTGGACGGCGAGGCTGCAGAGCGGCGAGTTCGACCTGGCCCTGGGCGGCTACCGGGTGGGCGCCTCGGCGGACTTGACGCCCCTGCTCGGCAGCGAGGGGGCCAACAACGTGATGGGCTACCAGAGCGCCGCCATGGACGCGGCCCTCAACGCCCTGCGGACCGTCAGGACCGAGGAGGAGTACCAGGTGGCGGCCCAGCGGGTGTACGAGTATGTGCAGGAGGAGCTGCCCCTGTTCCCGCTGCTCATGCGCACGGGTACGCGGGTCACGGCCGCGGGCATCCACGCCGCCAGCCCCTCCCGCCAGGGCGACGCCTACCGCGGCCTGGAAAACTGGGAGATGCTGGGCAGCTGAAGTGCCCCCATCCCATGATCGAATGAAGCGTAAACCAATGCCCGGCGTCCGTTTTCACGGACGCCGGGCATTAATATGATGCTCCACAGCTGAGGCACGCTCCGTTTCAGCCTATTTGGAATATGAAAACGCCCCGCTTCCCGTCGAGAAAGGGAAGGGGGCGTCGTTTGGATGTTCCAACTTAGGCGGATAACTTCGGCGGGTGCCTAGTTGTCCTCGCGGTCCTTGGTCAGGCCCTCGCCGCCGTTGTAGAGGAAGTCCTTGATGAGCTTGGTGTTCTCCTCGAAGTCCACGGAGAGCACGGACTTGCCGTCCTTCTCGGCGTAGGACCAGGTGCCGTCGTAGGGCAGGCGCGCGTAGGAGATGTCCAGGTTCTCCGTCTGCAGCACCTCCATGCCCAGCGTCACCAGCTCGTCGGGCTCCATGTTGGTCCTGACGTTGTTGAGGGCGTACTGGATGAAGGAGAGGTATTGGGCGGGGTTGCGGCTGCTGAGCAGCGTCTTGTAGGAGGTCAGCATGATGTCGCGCTGGCGCTGGGTGCGGCCGAAGTCGCCGTTGCCGGTCCTGCGGTTGCGGGCGTGAAGCAGCGCCATGGCGCCGTTCAGGTGGCAGGGGCCCGCCTTCAGATCAGCGTCGGGGAGACGGTCATTGATGAACTTGACTTCCTTTTCGGTCAAATCCATATCCAGCCCGCCCAGCTGGTCGATGCAGTCGGCGAACTCGTCGAAGCCGGTGATGACGTAATGCTGAATGTCCAGATCGTACATGTCGTTGAGCGTGTTGATCAGCAGGCCGATGCCGCCGAAGGAGTAGGCCGCGTTGACGCGGTTATAGCCGTGCCCTTCGATGTGGGTCCAGGTGTCGCGCAGGATGGAGACCATCTTCACGCTTCCCTTGGAGCGGTCGTAGGAGATCAGGAAGCAGCTGTCCGAGCGGGTGGAGACGTTGTCCTCCAGGCCAGAGTCCTGGCCGAGCATGAGGATGTTGATGACATCCTCGTCGATGCGCACCTTCTGGTAGATGGGCGTATCGTCGGGGTTTTCCACCTCGGGCAGCGCGTAATCCTCGTCGATGTCGTCGGGCGTGCCTTCCAGCAGCACCAGGGACTGGTCCGCGCCGGGGTTCGTGCTGGAGGGCGGCGCGCTGACGATGGGGATGTACTCATGCACGCTGCGCAGCCCCGCGTAAACGACGCCCGCGCCGATGCCCACGAGGACCACCAGCACGGCGGCCGTAATGCCTACGATCTTCCACACTCTGTTCATGTTGGGTCACTGTCCTTTTTTCAAATTATAGAAGCGAAAACTTCGGGGTTGGCCTTACGCCTTCTTCCCCTTCTCTGCAGATAAACGATCCGCGGCGCGCTCGCGTTTCTCCAGGCGGCTTTGGGGTTCGTATTCCTCCCGGGCGGGCAGGCGAGGCACGTCCTTGAGCACGGCGCCCAACACGCGGGCGTCGGCCAGCTGCAGCTGGCTTAAGGCCTCCTGCACGTTTTCCGAGGTGGTGGTGCCGCTGTGGATCACCAGCAGCACGCCGTCCGTCTGCGGGGCGACCACGGCCGCGTCGATGAACTGGCCCAGCGGCGGCGTATCCACGATCACGAAGTCGAAGCCCGCGCGCAGCTGGCGCAGAAGGTCCCGGTAGCGGCCGGAGTCCATCAGCTCCACGGGGTTGGTGATTTTGCGGTTGCCCATGTCCAGGGCATAGAGGTTGTTTACGCGCGTGGGCAGGCAGACGTCCTGCAGGGAGATCCGCCCGGCAAGCAGGTCGGAGAAGGAACGGGTGGAGCGCAGCCGCAGCCGGCCCGCGATCTGCGGGTCGTGGAAGTCATTGTCGACCAGCAGCACCCGCCGGCCGGACTCCGCAACGGCGATCCCCAGGCAGATGGCCACGGTGCTCTTTCCCACATCCGCCTCGGCGGAGGTGACGGCGATCGAGCGCAGCGGCTCGTCCCGGCCGATGAACTCCAAATTGACGCGCAGGGCCTTGGCGGCGGCGCGCAGGTCGCTGCTCCCGTAGTAGAGCTCATAGATGTTGCTCCCGGGCTGTTTTTTGGCGGTCTTGGTGTTCTTCATGTCTCTTTACCTCCTGCCGCCCTTTTTGACGTCCTGCGCGAAGGGGAACTGTCCGAGGACGGGGATGCCGGTCTCCCGCTGCACGTCCTCCGCGGTCCACAGCGCTTTGTTGGTCGCGCCCCGGATGACGGCCACCAAAACGGAGACCACCAGAGAGAGCAGAGCCGCCAGGCCGATGTACAGCTCCCTGGGCGGGCCGGAGGGGGCCGAGGGGACCTCGGCCGGATCGACCACCGCGATGCCGTCCGCATGGAGCAGCTCCGCGGCGCACTCGGTCAGCGCGTTGCCAAGGCCCGCGGCCACGTAGGTGACGGACAGGGGATCTGCTCCGGTCACGGAGATGTCCAAAAGGCGCGTGTTCTTCCGCGCACTGACCTCGATCTTAAAGTCGCTCAAGTCCTTGAGCAGCAGGTGATCCGCCACCTGCGCGGTCACCCGCTTGCTCGTGGCCAGCTCGCGGCAGTCGTCCACCAGCAGGGCCCCCGCCTGCAGTGCGTCGCTGGTGAGGCTCTCGCCCTGGCTGCCGAGGATATACAGCGTGGTGCTGGTGGTGTAGGCGTCCGGCAGAAGGACGAAGCAGACGAGGGAGGCCAGGACCGTTACGATCACGAACGCGCAGACGATGCCGAGCCTTGCGCGCGCCACGGCCCTGCCCAGCTGCAAAAGTCGGTTTTTCCGTTTCTCTTTCATACTCTTGATGCCCGCGCTCCTTTTGGGCGTCCTGTGGACGCTTATTTGATGGCCCGGTCGACCAGGCTCAAAACCAGATAGATCACGGCCCCGCCGAACAGGGCCAGAAGGGACCAGAGCAGCAGCCCAAAGCGCTCATACGCGCCGGGCTGGGCCGTGGAGGCGCTGCCCGTTCCCTGGGGCGGCTGCGTCTGCAGGGCGGGCCGGGTCTCTTGAGTGTCTTCCGGCGCGGGCGTTTCCTCCGGCTGCTCGGGCTCGGGGGAGACCGCCTGCGGGGCGACGGCCCCGGCCAGCATGGGGATCGTGCCCACCGCCGTGTCGAATAAGAAGATCGTGGCCTGCGTGTAGACCTGCCCCTCCACGGGTTCCGCGGCCGGGTCGGACAGCTGGAAGCTCAGATTTTCGTAGGCGATGTCCAGCCCGGAGGCCACGGTCAGGTACAGCGGCGCGTCCGTCTGGGGAAGCAGAGGCACGTCGTTGAGCGACGCGCCGTTTAGCAGCTGCAGCGCCTGGGCGGTCACGTCCACATCGTCGAAGTTGGCGCCAAGCTCATCCAGCAGGGCGGTCAGGGCCAGATAGGTCCTGCGCTCGCTGGACTCCTTGGTGCTTACGGCGATGAGCAGGTCCATGTTGCCCACGCGGGCGCGGATGACGCCGTTGAAGCCCTCGGCTTGGCTGCTGCCGCCGCCGTAGCCGGCGGTCACGCGCTGGTCGTAGGTCTCCTCGTCGGGGATGAGCATGGTCGTGCGGGAGGCGATGGTGCTAGGCAGCTCCTGAGAGCTAAAGGAGGTCGTGTAGCTGGGGACGGAGAAGAGCAGGCCGTTTTCGTCCAGCGCCTGCAGGGCCGCCGCCAGACGGACGAGGTCCAGCGCGGTGGTGCGCTGCTCCTCCTTGTAGACGCCCGTGGGGTCTGTGTAGAGCGTGCCGCTCATCTGCAGGGACTGGGCCGTCTCGTTCATCAGGGCGGCGAAGGCCTCCGTGCCGCCGGAGATGTGCCCGGCCAGGACCGCGGCGCTGTCCTGCGCCCCGCGCAGGACCATGGAGGCCACCAGGTCGCGCACGCTGGCCTCATCGCCGTCGGAGAGGCCGATGGCGACCTCGGGGTTCACGCCCTTCAGATATTCCTCGCGCACGGGGATCACTTCGTCGGGATTCAAACGCGTCAGCGCCAGATATGCGGTCATCATGGTGACCGCGCCGCCGGTGGGCACGAAGGCCGCATCACCGTTGGCCGAGGCCAGCAGCGCCTGGGAGTTTAAGTCCAACACCGCCGCGCGGTCGAAGGCCGAAAGGTCGGGCGCGGCCGGACTGCCGTAGGCCGAGCGGAAGGGAAAGCCGGGCGAAAGTGAACGCGCCTGGGCGGGGACGAGCAGCAGGCCAAAGAAGGCGAGCAGGCTCAAGAAACCGCAGGCGGCCCTGCGCAGAGTAGCCTCGTATTTCGGTTTATGATCCATCTCGGTATTCACCCCATCCCGATCCCTGATGCAGGATCTTGTCTAAGAGATCGGCGTCCCCTTCCCCTTGCAAATGCGTCGCCCTTTTCCGCCAAGGACCTGCGAAAATTTGGGCGATCAAACGCGGGAACTTCAGGCGCCGCCGAAAACCGACAAACTTATTACTATTATAAAGGCTTTGCGGGGGCCTTGTCAACCAAAGACGGCTAGGAAAGAAGGCCTGTTTTTAAGCCGTCGGCTTCCCGAACGCCCCCCGAAAAGACCCCTTGCGTTTTCTCGCGCCCGCGGCTATACTTAAAAACGGTACGCTTTTTCAAAAAAGCCCTTTGCGGCATTGCTTAGAACAGGAGAGAAACACACGCGCATGAGACGCATTTTCAACAGGGAATTTTTCCGGGCCGTTTTGGTCATCGCCCTGCCGCTGGCCGCGCAGAACTTCATCATGTCCGCGGTCAACATGGTGGACGTGGTGATGATCGGCTCCCTGGGCGACGTGGCTATCGCCGCCGTGGGCGTGGCCAACCAGGTGTTCTACGTCTATTCCATCCTGCTGTTCGGCATCTATTCGGGGGCGGCGGTGTTCCTCTCCCAGTTTTGGGGGCAGAGGGACCTGTCCGGCATCCGCATGACCATGGGCTTCATGCTCCTGCCGGGCGTGCTGTTCTCCCTTCTGTTCACCTTGGGCGCGGAGCTCTGCCCGGACCTGCTCATGGGCATCTATTCCCACGACCCTCTGGTGATCGAGGCGGGGCGGGACTACCTGCGCATCGTGGGCTTTTCCTACCTGCTCAACGGCGTGGCCTTCGCCTACGCCTTCACCTGCCGCTGCACGGAGCAGGTGCGCCTGCCCATGGTGGCCTCCATCGCCTCGGTGCTGACCAACGTGATCTTCAACTACCTGCTCATCTACGGCCGCCTGGGCTTCCCCCGCATGGGGCTGGCTGGCGCGGCGCTGGCCACGCTCCTGGCCCGCGCGCTGGAGTGCGCGATCCTGCTTATCGTGGTCTACGCCCGCTCCCTGCCCGCCGCCGCGCGCATGAAGGAGCTCCTGCGCTTTGACCGCGCCTTCTTTCTCCGCTTTGTCAAGACCGCCGCGCCCGTCATCGCCAACGAGGGGCTCTGGTCCGTGGGCACCTCCATGTACACCGTGGTCTACGGCCTGCTGGGCACCACGGCCCTGGCCGCCGTGCAGATCGAGTCCACCGTGTTCAACCTGTTCATGGTACTGGGCCGCAGCCTGTCCAACGCCGCCTCGGTGCTGATCGGCAACCGCATCGGCGCCAGGCAGGAGGACAAGGCCAAGGACTTCGCCTCGGGCTTTATGCTGTTGTCTCCCCTGATCGGCCTCTTTATGGGCGCCCTGCTGCTGGCGGCGCGGCCCCTGATCCTGTCCCTCTTTGCCACTTCTCAGGCGACCTATCTCGCCGCCTGGACGCTTCTGGGCCTGCACGCCCTCATCTGTCCCTTTAAGTATCTGAACGCCCTGACCGTTGTGGGCATCTGCCGCGCGGGCGGGGACACCGTCTTTTCCGCCTTCATGGACGCAGGGCCCGTCTGGCTCCTGGCTCTGCCCTTGGGCTTCCTGGGCGCGCGGCTCGGGCTGCCGCTCAGCGCCGTGTTCCTGATGATCTCCAGCGAGGAGCTGTTCAAGGTGGTCGTGGGCCTGCCGCGCATACTCTCCGGCAAGTGGGTCCACAACGTGATCGAGGGCGTAAAGACCCACGGCGAGCAGACCGCCTGAACCACCTTTCCCTTTCCCACCCGTTTTCGCAAGGAGGCGAGAAGCCTTGATAAACAAGGCCAACATCCGCAATTTCTGCATCATCGCCCACATCGACCACGGCAAGTCCACGCTGGCGGACCGGCTGATCGAGTTCACCGGCGTCATGCAGGCCCGCGACATGACCGAGCAGGTCCTGGACACCATGGACCTGGAGCGCGAACGGGGCATCACCATCAAGTCCCAGGCCGTGCGCATGCCCTACAAGGCGCGGGACGGCAGGGAATACATACTCAACCTCATCGACACCCCGGGCCACGTGGACTTCAACTACGAGGTCTCCCGCTCCCTGGCCGCCTGCGAGGGGGCCGTGCTGGTGGTGGACGCCAGCCAGGGCATCGAGGCCCAGACGCTGGCCAACGTGTACATGGCGCTGGACCACGATCTGGAGATCGTGCCTGTCATCAACAAGATCGACCTGCCCTCCGCCCGGCCCGAGGAGGTGCGCAGGGAGATCGAGGACGTGATCGGCCTGGACGCCTCCGACGCCCCGCTCATCTCCGCCAAGCAGGGCATCGGCATCGAGGAGGTCTTAGAGGCCGTGGTCAGGCTCGTTCCCCCGCCCAAGGGCGAGGACGACAAACCCCTGCGCGCCCTCATCTTCGACAGCCTCTACGACAACTACAAGGGCGCCATCTCCTTCGTGCGCGTGATGGAGGGCGCCGTCTCCGTGGGGGACAGCATCCTCATGATGAGCTCCGGGATGAGCTACGACGTAACGGAGGTGGGCACCTTCCTGCCGGGCCGCTTGAACCCCGGCACGGAGCTGCGCGCGGGCGAGGTGGGCTACATCTGCGCCTCCATCAAGGAAGTGGCCCAGACCCGCGTGGGCGACACCATCACGCTGCGCGATGATCCCGCCAAGGAGATGCTGCCCGGCTACAAGCAGGCCCAGCCCATGGTTTTCTGCGGCATCTATCCGGCCGACGGCTCCGACTACGACGCCCTGCGCGACGCGCTGGAGAAGCTGCGCTTAAACGACGCGGCCCTCTCCTTCGAGCCGGAGACCTCCGTGGCCCTGGGCTACGGCTTCCGCGCGGGCTTTTTAGGCCTGTTGCACATGGAGGTCATCCAGGAGCGGCTGGAGAGGGAGTTCGACCTGGACCTCATCACCACCGCGCCCTCGGTCGTCTACAAGGTCAAAAAGACCTCCGGCGAGGAGCTGGTGATCGACAACCCCACCAACCTGCCGCCCGCCGGGGAGATCGCCTCCATGGAGGAGCCCATGGTCAAGGCGCAGGTGTTCACCCCGGAGACCTACGTGGGCGCCATCATGGAGCTGTGCCAGAACAAGCGGGGCACCTTCAAGGACATGCAGTACATCGAGGCGGGCCGCGTGGCGCTCAACTACGACCTGCCCCTAAACGAGATCATCTACGACTTTTTCGACCAGCTGAAGTCCCGCTCGCGGGGCTACGCCTCCTTCGACTATGAGCTTTCCGGCTATGTGGAGAGCGACCTGGTGCGCCTGGACTTTCTGCTCAACGGGGACCTCTGCGACGCGCTGTCCATCATCGTCCACAGGGACCGCGCCTACCCGCGCGGCCGCGCCATCGCCGAGAAGCTGAAGGAGGTCATCCCGCGCCAGCTTTTCGAGATCCCCATACAGGCGGCCGTGGGCGGCAAGGTGATCGCCCGGGAGACGGTCAAGGCCCTGCGCAAGGACGTGCTGGCCAAGTGCTACGGCGGCGACATCACCCGCAAGAAGAAGCTGCTGGAAAAGCAGAAGGAGGGCAAGAAGCGCATGCGCACCTTAGGCTCCGTGGAGCTGCCCTCCGAGGCGTTCATCGCCGTGCTCAAGGCGGACTGACGTGGCCATGATGCTCTATCTGCACATCCCCTTCTGCGTGCAAAAATGCCTGTACTGCGACTTCTGCTCCTATCCCTGTCAGAGGCAGGAGGAGATCGCCGCTTACGTACCGCTGCTCATAAGGGAGATGGACTTTTACCCTTCCCAGGAGCCGCTGACCAGCGTGTTTCTTGGGGGCGGCACGCCGTCCCTGCTGCCGCCGAAGGCGCTCAAATCTCTCTTTGCCGCCATCCGCGAGCGGTATACGCTGGCCCCCGGCTGCGAGATCAGCCTGGAGGCCAACCCCGGCACGCTGACGCCCGCCTTTCTGGACGCCGCGCTGGAGGCGGGCGTCGGCCGCCTTTCCCTGGGCGTGCAGGCCCTGCAGGACCCGCTGCTGCGCGTGCTCGGCCGCATCCACAGCGCAGAGCAGGCAAGGGAAAGCGTGCGGGCGGCGAAGCGCGCGGGCTTTGCCAACATCAGCATCGACCTTATGTACGCCCTGCCCGGACAGCGAGCGGAGGACCTTCTGGAGAGCGTGGACTTCGCCCTGTCCGAGGGGCTGCCGCACGTCTCCCTGTACGCCCTCACCATCGAGCCGAACACACCCTTCGGCCGGATGCGGGCGGCAGGGAAACTCCCCCTGCCGGACGAGGAGGCGGAGCTGGACATGCAGGCGGCGGCCATCCGCAGGCTGGCGGAGGGCGGGCTGCGGCGCTACGAGGTCTCGAACTTCGCCCTGCCCGGCCGGGAGTGCCGCCACAACCTGGGCTACTGGACGCGCCTGCCCTACATAGGCCTGGGCGTTTCCGCCCACGGCTTCTTGAGCGGCATCCGCTACGCCAATACCTGCGATCTGCGGGCCTACGCCGCCGCGCTGGACGAGGGGAACGCGCCGAAGGCAAGCGAGCAGGCGATCACCCCGGACGAGGCGGACTTCGAGGCGCTGATGCTGGGCCTGCGCCTGACGGAAGGCGTGGAGCTGCCCGCTGCCTACCTCGCCCGGCTGGAGCGGAGAATGGGCCCGCTGCTTACCGCCGGCTTCCTGCAACGGGAAGGCCGCCGGCTTCGTTTAACGGACAAAGGCTTCCCCGTCATGAACGCGGTGCTGACCCGCCTGATGGATTGACGGGAGACCCAAAGGAGGATATGACCTTATGAAACGCATACGCTTTTTCGCCCTGCTGGCGGGGCTTTTGCTGGTCCTGACCGCCTGCGCCGTGCCCGCGGCGAATGCGCCCCAGACGCAGCCGCCGACGGAAGCGCCCACGGCCGAACCCACGCAGGAGCCGGAGCCGACGGAGCCCGGCGACGCAGGGGCCTCAACGGAGCCCACGGTCGCGCCCACACAGGAGCCCGAGGCCTCCGTCCCGGGAGAGGTGCGCTTTGAGCGCAAGTACGAGGATGCAAAGGAATACGCGGTCCTGACCGCGGTGGACCTCTCCGGCAGCACGACCCTGTGGACCTATACGACGGGCAAGTACGACGCCACCGAGCTCGACCGGACCTCCCCCATCGGGATGGCGCCGGGCCTCTACCTGCTGAACGAGGGCGGGACCGTGACGGCGCTGGACGCCGGCACCGGCGAGGTCGTCTGGCAGAATGACGAGTTTGGCGGCTGCTTAGGCCTGGACGCCGCCGTCATCGATGTTGAGGGAAACCGCGTGCTGCTCAGCGGCTACTACGGGCCGGACCTGTTCGCCTGCGACCTGCAGGGCAAGACCCTCTTTCACACGGACAGCTTCGACAGCGACTACCTCTGGCCCCATTCCCTGTCCCTGGACGGTCCCGACCAGCTCACGATCCATTTCGAGATGGGCCCGGACGGCGAGGAGGGCGTGGCCATCGCCGTGGACTTAAGCGACCTCAGCTTTACCAGTATTGATAAATAACTCCAAACACACAAGCGGCACGGCGCGGACGAAACATTAAGCGCCGCGCCGCTTTTTCACGCTTTTTAAGGCCCTTTAATACGGAGAAAGAAGCCCCCTTGAACCTCCTTCCCTTCATAGACGGCATAAAAACTGCGGCAATATTTAAAGGAATCTCCTTCATTTGTCGGTTGACATTCGGGCGCGGCGGCGGTATCCTATTTAAAATCTTTATTCATGTCCGAACGGTACGTCCGCAAAGGATAAGAACGTTCGGGTACCTGGAGGTTATACAAGATGGCCAAGATCACGTTCAACGAGGAGCTGTGCAAGGGCTGCGGGCTGTGCGTAGGCGCCTGCCCCAAGAAGATCCTGCGCCTGGCCCCTGTGCGCATCAACCTGAAGGGCTATCATCCCGCCGAGTGCGAGAAGATGGAGGACTGCATCGGCTGCGCCAGCTGCGCGCGCATGTGCCCGGATGTGGTCATCACCGTGGAGAGATAAGCCCGCCTTTACCCCAACGATACCAGATACGGAAGGACGCTGAACCCACATGGCAAAGATCCTGATGAAGGGGAACGAAGCCATCGCCGAGGCCGCCATCAAGGTAGGCTGCCGCTTTTTCTTCGGTTACCCCATCACCCCCCAGAACCAGATCCCGGAATACATGTCCAAGCGCATGCCCCAGGTGGGCGGCTGCTTCCTGCAGGCGGAGAGCGAGGTTTCCGCCATCAACATGGTCTACGGCGCGTCCGGCGCGGGCGCGCGTGTGATGACCTCCTCCTCCAGCCCGGGGATCAGCTTAAAGCAGGAAGGCATCAGCTACGCCGTGGGCGCGGAGCTGCCCCTGGTCGTGGTCAACATGGTGCGCGGCGGCCCCGGCCTGGGCTCCATCCAGCCGGCCCAGAGCGACTACTTCCAGGCTACCCGCGGCGGCGGCCACGGCGACTACCGCCTGCCGGTGTTCGCCCCCGCGTCCGTGCAGGAAGCCGTGGAGCTCATGGCCGTTGCCTTCGACGTGGCGGACCGCTACCGTAACCCGGTGATGCTGCTGGGCGACGGCATGCTGGGCCAGATCATGGAGCCCGTGGAGATGATCGAGGAGAGGAAGGAGCCCCTGCCCAAGAAGCCCTGGGCCTCCGGCGTGCCCGAGAAGGAGGGCCGCTCCATCATCAACTCCCTGTACATCAACCCCGACGAGTGCGAGCAGCACAACTACAAGCTGGAGCGCAAGTACCAGGAGATCACCAAGAACGAGGTCCGCGTGGAGACCATCGGCTGCGAGGATGCCGACGTTCTGCTGGTGGCCTACGGCACCATGGCGCGCATCTGCCAGCGGGCTGCCCGCGACGCCAAAAAAGAACTGGGCCTGAACGTCGGCCTCGTGCGGCCCATCACGCTGTGGCCCTATCCTTATGAGCAGCTGGCGAAGTGCGCCGCGCAGGCGAGCGTCAAGCACGTGCTGTGCGTGGAGATGTCCACCGGCCAGATGGTGGACGACGTGCGCCTGGCCGTCTCCGACATGAAGCCCGTCTCCTTCTACGGCCGTCCCGGCGGCATGGTCCCCACGGTCAAGGACATTCTGGCCAAACTTTCTTCGATCAAGGAGGGCATGTAAAATGGCGGTCGTGTTCAAGAAGACATCCATGCTCACCGACACCCCCTTCCACTACTGCCCCGGCTGCACCCATGGCATCATCCACCGCCTGGTGGCGGAGGCCCTGGAGGAGCTGGGCGTAGGCAATGACAACATCATCGGCGTGGCCCCGGTGGGCTGCGCGGTGTTCGCCTACAACTACTTCAACTGCGACATGATGGAAGCCGCCCACGGCCGCGCCCCGGCCGTTGCCACGGGCATCAAGCGCGTGCACCCGGACAAGGTGGTCTTCACCTACCAGGGCGATGGCGACCTGGCCTCCATCGGCGCGGCGGAGATCGTGCACGCCGCCGCCAGGGGCGAAAAGATCACCACCATCTTCGTCAACAACGCCATTTACGGCATGACCGGCGGCCAGATGGCCCCCACCTCCCTGCCCGGCCAGGTGACCACCACCTCCCCCTACGGCAGGAACGTGGAGCACTGCGGCTACCCGGTGCTGATGTGCGAGATGCTCTCCCAGCTCAACGGCCCCGCCTACATCGAGCGCGTGTCCGTCCACGACGTGGCCCACGTGGCCGCGGCCAAGCGGGCCATCAAGAAGGCCCTGCAGGCCCAGGTCGAGGGCAAGGGCTTCTCCATGATCGAGGTGCTCTCCACCTGCCCCACCAACTGGGGCCTGCCGCCCGAGGAAGCGCTCAAGTGGCTGCAGGAGAACATGATCCCCCAGTTCCCCCTGGGCGTGTACAAGGAGATCTGACGGCCCATTTTGGCCGACTCGGTTCTTAGAACAAGGAGAGTGTAGCAACCATGGAAGAAATGTTGATCATAGCGGGCTTTGGCGGTCAGGGCGTGGAACAAAGGGCCGGGCGAAGCCCGGCCTGAAGGGCGGGGGAGCGAAGCGACCAGCCCGGAACCCTGGACGCAAGACCCGCTGGGGTTCTTAAGACAAGGAGAGTGTGAACGAAATGGAAGAAATGCTTATTATAGCCGGCTTCGGCGGCCAGGGCGTGCAGCTCATCGGCCAGACGCTGGTCAAGGCGGGCATGGACGAGGGGAAGGAAGTCTCCTTCCTGCCCTCCTACGGCGCGGAGATGCGCGGCGGCACGTCCAACTGCAACGTCATCATCGCGGACGAGCCCATCTGCAGCCCCATCGTGAACGAGGCCACCTGCGTGATGGCGCTCAACCGCCCCTCGCTGGATAAGTTCGAGTCCGCCGTGCTGAAGGGCGGCGCGCTGCTCATCAATTCCTCCCTGATCGACCGCAAGTCCGAGCGGGACGACATCGAGGTGTTTTACGTCCCCGCCAACGAGATCGCCCAGGAGGTGGGCAACCTGCGCACCGCCAACATGGTGATGCTGGGCGCCTACATCGGCGTTTCCGGCGCGGTGAGCGTGGACGCGGTGATGCAGAACCTCAAGAAGACTTTCGGCGAGCGCCGCGCGCACCTGCTGCCCGTGAACCGCCAGGCCATCGAAAAGGGCATCCAGTGCGTGCAGGAGCAGCGGGCCAAGGCGGAGAAGGCCCTATGACCAGGCGCGAGCTGCAGGAAAACGTGTTCGAGGCCAACCTGCTCCTCAAGCAGAGCGGCCTTGTGATCATGACCTGGGGCAACGTCTCCATGCGCGACAGCGAGACCGGCGAGATCGCCATCAAGCCCAGCGGCGTCTCCTACGAGACCATGCGCCCGGAGGATATGGTGGTCCTCTCCCCGGATGGCCGCGTGCTGGAAGGAACGCTGCGCCCCTCCTCCGACACACCGACCCATCTAGAGCTGTACCGAGCGTATCCCGCCATGGGCGGCGTGGTGCACACCCATTCCGCCTACGCCGTCGCCTGGGCGCAGGCAGGACGGGACATCCCCTGCTACGGCACCACCCACGCCGACACGTTCTACGGCGCCGTGCCCTGCACCCGGCCCCTGACGAAAGCGGAAATCGAGGGCGAATACGAGAAGGAAACGGGAAAGGTGATCGTGGAGACCTTCTCGGGCCGCGACCCCATGCACACCCCCGGCGTCCTGGTCTGCGCCCACGGCCCCTTCACCTGGGGCAAGGACGCGATGGACGCGGTGCACAACGCCATCGTCCTGGAGGAGGTGGCCCGCATGGCCTGCCTCACCCTGCAGATCGAGAGCAGCCCTCCCGGCGCGGGCCAGGCGCTGATGGACAAGCACTTTTTGCGCAAGCACGGCCCCAACGCCTATTACGGCCAGGAGAAGGCCTGATAAAGGTTCAAGGAAAATCAAAGGCGGCGCTTCCCTTACGAGAAAAAGGGAAGCGCCTCTTTTGCGTTCTGCCAAGGATCACAGCCTCCGCCTTCCATCTGCGGCGGCTTTTCTCTCCCGGCGGCGGTAAGGGGGGATCGCCAAGGGGGGCGGCGCTCCGCCGCCCCCCTTGGCCCAGCCCCGACGAAGTCGGGGGATCTTTCGCGGGGAGAGGGCCGAAAAGGTCCTCTCCCCGCCTCTTTCTTACCTTCTATCTTCCTTACACGTCCTCCCGGACGAACACGCTCATCTCGCCCATTCCTCGGTTCGCCCAGGCGAAATAGGGGACGAAGCGCAGCTCCACGCCCTCCGCCTCCTGCACGGGCGGTTCGTAGCCATACAGGGGAGTCTCCGCGTTCAGCCGCCTGCCCGCGGCCCGGATGCCCACCATGCCGGAGAGCACGCCGTCCAGCTTCTCCTCCTGCAGCTCCGCGTCCCGGGGGAGGGAGAGCAGGCACAGGTTCTCGCCGTTGTCGACCTCCTCCAGGGCGTAGATCAGCGGCCCTCGGCTCAAACAGACCCTGCCCAAAGCGTCCTTCACCAGAGGCGAGGCATAGACGCGGCGGGGGGATACGTCCAGCCGCAGCTCCAGCTCGTCGCCGTCCTGCCAGATCCTGTCGATGCACAGGTAGCCCTGCTCGTTGAGGGAGGCCTTCAGGGAGCAGGCATAGCGGCGGCTCCAGGCGGGCCTGCGCAGCTTGAGCTTAAAGCGCACGGGCTTGTCGACATGCACGCGCAGGCGCACGCTCCCCTCGAAGGGGAGGCCGCTCTCCATTTCCACCCGCACGTTCGCCCCGCCCATGGAGAAGCTCGTCTGTGAGCCGATGAACAGGTTCACGTACAGGCTGGAATCGCCCAGCTGCCAGATGTACTCGCCCAGATTGGCCAGCAGCCTTGCCAGGTTCGGCGGGCAGCAGGCGCAGGCGAACCACTTCTGCCTTACGGGCTTTACGTGCCACTTGCCGGGGTCCAGCTCGCAGGCGACGGGGTCGGACTCCAGCGGGTTCACGTAGAAGAACGACTTGCCGTCCAGGGACATGCCCGGCAGCACCGCGTTGTACAGCGCCCGCTCCATCACGTCGGCGTATTCTGCGCGCGGCTCCAGGGAGAGCATGCGGCGCAGGAAGAACACAAGGCCGATGGCCGCGCAGGTCTCGGCGTAGGCGGTGTCCGGCGGCAGGTCGTAGTCGAAGGAGAAGGCTTCGCCGTGGTGGGTGGAGCCGATGCCGCCGGTCACGTACATGCGCCTGTGGGCCAGCGAGTCGTACAGCCGCTCGCAGGCGGCCTTTAAGCTGTCGTCCTTTAAGCGCAGGGCCAGGTCGGCCATGGCGGAGTAGAGGTACACCGCGCGCACGCTGTGGCCCACGGCATCCTTCTGCATCCGCACGGGCTCGTGCGCCTGGAAATAGCGCATGCCGTGGGCGTCGTTGCCGGAGAAGCGGAAGGCGTCCGCGTCCTGCCCGCCGCGCTCGGTCACGAAGTAGTAGGGCTGCCTGCCCCGCTCGTCGATGAAGTAGCGGGCAAAATCCAGGTACTTCTTTTCCTTCGTCAGGTCGTAGAGCTTCACCAGGGCGAGCTCGATCTCCTCGTGGCCGGGATAGGCGTGCAGTTTGCCCTCCTCGGGGCCGATGTGCTCCATCAGGCAGTCCATGTAGCGCAGCATCACCTGCAAGAAGGCGTCCTTCCCCGTGGCCTTCTTGTAGGCCACGGCGGCCTCGAGCAGGTGCCCCGCGCAGTACAGCTCGTGGCAGTCGCGGAAGTTGTGGAAGCGGTTGCCCGGCTCCTTGACGGTGTAGTAGCTGTTGAGGTAGCCGTCACTCTGCTGGGCCTTTTCCAGCAGCTCGATCACCCGGTCGCAGTCGGCCTCCAGCGCCTCGTCCTTTTGGTCCTGCAGGCAGTAGGCGGCCGCCTCCAGCCACTTGGCCAGGTCCGAGTCCTGGAACACCATGCCGTGGAACTCGCCGGTCTCCAGACCCGCGGCCAGGCGGAAGTTGTGGATGCAGCCGCTCTTTTCCGCGCCGTCGATCTCGTCGTTGAGCGCCTTCCACTGGTAGGGAAGCACCTCGGAGCGGACCAAAGCCTGGTAGGCGGAAAAGAAGCTGTCCGTGATCTTGACTTTTTCTTGCGGGATCGGTGTTGCGGACATGGCACAAGACCTTCCTTTCGGCGTGTTTCTTATGGCATAAAGATACCATCCATCTCCCCGCTTGTCAAAGGAAACGCGTCTGTCTTTCCTGCGAAAACAGGGGGGCCAGTATAAATAAGAGAACGCCGGATTAAATCTCCATGTATACACCCGTTCCTGCTTTGACAAAAGGGCGTGATTTCTGTATAATAAATCGGATATAGGGACTTTAAAGCAGGCGGGAGGGATCGGCAGGCGATGATGGAGGTGCAGCTCAGCAGCTTTCAGGGGCCGCTGGATCTTCTTCTGCAGCTGATCTCCCGGGCAAAGATCGACATTCGCGACATCTTTGTCTCCCAGATCACGGAGCAGTACATGGAGTCCATCCGCGACTTGAGCGGGCTGGACATGGACGCGGCCAGCGAGTTTCTGCAGATGGCGGCCACGCTGCTGGAGATCAAGTCCCGCGCGCTCCTGCCCAAGCCGCCCAGGACGGCGGAGGGCGAAGAGGACCCGGAGGAGGCGCTGCTGCGCCGCCTGGAGGAATACAAGCGCCTGAAGGAGGCCAGCGAAAAGCTGCGCCCCTTAGAAAAGGAAGCGCTGGACATGCTCTACCGCCTGCCGGAGGAAATGGTCGCAAAGCAGAAGCTGGAGCTCAACGAGATCTCCCTTTCCGCCCTGCAGGAGGCCTTCCTGCGCCTGATCCAGCGTCCCCGGGACGTGGAGGACGAAACGCCCGTGCGCCGCATCCGCAGGGAGCAGTGGTCCATCGCCCGCTGCACCATGGAGATTTTGGTCAGGGTGGAGCCAGAGGACGGGCTGCCCTTTGAATCCCTGTTCGACGGGCCGCCGGACAGGGAGTACGTGGTCTCCATGTTCATCGCCATGCTGGAGCTGATGCGCTCCGGCCGCATCCGCTTGACGCAGGCCGATCTCTACGGCCCCATCCTGCTGTATAAGGGAGGTCTGGACGATGCAGCCTGATCTGCTGGCCGCCGCCGAGGCCGTGCTCTTCGCCAGCGGCGATTCCGTCTCCCTGGAGGAGCTGGGCCGCGCGCTGGACCTAACGGCGCTGGAGCTGCCCGCCCTTGAGCAGGCCCTCTATGAAAAATACGCCCGCCCGGAGAGCGGGCTGCGCCTCCTTCGTTTGGAGGACCGCCTGCAGCTGTGCACCAAGCCCGGCTACCGGGAGACGGTGGAAAAGGCGCTGGCCCCGGCCCGCAGGCAGACGCTGACCCAGGCCGCGCTGGAGACGCTCAGCGTGGTGGCCTACCGTCAGCCCGTGACGCGCATGGAGATCGAGCTCATCCGCGGGGTGCAGTGCGACCACGCCGTGGCCACGCTGGTCAACCACGGCCTCATCCGCGAGGTGGGCCGCAAGGACACCATCGGCCGCCCCATACTCTACGGCACCACGGAGGAGTTCCTGCGGCACTTCGGCCTCTCCGGCCTGGAGGAGCTGCCGCCCGTGGAGGATTTCAGCTCCCTGGAAACGGAGAGGGACCCGCTGCCGGACGGGGACGCGCCGGAAGAAACCAACGAGACCAACGAAACAGACGACCCGCAGGGGTCATAAGGAAGGATACGGACTTTCAGTGGCAAAGAAGGCAAACAAAAAGGCCGCCGGCAAGAGGGCGGCGAACAAGGGAAAGGCGGGCGCCGGGAACCCGCGCAAGCTCCCCTGCGACATCGCGGGGCTCATGCTCATCGGCCTGGGCCTGTTTGCCGCGCTCTCCATGTTCACCCCCTTCATCACCGGCGTGGTGGGGGCGGCGGTCAAGGCGTTCCTGCAGGGCCTGTTCGGCCTGGCGGCCTGGGCGATGCCCGTGCTGCTGCTGGTGGGCGGGTGGCTGACGCTGATCGCCTACGACAAGCGCATCAACGGCGGTAAGCTGGCCCTGACGCTCAGCCTGTTTGTTTTCCTGAGCCTCTTTCTGCACCTGTTTTGGCACGGCACCGTGCAGGCGCTGGCCGAGAAGGAGGGCTACGCGCCCTACCTGGCCGCCGCCTACGCCTACGGCCGGGACACCGGGCTGGGCCTAGGGCTTATCGCGGGCCTCTGGTGCTACCCCGTGCAGCTGCTTTTGGGCACCGCGGGCGGCTTCGTGCTGGCCGTGCTGGGCCTGCTTGGCTGCGTGGCGGGGCTTACGCACCTGTCCCTTACCCAGGTGGGCAGGCAGGTGAGCCAGAGCGTGGGCCGCACCACCCAGCGCGCCGCCCAGAGCGTGCGCGCCCGCAGGGAGGAGTCCCGGCAGCGCCGCGAGGAGGACCGCCTGCGCAGGCAGGAGGCCGACCCCGCCGACGACTGGGACCTGCCGCGGGAGGACCGCGCCGCGTACAGGGAAGCCCCCGCCTACGAGCGCGGCTATGACTATGACTATACCGAAGGCGACTACGCTCCCGCGGAGAGCGAACGCGGCGCGGAGGCGGAGACGGAGGCACGCCCCTTCCCCAACGAGCTGGTGGAGGAGCGCCGCAGGGACGGACACATGACGGAGGCCGCCTTCACCCCGCTGCGCCCCCGCTGGGAGGAGGAGAGCGCGGAGGAGATCGAGACGGAGCCCGTCGATCCCCGCCCGCCGCTGTTCCCGCCGGAGCTGGCGCTGGACACGCCCCCGCGCCCCCTGACCGTGGAGCGCGTGCCCCTGGACGAGACGCCGGGGACGGACGAAAACGAGCCCGAGCGCGGGAGCTACGTGGAGCCGGAATACGGCGAGGAGCTGCCCCCCTGGGAAGAGGAGGACGTCCTTCCCGCGCCCAAGGTGGTGCCCGCCCGCACCCGCGAGGAGCGGCCCGCGCCGATCAAACCCGCCCATCGGCCCGCGCCCGTGCCCGTGGAGGAGAAGAAGAACCCCTCCGTCGCGGACTTCGACGACGAGGAGGACGACGAGTTCCTGAAGGGCCCCGTGCAGGTCACCGCCGTGCCCAAGCAGGAGCTTGACTACCTCTACGGCGAGGAGGCGGAGATGGAGCCAAAAAAGAAGGCCCCGCAGGCGGAGCCCTACCGCTTCCCGCCGCTGAGCATACTGGCCACGGGCAAGAGCAGCCAGGTGGACGCGCAGAAGGAGGCGCAGGTCCAACAGGAGAACGTGCGCCGCCTGGAGGAGACGCTGGGCTCCTTCGGCATCGAGGCCCGCGTGCTGCACGTGAGCCGCGGCCCCGCCATCACCCGGTACGAGCTGCAGCCCGCCCGCGGCGTCAAGGTGAGCCGCATCACGGGCCTGGCCGACGACATCGCCCTCAACATGGCGGCGGTGGGCGTGCGCATCGAGGCGCCCATCCCCGGCAAGGCGGCGGTGGGCATCGAGATCGCCAACCAGACCATCGACACCGTGGCCCTGCGCGAGGTGCTGGAGAGCAAGGAGTTCCGCGAGCACCCCTCCAAGCTGGCCGTGGCGCTGGGCAAGGACATCGCCGGCGACCCCATGGTCGCGGACCTGGCCCGCATGCCGCACCTGCTCATCGCCGGCGCGACCGGCTCCGGCAAGAGCGTCTGCATCAACTCCCTGATCGCCTCCATCCTCTACAAGGCCACGCCGGAGGAGGTCAAGCTCATCCTGGTGGACCCCAAGGTCGTGGAGCTGTCGGTGTACAACGGCGTGCCCCATCTGCTCATCCCCGTGGTCACCGACCCCAAGAAGGCCGCGGGGGCATTAGGCTGGGCCGTGCGCGAGATGGACGAGCGCTACCGGGCCTTCGCGGGCTCCGGCTGCAGGGATTTAAAGGGCTACAACGCCTACCTCACCGAGAAGGGCGAAAAGCCCCTGCCGCAGATCGTGGTCATCATCGACGAGCTGGCGGACCTGATGATGGTCGCGCCCGGCGACGTGGAGGAGCGCATCTGCCGCCTGGCCCAGCTGGCCAGGGCCGCGGGCATCCATCTGGTCATCGCCACCCAGCGCCCCTCCGTCAACGTCATCACCGGCGTCATCAAGGCCAACATCCCCTCGCGCATCGCCTTCGCGGTGGCCTCCCAGGTGGACAGCCGCACCATCTTGGACATGGCGGGCGCGGAAAAGCTGCTGGGCCGGGGCGATATGCTCTTCGACCCCAGCGGGGCCAACAAGAAGCTGCGCGTGCAGGGCGCCTTCATCTCCGACAAGGAGGTCAACGACCTGGTGGACTACGTGCGCCAGCACAGCGAGGCCGTCTACGACGAGGGCTTCCTGGAAGCCATGGAGCACAGCGAGGAGGACGAGGCCGAGAGCGAGGAGGCCGAGGAGGGCGACGAGCTGCTGGCCCAGGCCGTGGAACTGGCCGTGGATTCGGGCCAGATCTCCGCGTCCATGTTGCAGCGCCGCTTCCGCGTGGGCTACGCCCGGGCGGGCAGGCTGCTGGACGAGATGGAAAAGCGCAAGCTGATCTCCGGCTTCGAGGGCTCCAAGCCCCGGCAGGTGCTCATCAGCCGGGACGAATACGAGCGCATCTTCGGCAGAGGATAGGCAAGAAAAGCCGGGCTTTTTTGAAAGGAGGGCGCGCATGCCCACGGTAGGAATGGTCGCCCTTGGCTGCGCCAAGAACCGGGTGGACGGCGAGCTGATGCTGGGCCGCCTGCGCCAGGCCGGTTACACGGTGGTCTCCGACCCCACGCAGGCCGAGGTGATCCTGGTGAACACCTGCGGCTTTATCGAGGACGCCAAGCAGGAATCCATCGACGCCATCCTGGAGATGGCCGAGCATAAGAAGAACAGGTGCCGCGCCCTCATCGTGACGGGCTGCCTGGCGCAGAGATATGGCAAGGAACTGCTGGAGGAGATGCCCGAGGCCGACGCGGTGCTGGGCATCGGCGAGATCGAGGACATCGCGGGGGCCGTGGGCCGTGTGCTGGAGGGGCAGAGGCTCCTTAAAACGGACAGGCCCTACTGCTACCCGGAGGAAGGGGAACGGCTGCTGACCACGCCCGGCACCTACGCCTACGTGAAGATCGCGGACGGCTGCTCCAACCGCTGCGCCTACTGCGCCATCCCGGCCATCCGCGGGCCGCTGCTCTCCCGCCCCATGGAGGAGATCGTAAAGGAAACGGCGTCTCTTTGTAAACAGGGCGTCAAGGAGATCGTGCTGGTGGCCCAGGACACCACCCGCTACGGCGAGGACCTGTACGGAAAGCCCTGCCTGCCGGAGCTGCTGCGCAGGCTCTCCGCCCTGCCGGAGACCACCTGGCTGCGGGTGCTGTACTGCTACCCGGACAACACCAGCGACGAGCTTTTGCAGCTGATGCACGACGATCCCAAGATCTGCCCCTACATCGACATACCGTTGCAGCACGTGAACGACAAGGTGCTCAAGGAAATGAACCGCCGGGGCGACCACGCGCTGATCGACAGCCTGTACCACAAGATACGGAATTTAGGCGGCTTCGCCCTGCGCACCACCATGCTGGTGGGCTTCCCCGGGGAGACCGAGGAGGAGTTCCGCGAGCTGCTGGAGTACACCAAGACCCACCCCTTCGACCGGCTGGGCGCCTTCGCCTACTCCAAGGAGGAAGGCACGCCCGCGGCCAAGCGGCGCGACCAGGTGCCCCTGCGCAACCGCCGGGGCCGGGCCAACCGGCTCATGCGGCAGCAGAGGCCCATCTCCCGCGCCTTCAACCAAAGCCGCGTGGGCAGCGTGGTGGACGTGCTGGTGGAGGAGGAAGAGATGGGCCTGTACATCGGCCGCTCCCAGTGGGAGGCGCCGGAGAGCGACGGCCGCATCTACATCGAGATGGCCGAGGGCCTGCGGGCGGGCGACATCGTGCCCGTTAAGCTCACCAAGGCGCTGGACTACGACATGATGGGGGTGCTGGCGTGACCATCGCAAACAAGATCACACTGCTGCGCATCCTTTTGATCCCGGTGTTCATGGCGGCCTATGAGTTCTTGGGGGAGGGGAGCTTCGCCTTCGTTCCCACGCTCATCTTCGCCGTGGCCGCCTTTACGGACATGCTGGACGGCTACCTTGCCCGCAGCCGCAACGAGGTCACCACCTTCGGCAAGTTCATGGATCCCATCGCGGACAAGGTGCTGGTGATGGCGGCCATGCTGCTGCTGGTGCGGGACCACAGGCTCTCCGCCGTGGCCGCGGTGATCTTCCTGGCGCGGGAGTTCATCGTCTCCGGCTTTCGCCTGGTGGCCGCGGCCGCCCGCGTGGTGATCGCCGCCAGCCCGCTGGCCAAGGTCAAGACCGTGAGCCAGCTGGTCGCGATGATCCTGCTGCTGCTCAACAACTATCCCTTCTCGCTGATCGGCCTGCCCCTGGCGGACATCAGCGTCTACGTGGCGCTGGTGTTCACCATCTGGTCGGGCATCGAGTACATCGTGCGCAACCGCGGCGTGCTTTCCCTGCAGCGGGAGATCGGAAACGGAGAGGAGGCGCCGAAGAAGTGAACGCGGAGATCATTTCCGTGGGCACCGAGCTGCTCATGGGCCAGATCGTCAACACCGACGCCCAGTACATCGCCTCCCGCTTAGGCGAGGTGGGCGTGGACTGCTTCTTCCAGCAGGTGGTGGGCGACAACGAGAAGCGCCTGCTGGAGGCCATATGCCTGGCGGAGGGCCGCAGCGACCTGGTGATCTTGACGGGGGGCCTCGGTCCCACGCCCGACGACCTCACCAAGGAGACCCTGTGCAAACACTTGGGGCTCGAGATGCGGGAGGACGAGGCCAGCCGCGCGGCCATGGAGGACTACCTCTACGGCAAGGGCCGCAAGGTGAGCCCCAACAACTACAAGCAGGTCCTGTTCCCCATAGGGGCTGAAATTTTCGCTAACGACCGCGGCACGGCCCCCGGCTTTGCGGTGGAGAAGGGCGGCAAGCGCTACGCGGTGCTCCCCGGCCCGCCGGTGGAACTGGAGCGCATGGTGGACCTGCGGCTGATGCCCTACCTGCACGGCCTCTCGGAGGAGAAGATCGTATCGCGCACGCTCAAGTTCTTCGGCATCGGGGAATCCACACTGGCCTACGAGCTGCGGGAGCTGATCGACCACCAGGGCCGGGTCACCATCGCCCCGTACGCGGGCTTTGGCGAGGTGAGCCTGCGCCTGAGCGTCAAGGCGCGGCCCGGCGAGGAGGTCACGCCCCTGTTCGACGAGGTGCAGGCCGCGATCTGCGAAAAGGTCGGCCAATACCTCTACACCGCGGACAGGCGCAGCCTGCCCCAGGTGACGGGCGAGCTGCTGCTGGAAAGGGAAAGAACGCTCTCCCTGGCCGAGTCCTGCACCGGCGGCATGATCGCCAGCGAGCTGGTGGCGCTGCCGGGCATTTCCCGGGCACTGCTGGAGGGCGTGGTGAGCTACTCCAACGAGGCCAAGATGCGCAGGCTGGGCGTGAAGGAAGAGACGCTGCGGCGCTATGGCGCGGTCAGCGCCCAGTGCGCAAGGGAAATGGCCCTGGGCGAGAAGGAGAAGAGCGGCAGCGATTACGCCCTTTCGGTCACGGGCATCGCGGGCCCGGACGGCGGCACGCCGGAAAAGCCCGTGGGCCTTGTGTACTTGGGGCTTGCCCGCCCGGACGGCAGCGCGGAGACGCAGGAGCTGCGCCTGGCCGGCGACCGCTCCCGGGTGCGCAGGCTGAGCATGCTCTCCGCGCTGGACCTGCTTAGGCGGGCCCTGCTGGAGGAAAGAAGCTGACCCCCCAATATTTTAAATGAAGGGACGCGCGCGAAAGAAGCGGCGCGGCCCTGTAAGGACCTTAAACACATCCCACGACAAAGAAAGGTGGCGCACGCCCGATGGCAAGGACCAAGAGCGAGACTAGGACCGCCCACTACGGCGAGACCGACGCGGAGGAGAAGCAGAAGGCGCTGGACCTGGCGCTTTCCAACATCGAGAAACAGTTCGGCAAAGGTTCCATCATGAAGCTGGGCCAGACCAGCCACATGAACGTGCAGGTGATCCCCTCCGGCTGCCTGGAGCTGGACATCGCCCTGGGCGTGGGCGGCGTGCCCAAGGGCCGCATCATCGAGATCTACGGCCCGGAGTCCTCCGGCAAGACGACCATGGCGCTGCACATGGTGGCGCAGGCCCAGAAGGCGGGCGGCACCGCCGCCTTCATCGACGCAGAGCACGCTTTGGACCCCGTGTACGCCAAGGCGCTGGGCGTCAACATCGACGAGCTGTACGTCTCCCAGCCGGACACCGGCGAGCAGGCGCTGGAGATCTGCGAGGCGCTGGTGCGCTCCGGCGCGGTGGACATCGTGGTCATCGACTCCGTGGCGGCCCTGGTGCCCAAGGCGGAGATCGAGGGCGAGATGGGCGACTCCCACGTGGGCCTGCAGGCCCGCCTGATGAGCCAGGCCCTGCGCAAGCTGGCCGGCATCATCAGCAAGACCAACTCCATCTGCATCTTCATCAACCAGCTGCGCGAAAAGGTGGGCGTGATGTTCGGCAACCCCGAGACCACCGCCGGCGGCAAGGCGCTCAAGTTCTACGCCACCATCCGCCTGGACGTGCGCCGCATCGAGCAGATCAAGAAGGGCACCGAGGCCGTGGGCAACCGCGTGCGCATCAAGGTGGTCAAGAACAAGGTGGCCCCGCCCTTCCGCGTGGCCGAGTTCGACCTGCTCTACGGCAAGGGCGTCTCCCACGAGGGCTCCGTTTTGGACCTGGGTGTGCAGGCGGACATCATCGGCAAGTCCGGCGCGTTCTTCTCCTACAACGGGGAGAGGATCGGCCAGGGCCGCGAGAACGCCCGGCAGTTCCTGGAGGACCACCCCGCCATCTGCGACGAGATCGAGCAAAAGATCCGCGCCACGCTGGAGGTCAGCGGCCCCGCGAATGCGGAGGAGGACGAGCAGGCGGGCGAAACGGAGGAATAAGTTCGCCGCAAACGTTAAGATCTTAAGAAGCGGCGGGAAGGCCATCTGCGCTTTTCCGCCGCTTTTTATGTTTCAAAATTGGGGCTTTTTTTCGGGGCAAAGCCACCGTTTTTGCAGCCGTGGCGGGAGAGAATGTGCATTTTTCATGTTGACAGGGACCCCTTGGAACATATACAATAGTATATATTATGACGGTGACGGTCTCTAGGGATACGATTTCGTTTTTTATATGTAATTGCTATAAGAACCAGGATACGATCTCCAGAAACGGGCGCCAGTTTGGGCGCGGGGCGTATTTTCCGCTTTCGGTTGCCGCTTGGGGGGCTAATTTTAGCGTGAAGGCTCCTTCAGGGCGGCGAGGCAGCGGTGCGCGTATCCGCGCGTTAGGGGCGTTGACCGGCATCGTTTTAAATCGATGAAAGCGATGGTGGAAAAATTCATGATGGAGAAGCTGCTGTGGATCGCCGGGCTCGTCGTGGCCCTGGCGGCCGGGGCGGGCATCGGCGCCTGGATCGGCGCGAACAGGGCCCGCCGGAACATCGAACAGAAGATCGGCGACACCGAGGAAGCCATGAAGAAGCTGGTGGACGAGGCCAAGGAAAAGGCCGAGACCGTCAAGAAGGAGCGCATCCTGGAGGCCAAGGAGGAGATCCTCCGCCAGAAGACCGAGATGGAGCGCGATATTCGGGAAAGGCGCAACGAGACGCAGCGCCTGGAGCGCCGCCTGCTGCAGAAGGAAGAGGCGCTGGATAAGAAGCAGGACAGCCTGGAAAGCCGCGAAAACAATCTGACCCGCATGACCAAGGACTTAAAGGCCCGGCAGGAATCCCTGGACGCCCTGGAAGCGCAGAGGCTGGAAAAGCTGGAGCAGGTCGCAAAGATGACCAGCGAGGAAGCCCGGCAGATGATCGTTTCCGCCGTGCAGAAGGACGCCTACCACGACGCGGCCGTGATGGTCCGCGAGATCGAACAGCAGGCCAAGGACGAGGCCGAGAAGAAGGCCCGCAACATCATCTCCCTGGCCATACAAAAATGCGCCGCCGACCACGTGGCCGAGACCACGGTGTCCGTGGTGCCCCTGCCCAACGACGAGATGAAGGGCCGCATCATCGGCCGCGAGGGCCGCAACATCCGCGCCCTGGAGACCGCCACGGGCATAGACCTGATCATCGACGATACGCCGGAGGCGGTGATCCTCTCCGGCTTCGACCCCATCCGCAGGGAGATCGCCCGCATCGCCCTGGAGAAGCTCATCAACGACGGCCGCATCCACCCCACCCGCATCGAGGAGATGGTGGAAAAGGCCAAGCGCGAGGTGGACAGCCAGATCCGCGAGGCCGGCGAGCAGGCCGTGTTCGAGACCGGCGTCCACGGGCTGCACAACGAGCTGGTGCGCTTGCTGGGCCGCATGAAGTACCGCACCTCCTACGGCCAGAACGTGCTCAAGCACTCGGTCGAGGTCTCCTACCTGGCCGGCCTGATGGCCGCGGAGCTAGGCGCGGACGTGGCGCTGGCCAAGCGCGCGGGGCTGCTCCACGACATCGGCAAGGCCATCGACCACGAGGTCGAGGGCACCCACATCCAGATCGGCGCGGACCTGGCCAAGAAGTACCACGAGCACGACCTGGTCATCAACGCCATCGCCTCCCACCACGGCGACTGCGAGCCCGCCTCCGTGGAGGCCGTCCTGGTAGCCGCCGCGGACGCCATCTCCGGCGCGCGGCCCGGCGCCCGGCGCGAGACGCTGGAAAACTACATCAAGCGCCTGCAGCGGCTGGAGGAGATCGCCGATTCCTTCGACGGCGTGGAGAAGTCCTTCGCCATCCAGGCGGGCCGCGAGATCCGCATCATGGTCAAGCCCGAGGACGTCAACGACAGCGGCGCCGTGGTCATGGCCAAGGAGATCGCCAAGCGCATCGAGAAGGAGCTTGAGTATCCCGGCCAGATCAAGGTGAACGTGATCCGCGAGCTGCGCGCCACGGAATACGCAAAGTAAACGACCAAGACGAAAAAACAAAAGGGGAGAGGAACGGCGGGAGCCGGGCCGCTCCCCTTGCCGTTGTTTTGGGGGAAAGGTAGATTGCTTTTTCCCTGTCGCTTTGGTATACTTAAAAAAGGCAAGGCGCGGGAAATGGACGCGCTCAGGGCCCCAATATGCAGGGCCTTTCCACACACGACGAAAGACAAACAGGGAGGTTTTCCAACATGGCCAAGGGCGGCGGATTCCCGGGCATGGGCGGCGGCAACATGCAACAGATGCTCCGGCAGGCCCAGAAGATGCAGCAGAACATTCAGAAGCTGCAGGAGGAACTGGAAGCGCGCGAGTACGAGACCAGCTCCGGCGGCGGCATGGTGAGCGTGAAGATGAACGGCAAGAAGGGGCTGCTGGCGGTCTCCATCAAGCCCGAGGCCGTGGACCCGGACGACGTGGAGATGCTGGAGGACCTGGTGATGGCCGCCGTCAACGAGGCGCTGCGCCAGGTGGAGGAGACCAACGAGACGGAAATGGGCAAGCTGACCGGCGGCAGGGGGTTCGGCTTCTGACATGGCGGAACACTTGGATTCGGTGCAGCAGCTGGTGATGCAGCTGGCCAAGCTGCCGGGCGTGGGCCGCAAGAGCGCCCAGCGCATGGCTTACCACCTGCTCTCCCAGCCGGTGGAGGAGGTCGAGGCGCTGGCGCAGGCCATCGCCCAGGCCCGCAGGAGCGTCAAGCGCTGCCCGGTGTGCGGCAACTACACGGACGGCGAGAAGTGCTCCATCTGCGCGGACGAGAGGCGCGACCACGGCGTGCTCTGCGTGGTCCGCGACCCCAGGGACGTGGCCGCCATGGAGCGCACGCGGGACTACAACGGGCTCTACCACGTGCTGCACGGGGTGATCTCGCCCATGGAGGGCGTGGGCCCCGAGGACATCGCCATCAAGGAGCTGCTGGGGCGGCTGGACGGCGTGCACGAGGTGATCCTGGCCACCAACCCCGACATCGAGGGCGAGGCCACGGCCGCCTACATCGCGCGGCTGCTCAAGCCCCTGGGCGTCAAGGTCAGCCGCATCGCCCACGGCATGCCCGTCGGCAGCGACCTGGAATACACCGACGAGATCACGCTCTCCCGCGCCATGCGCGGAAGGACCGATATGTAAAAAACAAGGACGCCGCGGGCCTGGCCTGCGGCGTCTCCGGCATCAGGAGAAAAGGGGGGCCATTACTTATGTACACGATGAAGGCAAGACAGATCCCGCTGGACGACAACTGGGACGTGATCGTGATCGGCGGCGGGCCTGCGGGCTGCACCGCCGCCGCCTCCGCCGCGCGGGAAGGAGCGAAAACGCTGCTCATCGAGGCGACGGGCTCCCTGGGCGGCATGGGCACCTCCGGGCTCGTGCCGGCCTGGTGCCCCTTCTCCGACAAGGAGAAGATCATCTACCGCGGCATGGCGGAGACGGTCTTTTCCCGCTCCAAGGCCGCAAGCCCCCACGTGCAGCCGGAGGACACCGAGTGGGTGCCCATCAGCCCGGAGGACCTAAAGCGCGTCTACGACGAGCTGATGGAGGAATACGGCGTTCGCGTGCTGTTCAACACCTTCCTCTGCGAGGCAGAGACGGAAAACGGCGAGGTGAAGGCCGTGGTGGTCTCCAACAAGTCCGGCCTTTCGGCGTATAAGGCCAAGGTGTACGTGGACGGCAGCGGGGACGGCGACCTGGCCGTGATGGCCGGTGCTTCCTACGAATTCGGGGAAAACGGCGGCGAGCCGATGCCCTCGTCCCTCTGCTTTATCCTGACCAACGTGGACATGTACGCCTACCAGTACCACCCGAAATACGGCCTCGTCCACGGCGGGATGCACCCGGGCAACCCGCAGAGCTTTGCCCACCAGCTGCCCGCGGATGCGCGCTACCCCGATATCGTGGACACGCATCTGTGCAACAACATCATAGGCCCGGGCACCGTGGGCTTCAACGCGGGGCATTTGTTTGGCCTGGATTCCACCGACCCAAAGAGCGTTTCGGCCGCCATGATCACAGGCAGGCGCATCGCCCGGCAGTATCGGGACGCGCTGGCATCCTACTTCCCGGAGGCCTTCGGCAACGCCTACCTGGTGGCGACCGCGCCGGTGATGGGCATCCGCGAGTCCCGGCGCATCGTGGGCGACTACACGCTGACGGTGGAGGACTACGCGAACAAGGCGGACTTCCCCGACGAGATCTGCCGCAACAGCTATTATCTGGACATCCACTACACCCAGGAGGAGCTCAAGCGCCTAGCGGAGGGCGGCATCGACGAGACCGCCCGCTGCGCCCGCTACGGCGCGGGGGAGTCCCACGGCATCCCCTACCGCTCGCTTTTGCCAAAAGGGGTCAGGAACGTCCTGGTGGCGGGCCGCTCGATCTCCTGCGACAAGCGCATACAGGGCTCCGTCCGCGTGATGCCCGTGTGCCTGGCCATGGGCGAGGCGGCGGGCATGGCCGCCGCGTTCGCCGCCGCGGGCGATAAAGACGTGCACAAGGTCGATACGCACCGCCTGCGGGCGCGGCTGCGGCAGATGGGCGCCTATTTCCACGGGGAGGCTTAAAGAAAACGCCGTAAGGGGAAGGCCTTAAGGAGGAAGCCGAAATGAAGCCGAAGCAGGCAGGGAAATGCAGGGATGCGCTGATGATCGCAGGCGTTGTTGTGATGCTCCTGGGATATCTATACAAGACGTTTTTGATCGCGGGCCTCTGCGTCGCCGCTTCCTGCCTGCTGCCCCATTTCCTGTTTTACAGGTGCCCGCACTGCGGAAAGCTCCTGGGGAGGAACGAGGAGAGGTTCTGCCAGCACTGCGGGGAGAGCATCGAGGAATGAAGGACCCGTTCTGCTAAGGGGCCGCGGGACCCGGCATCATGGCGGCACGATGAGGAAGATGAAACAGAGGACCGTTCGACAGAACATGAGTAACAAGGGAGGAACGACACAGTGAACAAGGTGCATTTGGTACAAATCATTTTTGTGGTCGTGGAGATACTCGCGGCGATCCCGCTTACGATCGAGGTGTTCGGGGACATGGACCCGGGCGTGATCACGGTCTCCGCGGTCGTCCTTTGGGTGGGCATGATCGGAAGCATGGTCTGCGCGCTCATCCGTGTCGCGCAGGCGAAGAAGAAGTGAACAGAAGGCCTGCCGGGACAACGAGAGGCAGATCGGGGTCTGCGGAAAAGAGGAGGATAAAGGGATATGCGCATCGTCAGAGCGGAAGTGAGCGAGCTTCCGCTCGTTGTGCAAATGAAGATGAACATGTTCAGGGAAGCCGGGTCGGCTTCTTTGCTGCAGGAGCATGCGGAGGAAATGATCCTGCAAACATACAGCGCATTGTACCAAGAGGACAGATGCTGTCATTTCCTCGTCTATGATGAAAGGGGGAAATGTACTGCATGTGCGGGTGCGGTCATTAAGGACGATATCCCCTTTTGCTTTTTCAAGACCCCATATTACGGATATGTTATCGACGTATACTGTGTTCCGGAAGACAGGCGAAAGGGCTATGCCACGGGAGCGATGGAGGCGGTGCTCCGCTGGCTGAAAGAAAAAGGGGTGCATAGCATTAAGCTGAAGCCTTCCGGAACAGGCCGCCATTTGTATGAAAGAATGGGGTTTTGCGACTCCGGGGAGATGGAAAAATGGATATAGAGGACGCGGAGAAACGCGCAGAACGCTGTTTACTCGGATGCTGCAAGACAGTATGCCTGGACGGTATACTGGCGGATATCGAACGGTCGGCGGCTCGCCAGGCCGTCATTTGAAAGGAGAAACAACATGAAGTGCTGTGCGCAGGTCTATGTGATGAACAGCCTGGAGGCTGCCCAAACTTATTGCCGGGCGTTCGGGGCGGAGATCACGCTGGAGATGAAGAACAGCAGCGGGACCGCCTACGACCACTGCGTCCTGTCGGTGGACGGCGAGGGGATCATGGCCCTGGCCGAGGCCAAGCGCCCCTACGACGCGAGGGCCATCCAGGAGATGAAATGGGAGACCATGACGTTCAACGCCTTCGAGCTGGGGACGGTCGAAAGGGTCCAAAACGCCTTCCAGGTGCTCAGCAGCGACGGCGGCGTCGTGCTCGAGGAGCTGCATGAATACCCCTGGAACGCCTGCGGCGGCACCGTGATCGACAAGTACGGCGTGTGCTGGTGGGTCGGCATTTAAAGCGAACAGAAGCGTTTCCATTTTAAGCAAAGAAGCGGACGGTCGGCGCCCGCTTCTTTTGCGTTGGCGTTGATTTCCAAAAAGAGCAAATTCAAGAAAAAACACAAACAGGAAAAGCAGAAACAAAGCCCCGCGGACCTTCGTTTAATGAGAGTATGCAGGGATTGGATTTGCATTCCGTCCCTGTCTGTGCTAAACTGGATGTCGGAAAAGCGGGGATCGACCCGATGTTCGCTTAGGAGGAATCACGTTGAGAAGAAGGAACCGCAGGGGCATCGTCCTGGTGCAGCTGCTGCTATTTTCCGCCGTGCTGGTGCTGTTCGTGGTCCTGACCATCGAGAAGGAGCTGACGCCCGCCGTCTCCCTGGGCGGCGTGCAGATGGACGAGCCTTCCTCGGACGGGACGCTGCAGCTGCAGTCCACGGGCCTCGTGATCTCCGAGCTCATGGCCTCCAACTCCGGGGCCGTGCGCGACGAGGACGGCGACTATCCCGACTGGGTGGAGCTGTACAACGGCACGGGCGCGCCCATCGACCTGGGCGGCTACGCCCTCTCCGACCGGGACGACAACCCCGCCAAGTTCCCCCTGCCCAACCAGACGCTCGCAAGCGGCGAATACATCGTCGTCTATTTATCCGGCAAGGGCCGCAACATCGCCGGACAGCCCCTGCATGCGGGCTTTAAGCTCAAGAAGGGCGAAACGCTGTACCTGTTCACCGACGGCGGCGCCCTGGCGGATCAGGTGGAGGCCCCGGCCCTGGGCGCCAACGTCTCCTACATCCGCACAGAGAGCGGCTTTGAGGAAAGCGCCTTCTGCTCCCCAGGCTTTGCCAACGACCAGGCGGGCAGCGACGCCTACGCCGCCGCCTTCGACCGCACCGCCGAAAGCACGATCAAGATCAGCGAAGTCCAATCCTCCAACGTCAGCACCTGCCAGGACGCAAGCGGCGCTTACGTTGACTGGGTGGAGATTACGAACATCGGCTCCTCTCCTGTGGACCTTACCGGCTACTGCCTCTCCGACGATGAGAGCGAGCCCATGAAGTGGCGCTTCGGCTCCGCGACGTTAAACCCCGGCGAGTTCCTGCTGGTGTATTGCGACAAGGGCGCGCAGGCCGGCGCGGAGGAGCTGCACGCCTCCTTCGGCATCTCCGCCGCGGGCGAGACGCTGCTGCTGCACGACGCCTCCGGCGCGCTGCTGGACCGCGTGGACGTGCCGGAGCTCAAGGACGACTGGTCCTACGCCCGGGGCGGCGACGGCCTCTTTGCCGCCACCAACGCCCCCACGCCCGGCAAGGCCAACACGATGGAGAACGGCCTGGCCGCGGTGGAGGACTTCTTCCGTTTGAACAACAAGGGCGTGTACATTGCGGAGGTCCTCTCCTCCGCCGCCGACACGCAGGTGAACGGCCAGTCGGTGGACTTTGCGGAGATCGTGAACAACTCCGGCGCCGCCGTGGACCTTAACAGCTGGGGCCTCTCCAACGCGCCCAAGCGCAAGGCCCGCTTTCAGTTCCCGGAGATGATCCTGCAGCCGGGCGAGCGGGCCGTGGTGGCTTTGAGCGGCACGGACAGCGTGGAGGATGGGAACCTCAGCGCCTCCTTCAAGGCCAGCTCCACGGGGGAAACGCTGTACCTGTTCACCGACCAGGGAGAGATGGTGGATAAGCTGATCGTTCCCCAGCTGCAGGCGGACGTCTCCTACGGGCGGGGCGACGACCTCGGCCTTTTTTATTACGCCTCCCCGAGCCCCGGAGAGGCCAACCAGGGCGTGAGCTATCGTGGCATGACCCAGCGGGTGGACTTCTCCGTGCGCCCCGGCCTCTATGACGGCGCGGTGACGCTGGAGATGTACGTGGGCGACGGGAGCCAGATCCATTACACCACGGACTGCACCGAGCCCGGCCCCTCGTCCCCTGCCTATTCCGGCCCGCTGACGCTCTCCTCCACCACGGTGGTGCGCGCCGTGGCGGTGAAGGATGGGTACTTGAGCCCTTTGAGCACCACGGGCACCTACATCATAGGCCAAAGCCACAGCGTGCGCGTGGTGAGCCTCTCCACGGACCCGGACAACCTGTTCTCCGATGAAAAGGGCATCTACGCCGACGGCCCCGGCTATATGGAGGAGTTCCCTCACGGCTCCGCGGGCAAGGGCGCCAACTTCTGGATGGACTGGGAGCGGCCCGTGTACGTGGAGGTGTTCGACGAGGACGGAACCACGCTTTTGTCCCAGGGCGGGGAGTTCAAGCTCAACGGCCAGTATTCCAGGGCCATCGACCAGAAGTCCTTTGCGGTCTACGCCCGCAAGGAATACGGCGAGAGCCGCTTTAACGCCGCGCTGTTCGACGACCGCGACTACACTTCCTATAAATCCTTCGTCCTGCGCTCCACGGCCCAGGACTACAACCGCGCCCGCATGCGCGACGCCATGATGACCTCCCTGATGAAGGACCAGGGCGTCATGTACCAGGAGACCGAGGTGTGCGTGCTGTACCTAAACGGCGAGTACTGGGGCCACTACAACATGCGCGAGCGGGTCAACAAGTGGTCCGTGGCCCAGTGGGAGGGCGTGACGGACGAGAGCGTGATCGACAACATCGACATATTGAAGGGCAACGGCAACAACGCGGCCCGCGTGCTCAACGGCAGCAACGACGAGTACATGGAGCTGATGGACTACGTGCGCAGCCACAACCTTGCCAACGAGGAAGCCCTTCAGTACGTGACCGACCGGGTGGACGTGCAGAACTACTTCGATTACCAGATCGCGGAGATCTTCTGGGCCAACTCGGACAACGGCAACATCAAGTATTACAAGGTCCCCGGCGGCAAGTGGAAGTGGATACTTTACGACCTGGACTGGGGCATCAACACCGGCGAGGACAACGGATATAAGCGCGACGGCTTCCTGCATGTGCTCAACGAGAACGGCACGGGCTACAACGACTCCTTCGACAACGACATCATCCGCGGGCTTCTTGACAACAAGGAGATGGAGCAGCTCTTCATCGAACGCTGCGCCTACTACATCAACGAGGTCTACACGGAGGAAAACATACTTGCGGCCATCGACGAGCTGCAGAGCCAGATGGCCCCGGAGATGGAGGCCCACTACGAGAGGTGGCCGGAGCACGGCTCGGTCAGCTCCTGGCAGAGGCACATAGACAGGCTCAAGACGTTCGCCCATTACAGGGGCGCGTACATGAAGGTGCACCTGCAGGACTGGTTCGACATAAGCGAAACCCAAATGCAGAGCCTGTTCGGGGAAAACTGGAAGCAGGAAGCCCAGACGGTCATGCAGAATTAAACACATTGGAAAAAACGAGGGGAAAAGGGGGTGAAGGGCCCGTGGAAATGAAGGAGCCCCTGCGGCACGAGCAGAAGTACCACATCTCCCAGGGGTCGGCGGTCTACCTCTCCAACATACTTAAAAACGTGATGCACATTGACGAGAACGCCGACGAGCGGGGCGAGTACCACATCCGCTCCCTGTATTTCGACGACTGCTTCAACACCGCCATGGCGGACAAGATCGACGGCGTGATGCACCGCGACAAGTACCGCATACGCATCTACAACCTGTCCGACCGGGTGATCGTGCTGGAGAGGAAGCGCAAGAAGGGGGACTACATCTCCAAGGTCTCAGCGCCCATCTCCCGGGAGCTGGCCGAGCAGATCATTGCGGGCGACGCCCACGGCCTGGAAAGGCAGGAGCATCCCCTTTTGCAGGACGTGTACAGGCAGATGACCACGCGGCAGCTGCGGCCCACGGTGGTGGTTGACTACGTGCGGGAGGCCTTCGTCCACCCGGCGGAGAACACCCGCGTGACGCTGGATAAGCAGCTGCGCACCGGCCTGTTCGGGAAGGACATGTTCGACCCGGCACTGCCCACGCTCCCCTGCCTGCACGACGAGACCGTGATCCTGGAGGTCAAGTACGACAGGCGCTTCCCGGAGTACATCGTCCCCATCCTATCCTCCATCCCCGCGCAGAGGAGCGCGATTTCCAAATACACCTACTGCAGGCGCTATGAATTCAACCTTTAGGAGGCGAACGCAACACCCATGAATACGCAGACGGAAAACATCGGCGCGGCCGACCTGTTCAAGAGGTCCGTGCTGGAGGGCTTTTCGCTCAACAACCAGAACCTGACCGTGCCCAGCGTGCTGGTTTCCCTGGCCAGCGCCTTCGTGCTGGGCCTGGTGATCTACTACGTATATAAGAAGACCTACCGGGGCGTTCTGTACAGCCACAGCTTCAACGTGTCCCTGGTGATGCTCACCATGGTCACGGCGATGATCATCATGTGCATCTCCTCCAACATCGGCCTGACGCTGGGCATGGTCGGCGCGCTGTCCATCGTCCGCTTCCGCACCGCCGTCAAGGACCCCATGGACACGGTGTTCATGTTCTGGGCCATCGCGGCGGGCATCACCGTGGGGGCGAACTACATTTTGTACGCCATCATCGGGACGCTGGTCATCGCGGTGCTTTTGTTCCTGATGACGCTGCTTGCCAGCAAGGCGGGGGAAAACTACCTGCTGGTGATCCACCACGACGAGCGTGCCTCCAAGGATATCTCGGGCGTGCTGGCGAAGGTGCCGCACGTGAAGCTCAAGTCCCGCAGCGTCACCCGCAACGGCGTGGAGACCACCTACGAGCTGCGCCTGCCCCAGCAGAGGGCCAACCTGGCGGATGCGCTGCTGCGCGTGCCCGGCGTGTTCGACGCGACGCTGGTGGCCTTCCAGAACGAGATCGCGTAAGCAGAAAGAAAAAGCCCCTGCACGACGGAAAAACGTCGAGCCCGCAGGGGCTTTCTTTCCATCCTTTCTTGCGTAAAGCGGGCGGTATCTGGTAAGATTAGGGAAGGAAAGAAACGAGGGGGAGAGGCGCTTGCAGATCCAGTGGTACCCGGGGCACATGGCGAAGGCCCGGCGCATGCTGCAGGAGAGCCTGAAGATGACGGACGTGGTGGTGGAGCTGGTGGACGCGCGCGCGCCTCTGGCCAGCCGCAACCCGGACTTCGACGACCTGTTCCGGAACAAGCCGCGCGTCTGCCTGCTCAACAAGGCGGACCTGGCGGACGAGGAGATCACGCGGCGCTGGGCGGCCTACTTCCGCGCCCGGGGCGTGACGGCCCTGCCCTTCTCGGCCAACCAGGGCAAGGGGATGAACGCCGCGCTGCGCGCCGTGGAGCAGGCGGCCGCGGACGTGGTGGAAAGGCAGCTGAAGCGCGGGATCCGAAAGACCGTGCGCGCCATGGTCACGGGCATCCCGAACGTGGGCAAGTCCAGCTTCATCAACCGGCTCAAAGGGCGCTCCGCCGCGAAGGCGGGGGACAAGCCGGGCGTGACGCGGGGCAAGCAGTGGATCGTTTTGGGGCCCTATCTGGAGCTGTTGGATACGCCCGGCATGCTCTGGCCCAAGTTCGACGACCAGCAGGCCGCGCTGCGGCTGGCGTGGCTGGGCTCCATCCGCGAGGAGATCATGGACCTGCAGCGGCTGGCCGGAAGTTTGCTCAAGGAGTTGAGCGTCCGAAAGCCCCAGGCCATTCTGGAGAGGTACAAGCTGCGGAACCTGACGGAGGACGGCGACGGCCTGCTGGAACAGGCCTGCCGCGGGCGCGGCTGGCTGCAAAAGGGCGGTGTGCCGGATCTGGAGCGCGGCGCGCAGATCGTGCTGGATGAATTTAGGGGCGGCAAGCTCGGACGCATCAGCCTGGAGAGCCCCGAGGAGGCGGACAATGGCGCAGAGGGAGACCAAGGAGCAGCGGCTCCTGCGGATGACGGAGATCGATCTTGAGCTGTACCGTCAGGGCTTTCTGGTGGGCGGCGTGGACGAGGCGGGCCGCGGCCCGCTGGCGGGACCTGTGACCGCCGCCTGCGCGGTGATGCCGCTGGAAAAGGACAGGCTGCTGCTCGGGGTCAATGATTCCAAGAAGCTCAGCGAAAAGACGCGGGAGGAACTGTACCCGCGCATACTGGAGACGGCGCTGTATGTGGGCGTGGGGATGGCCAGCGTGGAGGAGATCGAAGAGCTCAACATCCGAAACGCCTGTCGGCTGGCCATGACGCGGGCTATCGCGCAGACCGGGGCGCAGGCGCAGTACCTTCTCGTGGATGCCGAAAAGGACCTGGACACGCCCCTGCCGCAGAGGGCGCTCATCCACGGCGACGCGCTGAGCTACTCCATCGCCTGCGCGTCCATCGTGGCCAAGGTGTCGAGGGACCACTTGATGCAGGCGCTGGACAGGGAATATCCGGGATACGGACTGGCCGAGCATAAGGGCTACGGCACGGCCGCGCACATGGAGGCCATACGGCGACTGGGCCCGAGTCCCATCCATCGGAAGCTCTTTATTCGAGGCGTTATGGGAGAGAAATGAGAAAGGCGTCCCACACGTCCGGCGGGGGCCTGGCCGCTTCGCGGCCAGGCGATCGAGATCCCTGCCGGGCGCCGCCGAAGGCGGCGCCCGGCCCCCCGGCTCTCCGGCTCCGGGTCGCGCGCTTGCGCGCGACCCGGAGCCGGAGAGCCGGGAAAGATTTTCTTTTCCATGGCGCGCAGGCGAAGCCTGCGCGCCATGGCTCCCCACCCACCCTCCCCCGGCGGCGAGCTTCGCTCGCCGCCGGGGGAGGGTGGGTGGGGAGCACCCCAAAAACAAATATATAAAAAGAAACACAAACAAAGAGGCAGATAAGGCCTCGTTTAAGGGGATGTATGGCCGGAAATGGATGCGGCGGACAAGGGGAAGAGCGGCGAGGAGATGGCCCTGCTGCTGCTGGAAAACGAGGGGTACGAACTGCTGGACAGAAACTACAGCTTCGGTCCCTGCGAGATCGACCTGATCCTGTTGGACGGGGAGACGCTGGTGTTCGTCGAGGTCAAGCAGCGCTCCGCCGGGGTGCCGCGCCTGGCCGTGGACAGGGCCAAGCAGGCGCGCATCTGCCGGGCGGCGCTGCAATACGCGCTGTCCACGGATCGAATGGACAGCCCCATGCGCTTCGACGTGGTGGAGGTGCAGCGCCAGGGCGGCGAGCTGCGCCTGCGTCACCTGAAAAACGCGTTTGAATTTATCAAAGGCAGGTATTTTGCATGAAACGATCCAAATGGGGACAAAGAGGGCGCTATGCGCTTTTGCTCCTGCTCCTGCTCCTTCCCCTTCCCCTGCTCCTTTGCTCTCTCGGCTTTGCAGCGGAGGAGGATACGAATCTTCTCCTGAACGGCGACTTCGAGCAGGGCCTGGACGCGGAGGGATACATCGCGAACTGGAGCTACGACGCTTGGGAGATGGGTGAGGAATACAGCAGCTACCGCCTGGACGACGACCCGGAGCGCGGCACGGTGCTGGTGATCGAGAACCTGCAGGACGACGACGTCCGTCTGGAGCAGACGCTCTCCGTGCGCGGCAACAGCCTCTACAAGTTCTCCGGCTACCTAAAGGCCGAGGGCTTTTCCCCGGACCGCCGCGGCGCGAACCTCTCCGTCAAGGACTGCTTCGCCATCTCGCCCGACTACGTGGACACCGACGGCGAATGGGTCTACGTGGAGTTCTACGGCAAGACCGGCTGGTTCCAGGGCTCCGTGACGCTCTGCGCCCGCGCGGGCTACTACGGCGAGACCAACGCCGGCACGGCCTGGTTCGACGGCCTGCGCGCCGAGCGCGTATCGACGCTGCCTGAAGGCGCGGAGGCCCAGTCCCTGCGCAAGGTGGAGGCCGCGACCGCCGAGGACGAGGGCGGCCAGGCCAACTGGATCCCCGCCTTCATCGCCCTGAGCGCCATCGTCGGGATCGTGGGCGCGCTCATCCTGCCCAAAGGGCGGAAGCTCCTTGAGGACCTTGGCCCAAAGAGCCTGCATACGCTGTTCTGGGGCTGCTTAGGGCTGGCCCTGCTCCTGCGCCTGTACCTGGCCATCACCAAGCCCGGCTACCAGGTGGACATCGACTGTTTCCGCGGCTGGGCCCTGCGCATGGCGGAGGTCGGCCCGGTCTCCTTCTACGACCAGATCTTCTGCGACTATCCACCGGGATATTTGTACGTGCTCTGGCCTATCGGCGCGCTGGCGGAGCTTATGCAGCTGCCCTACGATTCGGAGCTGTTCCTGCTGCTGCTCAAGCTCCCCGCGCTCCTCTCCGACCTGGCCGCCGCCTGGCTCATCTACGACATGGCCAGGGAATGGACCGACGAGGGCACCGCGAGCCTTGCGGGCCTGCTGTACGCCTTTGCCCCGGCCGTCTGGCTGGACAGCGCCTGCTGGGGCCAGATGGACGCGGTGCTGGTTCTGCTGGTGCTGCTCTGCATCCGCCTGATGCTCCGCAAAAAGATGCTGGCAAGCTCCCTCATTTTCGCCCTGGCGGTCTTGGTCAAGCCCCAGGCGCTCATGTTCGGCACGGTGCTGCTCTGCGGCTTCGTCTCCGACATGCTGAAGGATTGGAGAAAGGGTCTCTGGTCCCTGGCGGCCTGCGTGGCCAGCGCCTTGGCGCTGGTGCTGGTCGTGGCGCTGCCCTTTTCCCTGGGCCGCGGCTATGGCTGGCTCATCCAGCAGTACCTCTCCGTGCTCACCAGCTACCCCTATGCCGCCGTCAACGCCATGAACCTCTTCGGCGTGCTGGGCGGCAACTGGACCGCCCAGGAGACCCAGCTGCTGGGGCTCAGCTACCAGGCCTGGGGCGCCTTCGGCATGGCCATCAGCGTGGGCGCGGCGCTGTTCATCTACTTCCGCGCCGGCGACCGAAAGGCCGTCCTGCCCATGGCCGCCTGCGAACTGCTGGGCGTGTTTGTCCTGGGCGTGCGCATGCACGAAAGGTACATGTTCCCCATACTGGCCTTGACGCTGCTCTGCGCGCTGGCCTATGAGGATAAGCGCATGCTGTGGATATTCGCAGGTCTCCTGGTGACCAACGGGGCCAACATATTCACGGTGCTGCAAAACGAGTACATTTTGGCCGAGAACAGGACGATGGAGATCCTGACCGGCTGCGGGAACCTCGCCCTGCTCTTCTGCATGTGGGATGCAAGCCTCCGGCTCTGCCTGCTGAAAACTCCCCTGCCCCTGCATGCGCCCCTAAAGCCCCTGCGCGCCCAGGCGCTGGGCCCCGCGCTGCCGGATGCCCGCCGCAGCGGGGAGAGGCTCCGCTTTACCCGCACGGACGTGCTCCTCATGCTGGGCCTGACGCTGGTCTATGCCCTTACCGCCTTCTACCGGCTGGGCAACCTCTACGCCCCTTCCACCTACTGGGAGGGCTATGAGGGCGAGTCGGTGGTGCTGGACATGGGGCAGGAGCAGGACGTTGGCCGCTTCTACTACTACGGAGAGATCAACTACGGCACGCTGAACGTGAGCTGGTCGAAGGACGGCGTGAACTTCACGGACGAGCAGTCCCTGACCGTGGGCGTGCACGACATGTTCAAGTGGCACGTGCTGGAAACGGACGAGGACGCCCGCTACCTGCGCCTGGAGATCGGCGAGGGGGATATGCGCATACTCGAGGTCGCGGCCACCGACAGCAGCGGCGAGACGGTCTACCCGCTTTCCGCCCCCGCCGGGGCCGAGGCGCTGACGGACGAGAACTGGATGGTCCCCCAGCGGCCCGGCTACATGGACAGCATGTACTTCGACGAGGTCTACCACGGCCGCACCGCCTACGAGCAGAACCACAACATGGTCTGGTACGAGAACACCCATCCGCCCCTGGGCAAGGTGTTCATCTCCTGGTCCATCCTGCTCTTCGGCATGACGCCCTTCGGCTGGCGCTTCGCCGGCACGCTGGCCGGCGTGCTGATGGTCCCGGCCATCTACTACCTGGCCAAGCTGCTGTTTAAAAAGAGCGGGCTGGCCTTCACCACCGCCTTCCTGTTCACCTTCGACTTTATGCACCTGGTGCAGACGCGCCTGGGGACCATAGACTCCTACCCGGTGCTGTTCATCATCCTCGAATACGCCTGCATGCTGCACTACGCCCACATGAGCTTCTACCACGATAAGTTCTGGAAGACATTGGTGCCGCTGTTCTTCTCCGGCCTGTTCATGGGCCTTGGCATCGCCTCCAAGTGGATCGGCATCTATGCGGCGGCGGGGCTGGCCGTCTTCTTCTTCGCCATCCTCTTTGCCCGCTGGCGGGAGTACCGCTGGGCCGAGAAGGAGATCGGGCGGGACGGCAGGGACCGCGAGCTGGCCCGGCGCATCCGGGAGCTGTTCCCCGACCGGGCCCTGGCCACCATCCTCTGCTGCATCGTGTTCTTCATCGTGGTCCCGCTGGCGGTCTATATAGGCTCCTACTACCAGTTCCTGCGCATAGACGGCAACGGCCTGACGGAGGTGTGGAACTACCAGCTGCACATGTTCAACTACCACAAGTCCGTCTTTGACAGCCACCCCTACGAGTCGCCCTGGTACCAGTGGCCCCTGATGCTCAAGCCCATCTGGTATTTCCTGGGAGAGTACGAGCCGGAGGGGACCATCTCCTCCATCGCCGCCTTCGGCAACCCCGCCGTGTGGTGGCCGGGCCTGGCGGCCATGCTCTGGCTGGCCGTGCGCGCCGCCCGTGGGTATGGACGGCAGGATAAACGCATCTACATCGTGCTGCTGGGGTATCTGTCCAACTTCCTGCCCTGGGTGCTGGTGCCCCGCACCACCTTCATCTACCACTACTTCGCCTCCGTGCCCTTCCTGGTGATGGCCCTGGCGCTGTACCTGGAGGACTTCTATATGCGTGTCAAGCGCGGCGGGCTCTGGATCGGGCTGTACCTTGCGCTGACGCTGGGGTTGTACCTGCTGTTCTACCCGGTGCTGACCGGCGTCTCCATGCCGGACGTGCAGGGCGCGCTCCTGCGCTGGCTGCCCAGCTGGACGCTGTTCTAAGGGAGGGAAGGCGAGATGGACAAGAAACGCTTTGCCTGGCTCTTGCAGGCGCTCAAGTTCGGCGCGGTGGGCGTGCTCAACACGCTGGTGGACTACGCGGTCTATTCCCTGCTGGTGCTGCTGCCCTTCTTTAAGGAATACTACCTCCTGGCGCAGCTGATCGGCTATACCTGCGGCCTGGTCAACAGCTTAGGCCTTAACAAGCGCTGGACGTTCAAGCAGAAGGAGAGGCTGCAAAGGGGGCAGCTCGTCCGCTTCCTGGTGGTGAACCTTCTGGCCCTGGGCGTTTCGTCACTGCTGTTGTTCCTGCTGCGGGAGGGACTGTGGATGAACCTGTACGGCGCCAAGATACTGGCCACGGGCGGCTCGCTTTTGGTCAACTTCATCGGCAACAAGCTTTGGGTGTTCCGCGGAAAAGGGGAAGAAACGCCCAAGGCGGGAAACAAATAAGAGAACAGAAATTTAAGGGGGAAGGCGGATGCTGGCCAGCGTATTGAGCTATGGCCTGACGGGGATCGAGGGCTATCCCATGCAGGTGGAGGTGGACTGCCGAGAGGGCGGGATGCCCACCTTTGAGACGGTGGGCCTGCCGGGCGCGGCGGTGAAGGAGTCCCGGGAGCGGGTGCGCTCGGCGCTGGTCAACTCCCATCTGCGCTATCCCTACGGCCCCACCACCGTGAACCTGGCCCCGGCGGACGTGCGCAAGGAGGGGCCCAGGTACGATTTGCCCATCGCGCTGGGGCTGCTGGCCGCCTCCAAGCAGCTGCCGCTGGAACCCTTAAAGGAGCTGCTGGTGCTGGGCGAGCTCTCGCTGGACGGGAGGCTTCGGCCCATCACGGGCGTTCTGCCCATGCTCATCCGCGCCCGCAGCGACGGGGTCAAGAAGGCCCTGCTGCCCGTGGACAACGCCCGGGAGGCCGCCTGCCTGGAGGGGATGGAAATTTACGGGGCGGAGAGCATACTCTCCGCGGTGCGCTTCCTGCGGGGCGAGGAGAAGCTGGAGCCGATGCCCCTGCTCTCCTACGACAGCCTTTTGAAGGGCACAAAGCCCTTGTGCGACTTATCCCAAGTGCGCGGGCAGTACGCGGCCAAGCGGGCGCTGGAGATCGCGGCCAGCGGCGGCCACAACATGCTGATGATCGGCCCGCCGGGTTCGGGCAAGACCATGCTGGCCCGCTGCATGCCGGGGATCCTGCCGCCCATGGGATTCGAGGAGGCGCTGGAGACCACGCGCATCCACTCCGCGGCGGGCTCCAGGGAGGGCCTTGTGACCCAGCGGCCCTTCCGCGCCCCGCACCACACCGCCTCCGCGGCGGCGCTGGTGGGTGGCGGCCGGGACGCCATGCCGGGGGAAATATCAAAGGCGCACAACGGCGTCCTGTTCCTGGACGAGCTGCCGGAGTTCCCCCGCATCGTGCTGGAGGCCCTGCGCCAGCCCATGGAGGACGGCGTGGTGCACGTCTCCCGCGTGGGGGCCCAGTGCGAGTACCCGGCGCGCTTTTCGCTCATCTGCGCGATGAACCCCTGCCCCTGCGGCAATTTCGGCTCCCGGACGCGGCGCTGCCGCTGCACGCCCCAGGCCATCGAGCGGTACCTGAACCGCGTCTCCGGCCCGCTGCTCGACAGGATCGACCTGGTGGTGGAGATGGACTTCGTGCCCGCCGAGGAGGCCCTGCGGGACCGCTCCCCGGGCGAGGACAGCGAAACGGTGCGCGCGCGTGTGGAGAAGGCCCGCGCCATGGCCCGGGAGCGCTACAAGGGCACGGGCATCTACGCCAACGCCCATTTGAGCGGCGCGCAGCTGGAAAAGCACTGCGCCCTCTCCGGCGAGGCGGACAGGCTGATGCAGGCGGCGATGGCGCAGATGAAGCTGTCCATGCGCGCCTACACGCGGGTGCTGAAGCTGGCCCGGACGCTGGCGGACATGGAGCAGGAGGACAGGATCGCGGAGCACCACGTGGCGGAGGCGCTGGCCTACCGCGGCGCGGGGGACAAATATTGGAAGGGATGAGACGATGACCCGCGAGGAAGGCTGCCTGCTGTGGCTGACGCTGGTGCAGGGCCTGGGCAACCGGGGGATCGAGAAGCTGCTCTCCTCCTTCGGCAGCGCGCAGGACGTGTACGACGCGGGGTATGGCGCCTGGGCGCAGGTCGTGGGAGAGAGCCTGGCCGCGAGGATGCGGGAAAGACAGGACCCCGAGCGGATCAACGCCCACTTTAAGCGGGTGCGCCAGATGGGCGGGGACATACTCACCCGCGCCCATCCGCTCTATCCCAAGGCCCTGGCCGAAACGCCGGACGCCCCGTACACGCTGTACGCATTGGGGGACTTATCCTTGCTCCAGGGCGAGCTGGTGGCCGTGATCGGCTCCCGCAACATGAGCCGCGATGGGGAGAGGGCCGCCGCGCTGTTCGGCGCGGGGCTGGCCCGCGCGGGCGTGACGGTGGTCTCAGGGCTTGCCCGGGGCGCGGACGGCACGGCGCAGAAGGCCGCGCTGGACGCCGGGGGCAAGAGCATCGGCGTCTTGGGCTGCGGGCTGGACGTGTTCTACCCGCCGGAAAACGAGCCCTTGCAGAGGCGGCTGGCCAGGGAAGGTCTGCTGCTCAGCGAATGCCCGCCGGGCACGCCGGCCCGGGGCTGGCAGTTCTCCGCCCGCAACCGCATCATCGCGGGCCTCTCCCGCGGCGTGGTCGTGGTGGAGGCGGGCGAGAAGTCCGGCGCGCTGGTGACGGCCGGTTACGCCGTGGACTACGACCGGGAGCTGTTCGCCGTCCCCGGCAGCATCTTTTTGCCCCAGAGCGCGGGCAGCAACCAGCTGCTGCGCTTTAGCGCCCTGCCGGCCTTGGGGCCGGAGGACGTGCTGAATACGTTAGGTTTGGACACGAAGGCCGCCCCCGGCCCGAAGGCAGAGCCCCTGCCGGAGGGGCTGAACGCCGAGGAGCGGGCCCTGTGCCAGATCCTTCGGCGCGGGGAATGCTCCTTCGACGATCTGGTGGAATTTTCGTCCATGGAGCCCGGGAAGCTAAATTCGCTCTTGACAATGCTGGAAATGCGGGGAATAATAATCAAGACGCCCGGCCGCTTTTACGCGCTGTCCGGCGGCGCGTGAAGTACAATCGGGATGCGGAGGATGAAGCATGGCAAACGGCTACAAACTGGTGATCGTGGAGTCGCCCGCAAAGGCGAAGACCATTGGAAAATATTTGGGAAAGGGCTATAAGGTGGAGGCCTGCAACGGCCACGTGCGCGACCTGCCCAAGAGCCAGATCGGCGTGGACGTGGAGCACGACTTCGAGCCCAAATACATCACCATCCGCGGGCGCGGGGAAATTTTGGACAGGATCCGGAAGGAAGCCAAGGGCGCGACCTCCGTGATCCTGGCAACCGACCCCGACCGCGAGGGCGAGGCCATTTCCTGGCACCTGGCCTCCGTGCTCAAGATCGACCCCGCCTCCAAGTGCCGCGTGGAGTTCAACGAGATCACCTCCCAGGCCATCAAGACGGCCATGAAGAAGCCCCGGCCGCTGGACTTATCCTTGGTGGACGCCCAGCAGGCCCGCCGCGTGATGGACCGCCTGGTGGGCTACAAGATCAGCCCGCTGCTCTGGGCCAAGGTGCGCAAGGGCCTGTCCGCGGGCCGCGTGCAGTCCGTGGCCACCCGCATGATCGTGGACCGCGAGGCCGAGATCGAGGCCTTCGAGCCGAAGGAATACTGGACGCTCACCGGCCGCTTCCGCGACGGGCAGATGCGCTTTGAGGCCCGCTTTTTCGGACGGGCGGACGAAAAGCAGGAGATCGCCTCCAAGGAGGAGGCCGAGGCTTTAGAGGAAAAGCTGCGGGACCTGGAGTTCCACGTGCGGCAGGTCAAGTGGGGCGAAAAGCGCAAGAACCCGCCCGCGCCATTCACTACCTCCAACCTGCAGCAGGAGGCCGTGCGCAAGCTGGGCTTCACCACCCGCAAGACCATGCAGGTGGCGCAGGTGCTCTACGAGGGCGTGGAGGTCAAGGGCCACGGCACCATCGGCCTGATCAGCTACATGCGCACAGACTCCACCCGCCTCTCCCAGGAGGCGGTCAGCGCCGCCAGGGAGCATATCTTAAAGACCTACGCCCCCGAATACCTGCCGGAGAAGCCCAACGTCTACGTGGGCCGCAAGAACGCCCAGGACGCCCACGAGGCCATCCGCCCCACCAACGCCGCCCTGACGCCGGAGCAGGTGAAGGATTCCCTGCCCCGCGACCAGTACAGGCTCTATAAGCTCATCTACGACAGGTTCTTAGCCAGCCAGATGACGCCCGCCGTGTACGACACGCTCTCCTTCCAGGCCGAGGCAGGCCCCTGGCAGTTCCGCTTCGGCAGCCAGAAGAAGCGCTTCCCCGGCTTTACCGCCATCTACGAGGAGGGCCAGGACGAGCCCGGCGAAAAGGAGAGCGCCCTGCCCCAGGTGAAGGAGGACGACCGGGTGCAGCTGCAAGCTTTAAGCGCCGAGCAGCACTTCACCCAGCCGCCCGCCCGCTTTACCGAGGCTTCTTTGGTCCGCGCCATGGAGGAAAAGGGCATCGGCCGCCCGTCCACCTACGCGCCCACCATCTCCACCATACTCTCCCGCGGCTACGTGGTCTCCCGGGGCAAGTCGCTCTACCCCACGGAGCTGGGCGTTCTGGTCACGGAGATGATGAAGGAGCACTTCTCCCGCATCGTGGACGAGCAGTTCACCGCGGACATGGAGGAGAAGCTGGATCAGGTGGAGGAGGAAGGCACCGACTGGCACGGCGTGATCCGCGAGTTCTACGCCCCCTTCAGCCGCGAGCTGGAGCAGGCGGAAAAGACCATCGAGAAGGTGGAGGTCCGCGACGAGGTCTCCGACATCCCCTGCGAAAAGTGCGGGGCGCTGATGGTCTATAAGACCGGGCGCTTCGGCCGCTTCCTGGCCTGCCCCAACTTCCCCGCCTGCCGCCACACGCAGCCCATCGTGGAGAAGGTCAACGCCCACTGCCCCAAGTGCGGGGCTGCGGTGATCCGCCGCTCCACCCGCAAGGGCCGTGTGTTCTTCGGGTGTGAAAGGTACCCCGAGTGCGACTACACCTCCTGGGACCTGCCCGTGGACGATCTGTGTGAAAAGTGCGGCGGCCACATGGTGCGCAAGTACGACCGCAAGCACGACCAGGCCTACAACCTGTGCATCAACGAGGAATGCAAGCACCGCCAGAACGTAGAGACGGAGGAGGAACGGTGAGGGCCACGGTGATCGGCGCGGGCCTGGCCGGCAGCGAGGCCGCCTGGCAGCTGGCCCTGCGCGGCGTGCCCGTCACGCTCTGCGAGATGAAGCCCGCCCGCTTTTCCCCCGCCCACAAGATGGAGGGCTTCGCGGAGCTGGTCTGCTCCAACTCCCTGCGCTCCGACCGGCTGGAGAACGCGGTGGGGCTCTTAAAGGAAGAAATGCGCCGCCTAAACTCCCTCATCATGGAGGCGGCGGAGCTTGCCCGCGTGCCCGCGGGCGGCTCGCTGGCCGTGGACAGGGAGCGCTTTTCCGGCCACATCACGCGGAAACTGAACGAACATCCGCTGGTGACGGTCGTGCGGGAGGAGCTGCGCGCGCTGCCGGAAGGCCCCGTGATCGTGGCGACGGGCCCGCTCACCGACGGCGAGCTGCTGGAGGCCATCCAGAGGGAAACGGGCCGGGAGCAGCTCTCCTTCTACGACGCGGCCGCGCCCATCGTCTACAAGGATTCCATCGACATGACCAAGGCCTTCCGCGCTTCCCGCTACGGGCGGGGCGGCGAGGAGGGCGATTACATCAACTGCCCCATGACGCGGGAGGAGTACGACGCCTTCTACCGGGCGCTGCTGACCGCCGAGACCGCGCCCGTGCACGGCTTTGAGAACGACAAGGTGTTCGAGGGCTGCATGCCCGTGGAGGTCATGGCCGTAAGGGGGCGGGAAACGCTGTGCTTTGGGCCGCTTAAACCGAAAGGCCTCACTGACCCCAGGACCGGCCGCATGCCCTTTGCGGTTTTGCAGCTGCGGCAGGACGATGCGGCGGACACGCTTTACAACCTGGTGGGATTCCAGACGCGGCTGCGCATCCCGGAGCAGAAGCGGGTGTTCGGCCTCATCCCGGGGCTGGAGAAGGCCCGCTACGCCCGCTACGGCGTGATGCACCGGAACACCTTCCTAAACTCCCCGGAGCTGCTGGACTGCCGCTTCCGCCTGCGGGAGGGGCTGTACTTCGCCGGGCAGATGACCGGCGTGGAGGGCTACATCGAGTCGGCGGCCTCCGGGCTGGTGGCGGGCGTTTCCCTGGCCGCGGAGCTGCAAGGCCGGCCGCTGCCGGACTTTACGGGCGAGACGGTGCTGGGCGCGATGGGCCGCTACATCTCCACGCCCAATCGGAACTTCCAGCCCATGAACGCCAACTTCGGCGTGATGGACGAGCTGCCCTCCCGCATACGCAACAAGCGCGAGCGCTGCCTGGCCATCGCGGAGAGGAGCCTAAGTCGCATAGACCAGCTGAAAAGCACGATCTGACGCAATTTATATAGGAATAACGCAGTTTGTGAGAGAAAGGACGGAGGGACATGACGGAATTTCGGGGGACCACCATCGTCGCGGTGCAGAGGGACGGCAAGACCGCCATCGCGGGCGACGGCCAGGTGACCATGGGGGAGACCACGATCCTAAAGCACGGCGCCAAGAAGGTACGCAGGCTGTATAACGGCCAGGTGGCCGTGGGCTTCGCCGGTTCCGTGGCGGATGCCTTCGCCCTGTGCGAAAAGTTCGAGGCCTGCCTGGAGCAGTACGCGGGCAACCTGCAGCGAGCCGCGGTGGAGCTGGCCCAGACCTGGCGCATGGACAAGGCGATGCGCAAGCTGGAGGCCATGCTGCTGGCCGCCGACAAGGAGAACCTGCTGCTCATCTCCGGCACGGGCGAGGTCATCGCCCCGGACGACGGGGTGCTTGCCATCGGCTCCGGCGGAAACTACGCCATGGCCGCCGCCCGGGCGCTCAAGCGCAACACGGACATGGAGCCCAAGAGGATCGTAGAGGAGGCCATGAAGATCGCCTCGGAGATCTGCGTCTACACCAACGACCACATCATCGTGGAGGAAGTGTAGGGAAAAAAAGACAGCCGCTTCCCCAAAAGGGCACGGCAAGGAGGAGAAAAAAGATGCAGTTGACGCCCAGGCAGATCGTTGCCGAGCTGGATAAATACATCATCGGCCAGGCGGAGGCCAAGCGCGCCGTGGCCGTGGCGCTGCGCAACCGCTACCGCCGTTCGCGCCTGCCCGAGGAGGTGCGGGAGGAGATCACCCCCAAGAACATCCTCATGGTGGGCCCCACGGGCGTGGGCAAGACCGAGATCGCCCGGCGGCTGGCCAAGCTGGTGGACGCCCCCTTCGTCAAGGTGGAGGCCACCAAGTTCACCGAGGTGGGCTACGTGGGCCGCGACGTGGACTCCATCGTGCGCGACCTGGTGGAGACCTCCCTGCGCCTGGTAAAGGACCGCATGGGCAAGGACGTGGAGCTGACCGCCGACCAGAACGCCCAGGAGCGCATTTTGGACGCCCTCATGGACCAGGGCAAGGAGAAAAAGAAGCCCCAGAACCCCATCGAGGCGCTGCTGGGCACCGCGCGGGAGCCCGCGCTGCCCCCGGAGGAACAGGAAAAGCGCAAGAGCCGCCGCGAGGAGCTGCGCTCCCGCCTGCTGGCGGGCGACCTGGAGGGCGAGATCATCGAGATCGAGGTGGAGGACAGCGGGACAGGCGAGACGCTGCCCGGCACCGACGTGTCCGTGCAGGACCTGATGGGCGGCCTTTTGCCTAAGAAAAAGAAGCATCGCCGCGTGACGGTGCTGGAGGCCCGCCGGATCCTGCGCGCCGAGGAGGTCTCCAAGCTCATCGACATGGACGCCGCCACCTCCGAGGCCATCCGCAGGGCCGAACAGGACGGGATCGTTTTCCTGGACGAGATCGACAAGATCGCGGGCCGCGCCCAGAGCGGGCAGGTGGACGTCTCCCGCGAGGGCGTGCAGAGGGATATACTGCCCATCGTGGAGGGTTCCACGGTCAACACCAAGTACGGCCCCGTGCGGACCGATCACATGCTCTTCATCGCCGCGGGCGCCTTCCACGTGGCCAAGGTGACGGACCTGATCCCCGAGCTGCAGGGCCGCTTCCCCGTGCACGTGGAGCTGCAGCCCCTAAGCTGCGCCGACCTGCGCTCCATTTTGACCCAGCCCGAGAACGCGCTGCTCAAGCAGTACCAGCAGCTGCTGGCCGTGGACGGCGTGGACATCCGCTTTACCGAGGACGCCTTGGACGCCATCGCCGAGACCGCCGTGCAAGTCAACGAGAACCGCGAGAACATCGGCGCGCGCAGGCTGCACACGCTGATCGAGCAGGTGTTGGAAGAGGCCGCCTTCACTGCCGGTGAAAACGGGCCGGAGACGCTCACGATCGACCGCGCCTACGTGCAGGAGCGCCTAGGCTCCATGGTGAAGGAAATGGACGTTTCCCGCCAGATCATCTAAAAATCGACTGATTGCCCAGAAATACACGCAAAGGGCTTCTTCCAAAAGGCGAACCCCCGTTTTCCCAAATCCAGGGAAAGCGGGGGTTTTTGCCGTGCCATACTGTTCCCGCCCTTTCGAGCAAGGGACCGAAAAAACAAGGGAGGGAAGAACATGATCTGGAAACGAAAGGACGGACGGGAAGCCCCGAAGGAGGCGGTTGAGGCCGCGGAAAGGGGCGCGGCGGAGTTCCACGTGCCCGTGGGGCTGCTGCTGGCCAGCTGCGAGGAGGAGAGCGACTTCCGGCTGGGGCTCATCTCCCCGGCGGGCGCGGTGGGGCCGATGCAGTTCCTGGCTAAGTACAAAGAGGACTACTGGCGCTACGCGGGCTTTGCCTTCGAGCTGGAAGGCTGGGACGCCCTGCGCGGCGCGGCGGCGGTGTTCGCCTGGTATGCCTCTCTGGGACAAAAGCGGCACGGCCTCAAGGGCGAGGACGCCTGGCGCTTTGCCGCCTCCGCCCACAGGTACGGCCAGAACAGCCCCCGCTGCCTGCAGAGGGACAACTCCCGCGTGCAGGCTGTGGAGAGCCACATGCGCCGCAACGGGCTCTGGTACGGAGAGACCACATGTGCTGCGGACGTGGCCGCGGCGGCGGCCGCCTGGGCGGAAGGGAAATGCGGCTGCAGGTACAGCCAGGCCGAGCGGGAGGCGGAAAATGCCTTCGACTGCTCCTCGCTCATCGCCCGGGCCTACGCCGCGCAGGGCGTGGAGTGGGGCTGCGCGGGCGCTCCCTGCCCCAACAGCAGCCAGATGGCCTACGACGACCAGTTCCGCCTGCTCTGGCCCGAGGATTACGCCTCCATCGGCAGGAAGCTAGGCGGCCGGGAGGCGCTGGCGCTGGCAAAGAAGCCCGGCGACATACAGCTGCTGTGCACCCAGAGGGATACCGCACGGGCCAACCGCGTCACCCACGCGGCCATGGTGTTGAATGAAAACAGCATCGTCCACGCCCGGGGGAGCCGGTACGGGGTACGCACGGATGAGCGCGAGCTGTACACGGGCAAGGTCTGCGCGCTGCTGCGCTACGACCCGGCAGCCCCTTGCGCGAGGGGATGCGCGGCCCGCAGGTGAAGGCGCTGCAGCGGGCCCTGCGGGAGGACGGTGCGGACCTAAAGGCCGACGGCATCTACGGCCCCCTGACCGCCAAGGCGGTTAAGGCCCGGGAGCGCGGAAAGACATGCTGACGCTGGATGTCGGGCTCCTGGCGGCGCTGGCAGGGCTCTTAGGCACGCTGGGCGGCGCCTTAGCGCTGGCCCTGCGGCTATTCAAGCGCTTTGCCAGGATGGAGGAGGCGGCGCTTGAGAACCAGCGGGACATCCGCGTGATCTACCGGGCGCTGTTCGCCTGCCTGGACGGCATGAAGCAGCTGGGCTGCAACGGCGAGGTGAGCCGCGCCCTGGAGCGGATGAAGCAGCAGCTGATCGACGAATAGCAACGCGACAAAAAAGAAGGAGGATATAGACATGACGAAGATCGACTGGAGACGGAAGCTGGCCTCCCGCAAGCTGTGGGTGGCGGTGGCAGGCCTGGTGACGGCGGTGATGCTGGCCTTCGGCGCGGCGGAGTCCACGGCGGCGCAGGTGAGCGCCTGCATTTTGGCGGCGGCTTCGGTCGCCTCCTACGTGCTGGGCGAGGGCTGCGCGGACGCCGCCCACACGAGGGATATGCAGACAAACGAGGCGCACGGGGAATAGGGCAAAAACGCAAAAGCTGGGCACGGCCGAAAGACCGTGCCCAGCTTCTTTCATCCTAAGTTACTTGTTGAGCTCCGCGCCGCTGGACCAAGCCTGCCCGACCTTGGGGCCGATGGCGTAGTAGCCGTTCTGGAACTGATCGAAGGCGAAGGCGTTCAGCTTCTCCGGCTCCACCTCGCCCTGGGCGTTTAAGACGCTCTCCTCGGCCAGCACGTTCACGATCCTGCCCAAAACGTGGAAGCCGTAGGGCTCCATGCGGCATTCCTCCACCGCGCATTCCAGCGTCAGGGGAAACTCGTTCACGATGGGCGCATCCACCCGGCCGCTCTTGGTAGCGGTCAGGCCGCTGCGGGCGAACTTGTCGGGCACGTCGTTGCCGCTGGCGATGCCGAAGTAATCGGCTTCCTTTAAGTGCGCCACATCCGCCACGGACAGCGTGAAGGCGCCGCGGGCCTTGATGTTCTGCGAGGTCCTGTGGTCCTCGTCGATGTTCAGGGACACCATGTTCCCGGCGCAGATGCCGCCCCAGGCCATGTTCATCACGTCCACGGTATCATCGTCGTTGTAGGTGGCGATCATCAGAACGGGCATGGGGAACAGATAGGGCTGCACGCCTAAGTCCTTTTTCATAAAAATCGACCTCCTGTTAATGAGAGTCTGCGTTGGACAGCAAAGACTTCCAAGTGCTATAATAGTTGGGAAGGAAAGGAATGGCAAGTACCCACTTTCCGGAAAGCTGCTAACGCAAAAGTAAGCAAGAAAAGAGAAGGGATTTTTCATGATCCTCCCTTATATCGAGAACGCCAATTTCGAGGACACGGGCTTTGCCTACACCTATTCGCTCATAGCGGGCAAGTACAAGATGGTGATCCTCTACTGCCTGATGGAGTTCCAGCCCGTGCGCTTTAACCAGCTGCAGAGGTACGTGCGGGGCGTGTCGGACAAGATGCTCAGCCAGAGCCTCAAGGAGCTACGGGCGGACGGCCTCGTCCGCCGCGAGGTCTGGCCGGAAACGCCGCCGCGGGTGGAATATTCCCTGACGCCCAAGGGAAGCTCGCTGATGGCCGTTCTGGACGAGCTGTGCACCTGGGGCGAAAAGCACAGGGACGAAAAAACGGAAACGCCTGCGGAATAAATTCCCATCAAAAACAGCGAGAAGATAGATCAAGGAGGAAAAACACATGCAGTACCCGACCAGCATCCTAAAGCCCATGGGCAACCAGGACTTCGACCCGATCGGCTATGCGAACAGCGAAACGGGCCGCAACTTCGTGGACCACGCCCGCTTCCTGGTGGAGCACCCGGACGAGAACGCGGAGGAGGTATACGCCTACTGGAAGGAGAAGGGCCTCACCAAGCGGCTGCACCACTGGACGGAGGGCGACATCCGCACGAAGTTCGCCAGCTTCGTGCCCTGCAATATAAGCGCGGGCGAGAAGCGACCCCTTCTGCTTGTGCTGCACGGCGCGCACAACCCCATCTATTTGGCGGAATTCTACGGCTATACCCACATCGCGGCGGAGGAAAAGCTCTGCGTGCTGATCCCGGAGGACGAGAACCTTCAAAACATCGAGCGCCTGATCGACTATGCCAAGGCCAACATGCCCGTGGACCTTTCCCGGGTGTACATGGTGGGCTACTCCTTCGGCGGCTTCCGCTCCAGCGTCAACGGGCTGTTCAGGCCGGAGCTGTTCGCGGGCCTTGGCATCGGCGGCATGATCTTCGGCGGCGCTGCGGGCGGCCAGGACCTGAACGTCGGCGTGATCAACAACGTGCTGGAGGGCACCACCGATCCCCTGCCGGACGCGCCCATCCACTACGACCCCGAGCCCGTGACCGAGGAACTGATCGAGCGGGCGGCGGGCTTCCGCGTGCCCGTGGTGCACTTCGTGGGCGAGCACGAGTTCACCTCCGTGGCCCCCTTCAACCGGGGACAGGACTTCTCCGGCGGCCGTCTGCGCATGGACGCCTGGGGCAAGACCTGGGGCACGCAGCTGTGGCGCAGGGTGAACGGCTGCAGGACCTATGAGATCGAGGACTGCATCGAGCGCTCCCAAAACTCCCAAAACGAGATCGAAAGGCGCATCGGCACGCTGCTGGACGAGACGCACGAGGAGATGCACGAGGGCCGCAAGTACTGGATCGGCGACTGCGTGAGCGCGGACGGGATGAGGATGACCCGCTTCGGCCTGATCGAGGGCGCGCCGCACTGGCCCACCGTCTCCCAGCCCCGGCTCACCTGGGCCTTCTTAAAAGGCTTCCGCAGAAACCTGGACAGCGGGAAGATCGAGAAGATCTGAACGATCGCGCCGCATCAAAGAGAGGGGGAAACTTATGAATATCCTGCTGCTCAACGGCAGCCCGCGGCCAAAGGGCCGCACCGCGCAGATGTGCTCGGCCTTTATGGAAGGGGCCCAAAGCGCGGGGCACACGGTCCACAGGGTGGACGTCTGCCGCAAGAAGATCGCGGGCTGCCTGGCCTGCGAATACTGCCACACGAGGGGAAACGGCAAATGCCTGCAGGAGGACGACATGCGGGAAGTTTACCCGCTGCTTCTGGAGACGGACATGCTGGTGCTGGCCTCGCCCATCTACTACCACAACCTGACCGGCCAGCTGCAGTGCGCGATCGACCGTTTTTACGCCGTGGGCTCGCCCCGGACGCTGACGCGGCTTAAAAAGGCGGCGCTGTTCTTAAGCTCCGGCGACGCGGACGTGTACGGCGGCGCGCTGTTCGAGTACGAGAACTCCTTCCTGGGGTTCTTGGGGCTTGAAAACATGGGCGTGTTCACGGCGCACGGCGGCGGGGACTGCACGAAGGAGCAGCTGGACGAGCTCAAGGCCTTCGGCGCGTCGCTGACGGACTGAAAGCGGCCCGACCTTCCTCGAATAGACGAAAGAGAGAAATCCAAAGAAAACACGGCCCCGGAGCGAAACGACGCGCTTCGGGGCTGTGCTATTTGGCATGCGCTGTTTTACAAACGGCCAGCTTTTTCGTGAAAGCTGTGCCGGTAAAGAAAGGCCTTCCGGCTTTTCTGCGGAGAACGGCATGACCTTTCCGACAAGCGGAGAAATCTATTTGTGAATGTTTAAAGGGGAAAACACGGCCCCGGAGTGGAAATGTATGCTTCGGGGCTGTGCTTATCTAAATGCCAATGTATTCCGTTTAGAAGCGGCTCACCGTTTCACCAGCGCCGCGCCCATCTCGAAGGCCTTTTTGCACTCCTGCGGAAAGACGGTCTCGTGCCGCCGCCGCTTTTCCTCCGCGTCGAAGAACCAGGGCCAGTCGGTCTTGCTGTAATCCTTGAGCTGGAGCGTGTCTCCGCTGATGAGCACCTCCGTCGGCCCCACGAAGCGGCTGAGCGTCCCCTGATAGCCGGAGAGCAGGGAGGTGTAGGCGGTGTCCGGCGCGTTGCTCGTCATGATGAGCAGCACGGGCAGCGGGTTCTGGTTGCAGCAGGGCGTCTCCGCGTTGTAGGTCAGGTTCTGAAAGACCAGCCTCTCGTAAAGCGCGCGGAAGGAGGCGGTCAGCTCGGAGAGGTAGTTGGGCGAGCCCAGGATGAGCCCGTCCGCCCCGCGGATGGCGTCCAGCACCGGCGTGAGCCCGTCCCGGCGCACACAGTGGCCCTTGTGGGCCTCCCGCTTGCAGCCGAAGCAGGAGACGCAGCCCGTGTAGGCCTCCAGGCGGAACAGGTCGAACTTTTGAACTTCGGCCCCAGCGGAGACGGCTCCCTTCATCGCTTCCTCGATCAGCGTGTCCGTGTTCCAGCCCTTGCGGGGCCCGGCGTTCACCGCGACGATCTTCTTGCCCATGTTGTTTTTTCCACTCCTTTTTTCCATGTCCGTATGGGGCAGGGCAAAAACGCCCCGCCTTTCGTGTTTTGGTTATTCCTTCGGCCCCTGCTGCTCCGGCAGCTCGGGTGTCTCCTTCTTTTGCTTTTTGTCCAGGCGGCTGCCGATGAAGCCGCCCAGCAGCAGGCCCAGCACCACGCACAGCCCCGCCGCTCCCTTGCCGAAGGGGATCAGCACGAGGAAGGCCGCCAGCACCCCCGCCGCGCCGCCGATCATCAGGCCCTTTTCCTGCCGTTTCATCCGTCGTTCCCCTCCCGCGTTTGTCTTTCCTTCAGTATACCACGCGCCCGCCCCGCCTTGCAAGGCGCGGCCCGGCGGTGTATGATAAGGACGGGCGAGAGGCATCTTTCAGTGGTATTGAGCCATAAAGAAACGGAGGCGGGAACATGGACCGGGAATGGAACCCCTGGCACGGCTGCCACAAGTACAGCGCGGGCTGCGCCAACTGCTACGTGTACCGATGGGACGAGTCCGTGGGCCGCGACGCCTCCCATGTGTACAAGACCCGCGACTTCGACCTGCCCCTGCGCCGGGGCCGGGACGGCCGCTGGAAGCTGGAGGGCGGCACGGTCTACACCTGCTTCACCTCCGACTTTCTGGTGGAGGAGGCGGACGCCTGGCGCGCGGAGGCCTTCGCCATGATGCGCGCGCGGCCGGACCTGCGCTTCTTCTTTATCACCAAGCGCATCCTGCGCCTTGCCTCCCTTTTGCCGGACGACTGGGGCGAGGGCTGGGAGAACGTGGCCATCGGCTGCACCTGCGAGGATCAGCGGGCCGCCGACGAGCGCCTGCCGGAGTTTTTGCGCCTGCCCATCCGGGAGCGGACGGTGATCTGCGAGCCGCTGCTGGGCCCCATCGACTTATCCACCTATCTGGACGGCCGCATCGCCCAGGTGGTGGCCGGGGGCGAGTCCGGCGACGGCGCGAGGGTCTGTAACTACGAATGGGTTTTAGGCCTGCGCCGCTGCTGCGAGGAAACGGGCACGGCCTTTCACTTTAAGCAGACGGGCGCCAAGTTCTTAAAGGACGGCAGGCTGTACCGCGTCCCCCGGAAGGACCAGCTCTCCCAGGCCCGCAAGGCGAACATCGACCTTGCCGCCGGAGAACTTTACACAGAAACAACTTGACGGGCCGCTCTGCCCGCGGTATAATCCTACCAATCTACTTGGTAGGTAATATGCGAGGAAACGGAGGGAAGCCCACATGGAAAACCAGAAGCGGTATTTTGAGAAGCTCGTGCGGGCCAATTTCCGTTTCGGGCGAATGTGAGGGCAAAACATACATAAACAGGAGCCCCAAACGCATATCAAATAAAAGGAGAATAAAATTTATGTCTAAGTATAAGTTCGAGACCTTGCAGCTGCACGTGGGCCAGGAGAGCCCCGATCCCGCCACCGACGCCCGCGCGGTGCCCATCTACGCCACCACCTCCTACGTGTTCCGCAACTGCGAGCACGCCGCCGCCCGCTTTGGCCTTGCCGATGCGGGGAACATCTACGGCAGGCTGACCAACTCCACCCAGGACGTTCTGGAAAAGCGCGTGGCCGCCCTGGAGGGCGGCGTCGGCGCCCTGGCGCTGGCCTCGGGTGCGGCGGCCATCACCTACGTTCTGCAGGCCCTGGGCCAGGACGGCGGCCACTTCGTGGCGCAGAAGACCATCTACGGCGGCAGCTACAATCTGCTGGCCCACACCCTGCCGGGCTTTGGCATCACCGCCAGCTTCGTCAACATCCACGACCTCAAGGAAGTGGAGGCGGCCATCCGGGAGAACACCCGCGCCATCTACATTGAAACGCTGGGCAACCCCAACAGCGACATCCCCGACATCGAGGCGCTGGCGGCGCTGGCCCACAAGCACGGCCTGCCGCTGGTGGTCGACAACACGTTCGGCACCCCGTACCTCATCCGCCCCATCGAGCTGGGCGCGGACATCGTGGTCCACTCGGCCACCAAGTTCCTGGGCGGCCACGGCACCACGCTGGGCGGCGTGATCGTGGACTCCGGCAAGTTCGACTGGGCGGCAAGCGGAAAGTTCCCCGCCATCGCGGAGCCGAACCCCAGCTACCACGGCGTCTCCTTCGTGCAGGCGGCAGGCCCGGCGGCCTTCGTCACCTACATCCGTGCGGTGATCCTGCGCGACACCGGCGCGACCATCTCTCCCTTCGCGGCCTTCCTGCTCCTGCAGGGGATCGAGACGCTGTCCCTGCGCGTGGAGCGCCACGCAGAGAACACCAAGAAGGTGGTCGAGTACCTGGCCCATCATCCGCTGGTGGAGAAGGTCAACCATCCCTCCCTGCCGGACCATCCCGACCACGCGCTGTACGAAAAGTATTTCCCCAACGGCGGCGCCTCCATCTTCACCTTCGAGATCAAGGGCGGCGTGAAGGAAGCCCATGCCTTCATCGACCACCTCAAGATCTTCTCCCTGCTGGCCAACGTGGCGGACGTCAAGAGCCTGGTCATCCACCCGGCGACCACCACCCACAGCCAGCTGAGCGAGGAGGAACTGCTGGACCAGGGCATCAAGCCCAACACCATCCGCCTGTCCATCGGCACCGAGCACATCGACGACATACTCGCCGACCTGGAGGAAGGCTTCCGGGCCATCGGCTGAGGCAAAGCGCGCGTAGTAAACGCGCGGGAAGGAGCGGAGGCACCAGATGAACATTTACCAGAGCGCCGCGGAGCTGATCGGCCATACGCCGCTGCTCAGGCTCAACAACGTCGAAAAGCAGCTGGGGCTGCGGGCGCGTCTGCTGGCCAAGCTCGAATACTTAAACCCGGCGGGTTCCGTCAAGGACCGCGTGGCCAAGGCCATGATCGAGGACGCGGAGGAAAAGGGCCTGCTCGGGCCCGGCTCGGTCATCATCGAGCCCACCAGCGGCAACACCGGCATCGGGCTTGCGTCCGTGGCGGCGGCGCGGGGGTATAAGACGGTCATCGTCATGCCGGAGACCATGAGCGTGGAGCGCAGGCAGCTGATGCGGGCCTACGGCGCGGAGCTGGTGCTGACCGAGGGCGCCAAGGGCATGCCGGGCGCCATCGAGAAGGCCGAGGAACTGGCCAAGACGATCCCCGGCGGCTTCATCGCGGGCCAGTTCGTGAACCCCGCAAACCCCAAGGCCCACAGGGAGACCACCGGCCCGGAAATTTACGAGGATACCGACGGCGAGGTGGACATCTTCGTCGCGGGCGTCGGCACCGGCGGCACGATCACCGGCGTCGGCGAATACTTAAAGGAAAAGAAGCCTACTGTGCGGATCGTGGCCGTAGAACCCGCCTCCTCCGCGGTGCTTTCCACCGGCAAGGCGGGCAAGCACGGCATACAGGGCATCGGCGCGGGCTTCGTGCCCGAGGTGCTGAACACAGGCATTTACGATGAAATTCTCCCCGTGCGGGACGAGGACGCGCTGGAAACGGGGCGGCTCATCGGCCGGAGCGAGGGCGTTTTGGTGGGCATCTCCTCCGGCGCCGCGGCCTGGGCGGCCATCGAGCTTGCCAAGCGGCCGGAGAACGAGGGCAAGACCATCGTGGTCCTGCTGCCCGACATCGGCGACCGCTACCTGTCCACCCCGCTGTTCGGGTAAGGTTTCCCGGCGGGAAGGCCGAAAAGGGAGGAAAGGCCCTATGATGATCTCCACCCGCGGGCGTTACGCCTTGCGCGTGATGCTCGACCTGGCCGAAAACGGCGGGGAGGGCTACGTCCCCATGAAGGAGGTCGCCCAGCGGCAGGAGCTGCCGCTCAAGTACATCGAGCAGCTCATGCCCGCTCTGGTGAAGGCCGGCTTCGTGGAGGGCGTGCACGGCCGGGGCGGCGGCTACCGCCTGGTCCGCCCGCCGGAGGACTACACCGTGGGCGAGGTCCTGCGCCTGGCCGAGGGCGAGCTGGCCCCCGTGGCCTGCCTGGCCTGCGGGGCGAAGCCCTGCCCGAGGAAGGACCACTGCCGGACGCTGCCCATGTGGAAGAAGCTCAACGACATGGTCCAGGACTTCTTCGGCGGCATCACCCTGGCCGACCTACTGGGCGGCTGCCTGCCCGAGTGAAAACCGGCGGTTTGGCCGGGATGTGGTAGTAATAATATAAGAAACCTCCTGCGCTCCGTTCGACGGCTGAAAGGCCGCGCGAGCTGGCGCAGGAGGTTTTGTTGTGTGAGCGGGGAAAGAAGCGCCGCTATATGACGGGATCATGCAGCAACCGGGCGTTCACGATGCGAAGAGAATGAACGATTCGACGATCCGGCCCCAAAACCATGCTCAGGGCCACAGGACGAAAACGCGCCCGCGGACGCCAGACGATCCGCGGGCCCCAAGCGGAGCCCGACTTCTTGCCATTTTACCATTTCGGTCACTTCTGGTCATTTCAATCCACGGGCCCCGCAGGAGGCCCGAACTGCAACTAGTAGTACTACTGCCACTACCACCACATTTCAATCCGCGAGCCCCGCGGGGGGCCCGACGCCTGGATGGACTCAACCAACTAGGGGCCAATGGAATTTCAATCCACGGGCCTAGCGAGGTGCCCGACTTCTAGCCGTTCTACTACTTCGGATACTTCTGATCATTTCAATCCACGGGTGACCCGACAGGCCTAGCCGCGGCGGAGCCCACACAAACCCATATTTCAATCCACAGGCCTCGCGGGGGCCCGACTGCCCATTGGTCGCGAAAGGACGCTTTTGCGAAATTTCAATCCACGAACCCGGAAGGGGCCCGACCTGCCATGGGGTGTGACACACACTTTTCAGACGACGTTTCGATCCACGGGCCCCGCTGGGCCCGGCATTGAATAATTGCGTATGCTTTGGCCACGAAGGGATTTCAATCCACAGGCCCCACCGGGGACCAGACAAGACAGAAAGGAAAAAGACCATGAAAGCAAACACATTTCAATCCACAGGCGCTGAATGAGGCCCGACATTGTTGTTTTTAGTATAGCATGTAGAATGGGAAGATTCAATCGCGGGCCCGACAGCCATGCCCAGCCACAACTGAATGCATCGTCACGCCAATTCATTAACTTCGGATGCCCCCCTCACTGGAATGTAGTACCCGTTGCAACTAGACTATTATTGACCCATCGGCTTGGGCAGTGGTCGATAGCCTTTCTGTCTGCGGCATTGTTATCAAAAACCTTAATAGCAATCCACGAGCCCCAACGAGACCAAATACCTTTATTACAACTAGGATGTGTGGTGTCGGATATTTCGATCCATGGGTCCCAAGAGAGACCCGTCGTGGGATTGCGTCTGCTTGCCTTCAATTCGTCCCGATTTCAATCCACAGGCCCCGCAGGGGCCCGACCTGCAACTAGTAGTACTACTACCACATTTCAATCCACGGGCCCCACAGGGGCCCGACAGGTATTGCCTTGCTATCCTGCGTCGGTGCGTTGCATTTCAATCCACAGGCCCTGTGGGGGGCCCGACGTCCACCGAGGTAAAGACGTTCAGCTGCTTGTTGATATTTCAATCCACGGGCCCCGCGGGGGGCCCGACCTGGCTCAATAGGTGCTCCCTCCTCTCGACTGGATATTTCAATCCACGGGCCCCGTGGGGGGCCCGACCCTTCGAGCGGCGCTATTGCAGTTTGCGGCAAACTTATTTCAATCCACGGGCCCCGTGGGGGGCCCGACCATGCTGTGGAAAAGAACAGCACTAGCGAAAAGTATTTCAATCCACGGGCCCCGTGGGGGGCCCGACCAGCGTTCCGTCCGGCATCATGACAGGCCCGTCGGTATTTCAATCCACGGGCCCCGTGGGGGGCCCGACGGTCCTTGTCCTTGGCGTACTCGCGCACCGATCCATTTCAATCCACGGGCCCCGTGGGGGGCCCGACCTCCGCCGTGGTCGAGGACTTGAGCCAGGCCGCATATTTCAATCCACGGGCCCCGTGGGGGGCCCGACAGCAAAAAATAGGGTGGCGGAGAGACTGGGATTTATTTCAATCCACGGGCCCCGTGGGGGGCCCGACCTCTTCTACTCCTGCCCCTTGGGCTTGTCTCCAAATTTCAATCCACGGGCCCCGTGGGGGGCCCGACCCGAAGCGCGTGACCTGTATGCGGAGGAAGATATTTCAATCCACGGGCCCCGTGGGGGGCCCGACCAACGCGCTGTTCTCCTGGTACCTGGGCAACGTATTTCAATCCACGGGCCCCGTGGGGGGCCCGACGCTTCCATGCGCTCCTTGAGCGACTGGGCATTCTCATTTCAATCCACGGGCCCCGTGGGGGGCCCGACTATTTCTGTATCTCGTCGTTATACTGCAAGGTGTTATTTCAATCCACGGGCCCCGTGGGGGGCCCGACGAGCTCGGAAAGGACAAGATCGAGGCCATTATCCGATTTCAATCCACGGGCCCCGTGGGGGGCCCGACTCTACCTCGTTGTCGCAGAGGACAACGGAAAAGACATTTCAATCCACGGGCCCCGTGGGGGGCCCGACGCCCGGAAGCCGGATCGGGAAACGCCGACCGTGAATTTCAATCCACGGGCCCCGTGGGGGGCCCGACGTACCGGCCCCTTATTTCCTCCGCCAAAAACTTGAATTTCAATCCACGGGCCCCGTGGGGGGCCCGACTGTCGTCGGTTTCCATGGCAAGGGAGCCGCTGGCATTTCAATCCACGGGCCCCGTGGGGGGCCCGACGGCAAGATCGCCCGTGCTTCGATCGCCCCGGAAGGTCATTTCAATCCACGGGCCCCGTGGGGGGCCCGACTTTGAATGATCTTCGCGTTCGTGCCGAAGTAATTATTTCAATCCACGGGCCCCGTGGGGGGCCCGACTGTTCACCGAAAGGATCGTCGCAACGCGATATATATTTCAATCCACGGGCCCCGTGGGGGGCCCGACCATCGTGACAGCGTATGAGGCGGAGCTCAACCGATTTCAATCCACGGGCCCCGTGGGGGGCCCGACAAATAGCCCGTATTGATCCGCGCCGATAAAATCGAATTTCAATCCACGGGCCCCGCGGGGGGCCCGACTGCATTTCCTTACACCTAAATTTAGAATTTTAGAAATTTCAATCCACGGGCCCCGCGGGGGGCCCGACGCGCGGTAACAATTACGTACAGATAACGGATAGGAATTTCAATCCACGGGCCCCGCGGGGGGCCCGACGATCGTGGGCACGGTCGTCCCTCATTGGCGCGTCATTTCAATCCACGGGCCCCGCGGGGGGCCCGACCGGCAGCAGCTCCACCACGCTCTCCGCGTTGTCGACATTTCAATCCACGGGCCCCGCGGGGGGCCCGACGTTGGTGCGCATGGCCCAGTCTTGCAGGAACGACACATTTCAATCCACGGGCCCCGCGGGGGGCCCGACCCAGGCTTCCTTCTCCCTCACGCAGTTGTCGCAGGCATTTCAATCCACGGGCCCCGCGGGGGGCCCGACGACACGATGCCTCGCCGAAAAGCCTTTCCGGGAGATTTCAATCCACGGGCCCCGCGGGGGGCCCGACTCGTAAGGCTCGGGGCCGGGGTGCGGCGTGAAATCATTTCAATCCACGGGCCCCGCGGGGGGCCCGACTCCGTGTCCTCGGAGATGCTCGCAGAGTAGGAATCATTTCAATCCACGGGCCCCGCGGGGGGCCCGACATTATCTCCGTTATCTTGAATCGACCGTAAAAAAATTTCAATCCACGGGCCCCGCGGGGGGCCCGACGCTTTCTGCACGCCCCCGTACTTTTCATTCACATCATTTCAATCCACGGGCCCCGCGGGGGGCCCGACGAGATCATCGAGGGCGTTACCGACATCGGGAGCGCATTTCAATCCACGGGCCCCGCGGGGGGCCCGACGACACGATGCCTCGCCGAAAAGCCTTTCCGGGAGATTTCAATCCACGGGCCCCGCGGGGGGCCCGACCTTGCCCACACCCGGAGGCCCGTAAAGGATCATAGAATTTCAATCCACGGGCCCCGCGGGGGGCCCGACGAAAGTGGACCGAAATAACTTTCATCGGCGAGATATTTCAATCCACGGGCCCCGCGGGGGGCCCGACCATGGGCCGGAACATGCTGCAAGCCCTGGGCAACATTTCAATCCACGGGCCCCGCGGGGGGCCCGACCCGTCACCGTCCTCTGCATAGCGCAGTTCCAGAACATTTCAATCCACGGGCCCCGCGGGGGGCCCGACGCTAGCCCACGAGAAGCCCCGCGCGGATGTTGTATTTCAATCCACGGGCCCCGCGGGGGGCCCGACCAGGTCTCCGTCGTCCTCGCACTGCACGTAGTGATTTCAATCCACGGGCCCCGCGGGGGGCCCGACCAATATGCTAATATTAGCATATAATTATATACATATTTCAATCCACGGGCCCCGCGGGGGGCCCGACTTGATGTGACGGCCGGGAGCGCCGAACTCATGAATATTTCAATCCACGGGCCCCGCGGGGGGCCCGACGGAAACGGACCCGAATGTTCCCGCGTGGGCGAAAGAATTTCAATCCACGGGCCCCGCGGGGGGCCCGACGAGAGCCGGGACATCCCCTCCTTCACGAAGGAGCATTTCAATCCACGGGCCCCGCGGGGGGCCCGACTCATCTGTTGCGGGAGGTATCCACTATGACAGCAATTTCAATCCACGGGCCCCGCGGGGGGCCCGACCCCCCCCCGGACGAAATCATATTGAAAATCATGAATTTCAATCCACGGGCCCCGCGGGGGGCCCGACCCTGGGCCAACAGGAAAGCGGGCAAGCACCGAACATTTCAATCCACGGGCCCCGCGGGGGGCCCGACGTTCTCCAGCGGGAACTCCAGGCAGGCGGACGTATTTCAATCCACGGGCCCCGCGGGGGGCCCGACAACTTAAACTGTATGGTTTATAATAATATACAGATTTCAATCCACGGGCCCCGCGGGGGGCCCGACGCGAAGAACGCCGGGTACTCCAGCTCCGTGTGCGCATTTCAATCCACGGGCCCCGCGGGGGGCCCGACGCGCTGTCGTAGCTCTCCTCGCGGACCGTGAAGGCATTTCAATCCACGGGCCCCGCGGGGGGCCCGACGCCGCCGCCATCTGCTTCATGGCGTAGGTCCAGGTATTTCAATCCACGGGCCCCGCGGGGGGCCCGACCGATGATGTGCTCCATGACCGCATACGCCGCGGATTTCAATCCACGGGCCCCGCGGGGGGCCCGACCTTTGAACTGCTCCCGCAGCATGGTTGCGACACGGGTATTTCAATCCACGGGCCCCGCGGGGGGCCCGACTTTCTCCCTCTTGGCCTCTGATGGCCGAGACCAATTTCAATCCACGGGCCCCGCGGGGGGCCCGACGGCACCCTGCGGGCCACCCTCACCGCGTAAGTGATTTCAATCCACGGGCCCCGCGGGGGGCCCGACGCATGGGCTACGACGCCACCGCCAAGGCCGGGAAATTTCAATCCACGGGCCCCGCGGGGGGCCCGACGGTATGACGACGACTACCCCTTCCCGGACGAAGAAATTTCAATCCACGGGCCCCGCGGGGGGCCCGACAGCAGGGCGCGGCGGACGGCGGCATAGATTGGTCATTTCAATCCACGGGCCCCGCGGGGGGCCCGACCCCTTTCCAACGTCACCATCATCGACGGCGTGTGATTTCAATCCACGGGCCCCGCGGGGGGCCCGACATCATCGGCGGCCAGCAGGGCCAGCAGACGCTACATTTCAATCCACGGGCCCCGCGGGGGGCCCGACGCGACAGCACCAACATCGGAAAAGGATAAGACCAATTTCAATCCACGGGCCCCGCGGGGGGCCCGACAAAGAGGACTATGAGCTGTGCTGCCGCATCATCCATTTCAATCCACGGGCCCCGCGGGGGGCCCGACCCCGCACGTCCAGAACATACGTTCCAGACACCTTATTTCAATCCACGGGCCCCGCGGGGGGCCCGACGGGTCATGGGCTTATCGTCAATGTTCCTGGCAACATTTCAATCCACGGGCCCCGCGGGGGGCCCGACTGTCCTTCGTCTGGCTGATTTACCAGTTGGGGCATTTCAATCCACGGGCCCCGCGGGGGGCCCGACACGCAGGAGTGGCAGGACAGGACGGGCTTTGAACTGATTTCAATCCACGGGCCCCGCGGGGGGCCCGACTTGCGGGCGGCAGGCACAACGGTCAGACCGTTCTATTTCAATCCACGGGCCCCGCGGGGGGCCCGACACGTGGACGCTACCCTGGGTTCGGAGGGGTATGACATTTCAATCCACGGGCCCCGCGGGGGGCCCGACCAACATCACCGCTTCTGCCTGCACCGAACTGTGCAAATTTCAATCCACGGGCCCCGCGGGGGGCCCGACAGCAAACATGTACAAAAGCTGCCGCTTGCTGTGCACATGCCTGCACAAGTGTTCACGATCTTTCCCGCATAGCGCGCATGGATATCGCCGTTTCTGCACTTTTTGCGCGAGAAAGAGAAGAAATTTCTGGTGCGAAGACACGGGCGTTTTGTGTCCGCTCCACGTTCGCACCGGCGGCTAGACGATCAGCGGGTCGTTCACGTCGAAGCCGCCCTTGGCGCCGACGTGCTCGACCTTGCTCTTATAGTTGTTGCCGAGGTAGTAGAAACGGAGGCTGTCCCTGTCCTTGTCGATGATCTTCTCGAGCTTGGCCTTGACCTCGCGGCACTTGGCCGCGTCGAGGCTGCACTCGAACACGGAGTTTTGCACGCGCTGTCCGTAGTTGACGCACTCCTTCGCGACGCGGCGCAGGCGCTTCTTCCCTTCGGCCGTTTCGGTATTGACATCGTAGGTGATCAGGACCAGCATGGCATTTTCCTCCTACACCGGCTACTTCCAAAGGAACGGGGGATATTCATCCATGTCGCCGCGGAGATGGCGCGCCAGCAGCATCGCCTGCACGTACGGCACCATGCCCCATTCGACCTTTTCCCCGAGAAACGGGTGCGTGATGATCTCCTGCTTTTTCTTCTGCCATTGGGAGAGGAAGCTCTTCCGCGCCTCGTCCGTCATGACGACGGCGCCGCTCTCCTGCATGAGAAAGCAGGACCTGTCGACGACGCCCAGGTTGATCATGGACAGGACGAAGCGGTCCGCCATGACGGCGCGCAGCTCCTCGATCATGTCGAGCGCCAGCGAGGCCCGGCCCGGGCGGTCGGTGTGGAAAAAGCCCGCATACGGGTCGAGGCCGACGGTCTCCAGCGCGCTTTGGCACATGGAGGTCAGAAGCGTATACGCCAGGGACAGCATGGCGTTGACGGGGTCCAGCGGCGGGCGGCGATTGCGTTCCTTGAAGGCGAACACGTCCTTGCGGCGCAGGATCATCTCGTCGAAGACGGAGAAGTATTCGGCCGCGGCGACGCCCTCGATGCCGCGCAGGTGATCCGGGGAGGTGCTCTGCCGGGCTTCCCGCATCATGTCGCCGAGACGGGACGACGCGCCCTTCAGCCGCTCCGTGTTTACCCGCATCGGGTAATCGCGGCAGGCGCGCTCGAGCACCCACTTGGCGTTGTGGATCTTCCCCACGATGCAGTTGCGCGCGATCTTGACGCTTTCATCGGGGCTGTCGGCGATGCGGTACTGCTTCCTGCGCAGCAGGATGTTGCCGCGCTGCCTGCCGGAAACGCGGGCCAGGAAGCGGCCGGACGGCGTGAGGAAGGATAGGGAAATGTCCCTCTCCGCACACGCGCCCATGAGCGCGGGACTCGCGCCCGTGTAGCCGAATGTGACCACGCCTTCGAGGTTGTGCAGCGGCAGGCGGGCGATCTCCTCGTTCTTCTCGGTAACGACGATGTTCTCGCCGTCCAGAGACAGGTAGCGGCCGGGAGAGGTGACATAGAGCGTGTTGAGCAGCTTCTTCATGCTTCCGCCTCCTCACGGCCGATCTCGCCGTCGATGTAGCGGCCCACGTCGCGCTTCTTTTCGAGCGCGGGCAGGCACAGGTCGCGCAGGGAGCAGGCGTTGCAGGACTTGGTCCGCCTGCCGCGCGGGGTCACGCCGCGGCGGTACAGCTCGTGCATCTCTTGAAAGATGCGCTTGACCTCCCCGCGCAGCTCGTCCGTAAATTCGATGTGCTGTCGCCGCCGGGTCTGGGCATAAAACAGGTACCCCGCGTCGATGCGGCACGACAGCATTTCCTCCAGGCACAGCGCCTGCGCGCACAGCTGGAGCGCGTCCACCTCGTTTTGCTTGGGAGAGCCGCGCTTGTACTCCACCGGCACGACGCTGTAAATGCCGTCGTAGGCCGGAAGAAACACAGCATCGTCGCGCTGCGCCGTCTCCTTGTGAAATTCGACGACGTCGCATTCGCCCGAAATGCCGAGCGCACGCGAGGACACCGGCATCGCGCGCGACGTGATCACGTCGCCGCGATGCTCGGTGGAGACGTCGTGGGCGCGCTCGTGGACGAGATGGCCCTCGACGGTGCGGACGTTTTCCTGCCACTGCTGTTCGATGTAGGCGAGCCCCCACTGGCGCTTGCAGAACGCGTAGTGCTGTATGCCGGAAAGCTGCAAATATTCGTCCTCTGCGTACATCTTACAGGATCTCGGGCTCTACGCAGCCCTGCGGCAGCTCCAGCGTCACCTCGTAGTCGTCAAAGCGTAAGGGGCGCTCCTTCTTCGGGACGATCTTCACGCTCCTGTGCACCTTGGCGGTGGAGACGGCCGGCGTCTTTTCCGCGTGCTGCCACCAGTACAGGCGCTCGACCTCGCAGCTGCCCTCGGGACGGGCGGAGGAGGCGTCGTTCTCGAACAGCGTGCGGAGCGCTTCCTTCAGCTTTTCGGCGTCCTCCTGGGAGAAGCCGGTCTTTTCCGCGAGCTGGACGTTGACGCTGCCCTTGACGACGTACAGGCCGTAGCTGACGCGATGCTTCATGCCCATCGTGTCGGTGCCGCGCTTTTCTCCCGGTTCGCTGTTCACGCTCTTGGTGATCTGCAGACTTACGATATCGATGGGCGAAACGCTCATCGCCGGATGGATCGAGACGGGACCGCGAATGCCCATAGATACGCCTTCTCCTTTGGTATCAGCCTTGAAAGCGAAGAGCTGGCCGAAGGTGCGCACGTCGATCCACGTCCGACAAGCGGCCTCGGCAACCGTTTCTCCTTCCTTTAGGGACTTGAGCTCTTCACTATTTTTTGCCCTCATGCTTAAGCTGGTGTAACCGTCGTCGGAACGGTCGTTGGACTGGACGAAGATCCTTTCGCCCATGTCCTGGAAACGGTTGCGGATCTTGCGCTTTATGCACACGTCCGAGATCTCGCCGTACCCGTCGTAGCTTTCACGGGGGCGGTTGCCGTTGAGGGGGTCGCCGTTCGGATTGGCATTGGTCACTGATACAAGCATGACGAAGTCGATTTTTCCGCGGAGTTCACTCATTTTCGTTTTCCTCGCTTTCTTTCGTTTCGTTTTTATTGCGCAGTTCATAGGACTGGTGGTAATACCCGAGCAGGTAGAGCCCGTCGAGAGGGGAATCGTCGAGGAAGTCGTTCTCGGCAAAGTTCTGGCAGATCTCCTCGATGAGGTGGTCGCAGTAGAGCACTGTGCTGATCGAGAGCTTCTGCTTGTAGGGTTCGACGCGCTCCGCGATGATCTGCCAGGTGCGCGAAGGCCTCTGCGAAAACACAGTCATGTATCGTTTCGCGTTCGTTTGCTTGAACCCTTCTTCTTTTTCTTTTTTGTCCTTTTTTGTTTGCGAACCTTTGTCATTTTTGTAAGTGAGATACTCGATCCTGTCCGCGATTGCGAGCAGTCGACCGAAAAGATAGCTGCGGTTTTTGCTGTCCTTGTTGAGTGCCATAGTCCACTTCTCTCCTTGTTCGATCCTTTTCTTTTTGACCATTGATGAGGCGAGCGAGAGCATCTGCTCCCATTTGCTCTCATGCTTATACGATTGTGGCGATGAAGCCTTGCGCACAGCGAGGTTCACCATGTCGATGGGCAGCGGACGCCCGTAGATGATGCACGGGCGCAGCCTGTTGCAGACGGTGGGCAACAGCTTTTTAAAATCCTTGGAGTCCTTGTTGGAGGTCGAATCGTTTTTGTAGAGTAGGTCGGCGATGCCCTTGAGACTTACCATGCCGTAGTAGCGGCGATTGTCCTTTTCGCGTGTGTGGATGAGGCCGCAGTCGGCGTGCCAACGCTTGACGTTGTCGAGGTAGACGCTCGTGGGAAGGGAGGAGGACTCCATGATCGATATCCGCCCTTTAGTTGGTATGTTGAGGGCTAGAAGCATGGTGTTGGAATCGTAGTCGAGCTTTTTGCCGTAACCGTCGATGGCGGACAGGAACCTCGCCGCCTGCGTCTGTTCGGGGCCGTTGTCCTCCTTGACGGGAGCGCCGTTTTCCTCGTCGCCCATGAAGAAGTCAATGTCCTCGCCGCAGATCTCGTCCGCGCCCGCGTCGAAAGCGGGGAGCGGTTCGAGCTTCGATTCCCAGACCACGACGGTGAGATCCCCATAGCTCTTGCCCTGCCGGTCGATGATCCATCTGAGCGCATTGTGGAGCCTCAATGATTCCTCATAGCCGATGGCGAATGCCTCTTCCTTCGTCGCAAAGCGCCCGCGGTATGTAAATCCATCACCATCATTGGACGAAATTAACTTGGCCATACCAATTCTGGGCTGGAGATACGAGATAGGAGAATCTTCACCGGTGAGATAGGAAAGTTCTGGATCGCCAAGCTTGCTTTTTACGTAATCAATGTACGCGTCCCACAGCGTCGGGTCTTTCCAACATTCCGGCGGGCATTTGCGCAAAGACGATCGGTCATCCATATCACCTTCAATGGAAAACCTGATGAACTGGTCGTCGATCTTGCCATTCTCATCAACGGGAAGGACGCCGGGGGAGGAAAGAAGATCCTCGATTGTGTGCTCTCGCAGAACGTAGCTGTACACGGCGCGCACCTTTTCGTGTGAGTATGGGGACTGCGCCCAGGCTTTAAGCCCCTCCAGATACGCGTGATGCTTTTTTTCGGGATTGGATTTAGGTTTTTGAGCATAGTCTTTAAAGTTTCCCGCTATGTAAGAAAGATTGTCACACAGCGGATGGGGGGCGATATTGACTGTTCTCGACGCAGAATCTTCCGTAACGGGGATCACGGTGGATATGTCGGTCTTGTTCACTCTGAAAGCCCTGATAAAGTCGCCTTCCGGCGAAATATGCACCGTGATATGTGCCTTTGCGATCGTGTGGAAGGGCGGCAGCAGGGTCACTTCTTCGCCAAAACGGCCTATTTCGATCTTGCCGACGAGCTGCCGATTGCCCTCGTACAGATCGAGCAGCTCGCGGACCCAGTTCATGTTCATCCGTCATCCTCCGTGCTGAATTCGCCCGCGCCGCTGAAGTTGTCCCCAAGGCCGAACGGCTTGATCTCCATGTCCTTGATACGGCGTTTTGTGGTGCATTTTTCCGGGCGTGGGAACTCGATCACGCCCCTTTTCATCACGGCGTGGAAGAAGCGCACCGTTATGCCGCCCCTGTCCTCGTCCAGCGTGGCTTCGTCGGCATAGGTGATGCCGTGGTACATGAAGCCGAAGTCGATCTCCTCCCGGTCGTCGTACGCGCCGCTCCCCTCGTCGAAGACGCAGGGCTCCACGTATCCCTGGCACTCGCGGGTGCCCAGGAAGATGTCGCGCCTGCCGCCCCTTGCGACCATGCGCCGGGCGATGTTGTGGTGCTTGTTCTCGTCCCGGTCGCCGGCAAGCTCCGGCCGGTTCAGGTTCCACTCGAAGTGGGCCCGGACCCGATAGCGCACGTTGCGCAGGTACGTGTAATACGACAGCCCGTTTTTGTCGCTGATGTACGAGATCGGGCGCACCCCCACCGATTCGGTCGAGATCGGGTCCATGATCCTGACCGCGTCCACGATCCAGACGATCGTCGGCTTCCAGTAGATGCTCTGCACGACGCCCTTTAAGGCCTCGTACGTCGGCACGGGGTACGACAGCTTCTCGCCGCCCACGCGCGTGATCGGGTCCGAGAACAGAGCGCGGCCGCCGTACAGCTCGAACTCTATCCTGTTTTCATGCAATTCTGCCTCACCCTTTCTTTGGTTCATACGGCTAAGGTTTCCATCAGAGACGGCGTGGCGCTCACGCCGGTTTGATCGTTGTAGTATCGCTCATCGAGTATGTAGAGCGCGCCGTCGGCGGTCGGCCGGATGCCGCTGCCGATATCCCGGCGAAGGGCGTCCGAGATCGAGACCGTGTAGGAGGAGAGAAGCCGGAGCAGCTGCTTTTTGCGCCCGATCCCCGTATCCCTTTCCTCGTATTCCTGCAGCAGCGGCCGGGAGAGCTTCGTTTCCACGACGACGGAGAACTTGCCGCTGTCCTCGATCACCTCGAAGGCGCTGCCCGCCGTGGAAAATGCCTGGCACATCAGGTGGTCTCTTCTCCTGGGGCAGAGGTCAGGGTTGTCGGAGAGCATCTTGACGATGTTCGTCGAAACGCCGCTGATCTTCACGGGGTATGCAAGCACATTTTTCCGGTTTTTGTAATACCAACGAAAATATTCGTCGATAAAATACTTGCTGTCCAGACGCTCGCCTTCCTCATGGTGCTTTTTGTACTTGTCGATAACTTTGGTCAACATCGTCTCTTGCGCGTATTTTATGTCGGGCAGGCGCTCCAGATTTTCCGTTTGCTCATCCATTTGGACTATATACACGTGGCCCATGGGGAACTCGCCGTTTCGGTTGCAGCGGCCCGCCGCTTGGATGACGCTGTCCAGCCCCGCCAGCGAGCGGACGACGCAGCGGAAGGACAGGTTCACGCCGGCCTCCACGACCTGTGTGCTGATGCAGATGCGCGGCCTGCCCGTGCCCTCCTTGAGCCTTTGGATGATGTCGCGCCTGTGCTCGGGGTACAGGTTCGTCGAGAGGTAGAAAACGTCGAACTCGCCGCCGCAGAGCTCGAGCACGCGGGCATAGACCGCTGCGGCGCAGCCCTTGGTGTTGGCGATGAACAGCACGTCGCCGTGGGCATGCGCCTTATCCGCGATGTAGGCGGCCGCCGCGTCCGGGTCCAGATAGGTATTTGTGTCGTCGTGCAGCTCCGTGCGCACGAAGGCATCCGGGAACTTCTCGTCGCTGACCATGCGCGCGGCGGGGAGAAGACGATTTTGGCAGATCGTCTCGAAGCAGGGCTGCGTCGCCGAGCAGAGGACGAACACGGCGCCCTCGAACTCGCTCAGGAAGTTGACGGCGGCGCAGAACAGCTCCGTCACCTTGAGGGGCAGCGCCTGCACCTCGTCGACGATCACGACGCTGTCGCAGAGGCTGCCGAAGCGGCGCACGCAGGCGGTCCGGGAGGAGAACAGCGTGTTGAGGAACTGCACCGCGGTGGTGACGACGATGGGGACGCGCCAGTCCTCCGTCAGCCTGTCGTAGCGGGCCTGCTCGTCGTCGTCCTCCACGACGATGGTGGAGTGGTGCTCAAGGACGATGTCGTCCCTCCCGACGGCCTCGCGGATCTCCCGGGCGTTCTGCTCCGTGATCGACATGTACGGCGCGACGTAGATGATGCGCTTCTTGTGCTTCTCCCGCGCGCAGGCCAGCGCGAAGCGCAGGGAAGAGAGCGTCTTGCCGGCCCCCGTCGGAACGGAGAGTATGAAGCGGCGGGCGTCGCTGTGCGCGGCAGCAAGGCACAGGCGGGAGATCTCGCGGCGGCAGGCGTTGATCTCGCCCTCTCCGCCCAACGAGGCGAGCCTGCGCTCGAGGTTCGCGGCGCAGTCCTCCCACAGAGCTTGCAGATCGCCAAAGCGGACGTCCGCGCGCTCGCCGGACAGGAAGTCCTCCGTGTCGCGCCTGTCTGCGTCGATGAGGATGGACGTAAGGAGCCGCTCATACAGGCCGAGGAAAAAGTGGGGGTGTCCGTACGGGCGGCCGTTTGCGGTGAGGTAGTCCTGGACCCGCTGGATCAGGGCGCGGCAGCTCGCCTTCGCGCCCGCGGCCAGCCCTTCGACCTCGGAGCGGTCAAAATCGGCAAAGAACGCCTCCCTGCATTCGTCGATGGGCAGCGACTTTGCCTTTTCCCGCCGGCTGTCGGTGAGGAAGGTATCGCTGTCGAAGGAGTAGCCGTCGTGCAGCCCGTGGTGACAATAGATCGCGGTGGAGACGAACGCGGCGGCCGAGGGGTCACCCAGCAGCTCCCGGGCGAGTATGCCGCCCGCCGTCGCGTGGTCGAGCTTCGGGCCGGAGCGCTTCCCCTTGATGGAGGCGGCAAAGTACGCTGCCCACTCAGCGGAATACTTCCCGCAGTCGTGCAGCAGCGCCGTGAACCTGAGGAGCTCCGGCGAAAGCCCGTGGCAGGGCCGCGCCTCCGCTTCCCGCTCGGTCCCCGCAAGATGGCAGCGGTTGGACTGGTACCTTCCCGTCAGGGGATCAAAGTGCGAATAAAAGACCCTTTGCTCCATGGTTCATGCGCGCTCCGTTCCTGTGCGTTGTTGTAAATGCTGCCGACGGCTGGTCCGCTTCGACCAGGCGGCGCAGCGATGGCTGCGCCGCCTGGCGTGTTGGGTAGATGTGTGGTTTAGTCTTTGTCGCTGTCCTGGGGTTGTTCGTCCGGCTCGTCCTTCTTGGGGATCAGGTGGTGGATGGGGGCGTAGCAGAAGGGGCAGAGGTCGGGCTTCTTTTCGGCCTTGAATTCATAGCCGCATTTGGTGCAGACGAAGGTGGTCATGCTGCGTTTCCTCCGTTTCGTGTGTAAGGCGCGAGGCTCAGTAGCGCCAGCGGGTGTCGACCGCGCCGGGCAGGGGCCTGCCGTCCAGGTGGGCCTGCAGGTTCTCGGCGAACCACTCGGCGTGGCGTTGGAGGTCAGCATACAGGCCGGCGTAATGGGGGGTGATGAGCACGTTGTCCATCCGCCACAGGGGGGAATCGGCGGGCAGCGGCTCGGGGTCGGTCACGTCCATGGCGGCGTAGGCCAGGCGGCCGCTCTGCAGGGCGCGGACCAGGGCGGCGTGGTCGACGATGGACCCGCGGCCGATGTTGACGATGCCGGCGCCCTTCTTCATGGTCGCAAACTGTTCCTCGCCGATGAGCCCTTTGGTGAAGGGGCTGCCGGGCAGGCAGATGAGCACGTGGTCGGCGCGGGAGAGCGCGGAGCGCAGGCCTTCCTCCCCGGTCAGGATCTCGTCGAAGGGGCCGAAGGGCTCCGTCGGATGGAGCTTATAGCCCAGGATGGCCTTGGGGCCGAAGCCCTTGAGCGCCTTGGCGGCGTGCAGGCCGATGTCGCCGGTGCCCAGCACCGCGATGGTGGAGCCGGAGACCTCGCCAAGCACGCGCACCTCATCGGTGGCCCAGCGGCCGGAGGGCATGATCTGCGCGGCCTTGTTGAGCCCCCGCAGCGCGGCCAGCAGCAGGGCCACGGTGTGCTCGCCCAAGGTCACGTTGTACACGCCCGCGCCGTTGGTGAAGGGGAAGCCCGCGCCGAACTTCTTTTCGATGGCCTCGATGTAGCCGTCGATCCCGGCGGACATGGTGTGGATGTAGCGGCAGTTGCTGCTCAGCTGCTCGATCTGGGACCAGGTGCCGTAGTTGAACAGCACCTCGCAGGCGGCCAGCGCCTCCGGGTCGGGCCGCTCCTTGCGGGCGTAGGCCTTGAACGTGAACTGCGGAAAGCGCTCCCGCAGCCAGCGGACCTGGGGCTCCTGCAAAGTGGTGGAAAGCACGATCAGTCGCTCGGACATCGCTTTGCTCCTTTTCTTTTTATGTGGATCGCCTTACCAGGCGGTGTAGCCGCCGTCCACGGTGAAGACGGAGGCGTTGACGAAGGAGGAGGCGTCGGAGAGCAGGAACACGGCCAGGGGGCCCAGCTCCTCGGGCTCGCCCGGACGGTCGGTGGGGGACATGGCCATCCAGGTCTTGACCATCTCGCCGCCCTCGGCGAACACGGGTGCGGTCATCTCGGTGCGCATGTAGCCCGGGGCGATGGTGTTGACGCGCACGCCCTTTCTCGCCCACTCGGTGCCCAGGGACTTGGTCAGGTGCATGACGCCCGCCTTGGAGGCGTTGTAGGCGCACTGGCCCTGGGGCGTGTTGACGATGATGGCCGACATGGAGGAGATGTTGACGATGGTGCCCCTGCCGGCGCGCAGCATCTCATTGCCCACGGCCTTGGACATTAGGAACACGCCGTTCAGGTTCACGTCGATCACCTTGGACCAGTCGGCGTAGCTCATGTTCTCCGCGCTCTCGTGCACGCAGATGCCCGCGTTGTTGATGAGGCAGTCGATGCGGCCGAAGCGGGCGAGCACCTGCTCGACCAGGGCGTTGACGGAGTCTTCTTTGGTCACGTCGGTCTGGATGGCGCAGGCGGTAACGCCGCTGCTCTGCGCGATCTCTTTTGCGCTCTGCTCGGCCAGGGGCTGGTTGATGTCGGCCAGCACGATATCCGCGCCCGCGTCTGCGACGGCCTGTGCCATGGCGAGCCCCAGACCCTGGGCCCCGCCGGTGACGATGCAGACCCGGCCCGAAAGATCGAACTTCTGCATAAGAGACTGTTTCATGTTCTGTGTCCTCCCTTTTTTGGTGCTTGTATCGTGGAAAGGCCCGCCCCCTCAAGGGGCAGAGGCCTTTTCGTACCGTAAGATCAGGGAAATCGGTTTACGCCTGCGGCTCCACGCCGGAGCGCAGCAGCCACTGGCCGGTGTAGCTCTTATCGCACGCGGCCACCTGCTCGGGCGTGCCGCAGGCGACCAGCTCGCCGCCCAGGTCGCCGCCCTCGGGACCTAGGTCGATCACGTAGTCGGCGCACTTGATCACGTCCATGTTGTGCTCGATGACCAGAACCGTGTTGCCGCCGTCGGTCAGGCGCTCGAGCATCTGGATCAGCCGGTCCACGTCGGCCATGTGCAGGCCCGTGGTGGGCTCGTCCAAGATGTAGAGCGTCTTGCCGGTCTCGGCGCGGGAGAGCTCCGTGGCCAGCTTGATGCGCTGGGCCTCGCCGCCGGAGAGCTGCGTGGACGGCTGGCCGAGCTTGATGTAGCCCAGCCCCACCTCGTAGAGCGTCTGCAGCTTGCGGCGGATGGACTGGTGGTTCTCGAAGAAGGAGAGCGCCTGCTCCACGGTCATGTCCAGCACGTCGTAGATGTTCTTGCCCTTGTAGCGCACCTCCAGCGTCTCGCGGTTGTAGCGGTGGCCCTTACACACGTCGCAGGGCACGTAGATGTCCGGCAGGAAGT
>CANQPP010000005.1 GCA_947625765.1 uncultured Clostridia bacterium
TCACGATGTATTCCGCGATGCGCTTCTGGCCCTTGGACAGCTTGCGCCCGGTCTGGTTGATGCGCGTGAGCAGCTCCTGGCGTTGTTCCATAAGTACCTACCTTCTTTAAAGATGAATGTGCAGCGGTTCCCCGGATGCAGGATCACCGATCCTTATGCTTAAATATTGTACCATAGCCGTCAAAAAATGCAACAACAATTCTAAAATCCTTCATCCTCGCGCGTCACGGGCCTCGGGTCAGGGGATGAGCCTTCGCACATGGGACAGGCTCTGGTGGTCGGTCAGGTCCCAGGTGAGGGGCGTTAAGCACACCTTGCCGCCGTACACCTCGTCCAGGTCGCTGTCGGTCTTGGGCAGGTGCACGCCGTAATAGCCGGAGTAGAAGAACTCCCCTTCTCCCCTGTCTTCCAGCTCCTCCTCGTTGAACTGGAAGCCCATCGGCGCCACGGCGTACTCCACCTTATCGCCTCGGGACAAATTGGGGAAGTTGACGTTCAATAAACGGCGCGGCGGCAGGGGATCCTCCGCCAGGCGCTCGATAATCTTAAGGGACAGCTCGCCCAAAAACGCGCTGTCCTTGAACTCCTTGCACAGGCAGGAGAGCGCCACGGCGGGCATGCCGTAGAACACCGCCTCCATGGCGGCCCCGTCCGTGCCGGAATAGTGCACGTCCACGCCCAGGTTCGCGCCCCGGTTGATGCCGGAGACCACCAGGTCGTACTTTCTCTTCAGCGCCACGATGGCCCACTTGACGCAGTCCGCGGGCGTGCCGGAGAGGGCGTAGCCCTGGGGCGTCGGCCGGACGTGGAAGCCCTTGTGGAAGGAGACGCCGTGCCCCACGGCGCTGCGCTGGGAGTCCGGCGCGGCGACCAGCACCTCGTGCCGGGCGCTCAGGGCGCTGTAAACGGCTTGCAGGCCCTCGGCGTCGTAGCCGTCGTCGTTGGTGAGCAGTATGCGCATCTTGTTTTCTTTCCTCCTTTTTTAAAAGCAGCCAAAAACGCCTTATTTGCTGGTCTCCACGCGCAGGGGGATGCTGTTGCGCTCCCGGAACAACTTGAGCGAGAGCAGAAGGCCCATCAGGCCGCTGATCCCCATGGCCGCGAACACGGGCAGGTAGGACCAGATCTCCGCGGCCAGACCCGCCAGGTAGGCCGAGAACGTGAAGGGGAACTGGATCAGCGACTGCATCACCAGATAGTGGGTGCGGTCGGCGGGCTCCACGATGTCGATCATGCGGTTGGAGATGCCCACCCAGGCGCTGGTGTACATGCCGGACAGCAGCACCATCAGCCCCACGGCCCAGACGAGGTTCGCGCCCGTCCTGCCCGCAAAATGGGCGAAGGCGCCCAGCAGGGCGATCAAAATGGGCACGAGGAAGCTGCACACGATCTGGAAGTTGTTCCCCTTGCGCCGGCAGAGCTGCGCCCAGAGGAAGCCGCCCGCGACCTGGCCGCCCACCTGCAGGTACAGCATGGCGGAGGCCTGCCCGGAGGTCAGGTTGGCGTATTGAAGGCCGAAGAGCACGTACAGCGCCGCGCCCATCATGCCAAGCACATACAGCATGCGGCAGTACATGAGGCGGCGGAAGTTCCTGTCCGCGCGCCACAGCTGCACGAAGTTGGCAAGGTAGGGCCCCAGGGCCGTGCGCGGCGCGTTGATGCGGCGGCCCTTGTTTCGGGGAAAGTCGCGGATAAAGCGCAGCACGAAGGCGTTGATGGAAAACACCAGGCCCGACAGGCCGAAGATGATGGCGTAGCGATAGGTGAAGTTAAGTCGCGGGCTGTCCAGGATGGCCTTGACCAGGATGGCGGAGACCAGCCCCGCCACGCCGCCGAACACCTGCTGGTAGCCCTGGATGGACGAGCGGTTCTTGGGGGAAACGGTGCGCGCGCCCAGCTCCGTCCACACAAGGGCGACGAAGCCGTCCGAAAAGTAGAACAGGCTCACCAGCACGATGGCGCAGACCGCCGCCGCCATGCCGGAAACGCCGAGCAAAAGGATGGGCACCAGCAACAGGAGCAGGGGCCGCGTGCAGGCGCTGAGCACGTGCAGGGCGCGGCCGAAGTCCGTGATGCGGTAGATCCACAGGCCGATCAGGAACTGCCCCACGATGTACATGCAGTTGCGCAACGTGGCCGTGAGCCCGGCCAGCTGGATGGAACCCGTGGCTTCGTTGATAAAGACGGAGATGACGGCGTTGCCGTCGATGAACGAGCAGGCGAACCAGAAGACGGCCCCTTCCGCGATCATCAGATAGTAGTTGCGGCGGCCGATCCGCTCCTCCTCCTGCAGCTGCGACATTTCCTCTCACTCCCCCGAAAACAACGCGTTTTTTCTCTATTTGGAAATACTATAACACAGTCGCGCCGCAAATGGAACAGAAAGGGCCCGCTTATTTTCCGCATTTTCCCTTTTGCGGGGAAAAGGCGCGCAAGTTCTGCGGGCAGACCTCTTAAGAAATGGACGCTTCCCCGGAAGAAACTTTAAGCGCCGCAGGATAAAACCTGCGGCGCTTAAAAGGCTGGTTTTGCGTTTTTCCCTTACACGGGATGGACCTTGTCCTTGAGCATCGTGGAGTCGATCCCCTTGTCGCGGGCCTGCCTGTACTGGAAGAACTTCTGGGCGACCTGCGGGAACAGGGCGTAGGACAGCACGTCCTCCTCCTGGGTGTAATACTCGCGGATCTCGCTGCGGTACTTGTCCAGCTCGGGGGCCAGATCGTCCGCGGGGCGGCCGGTGATGATGGGCGCGTCGCCAATGGCCATCTTGCGCACATCCTCGTTGACCGGGGCGGGCAGGCGGCCGTATTCGCCGCGCAGCAGGCCGCGGGACTCCTTGGTGAACGTCTTATACCTCTGCCCGGAGACCACGTTCAGCACGGCCTGGGTGCCGACGATCTGGGACGTGGGCGTGACCAGGGGCGGATAGCCGAAGTCCTCGCGCACGCGGGGCACTTCCTGCAGGACCTCCTGGAACTTGTCGGAGGCGTTCATCTGCTTGAGCTGGGAGATCAGGTTGGACAGCATGCCGCCGGGCACCTGGTAGAGCAGGGTGTTGATGTCCACGCTCAGCACCTTGGGATCCAGGAAGCCGTCCTTCTTGAGCCTTTCGGCCACGGTGCGGAAGTGCACGGAGATCTCGGACAGCTTGTTGAGGTCCAAGCCGGTGTCGTAGGGCGTGCCGCGCAGCGTCGCCACCAGCGGCTCGGTGGCCGGCTGGGAGGTGCCGTTGCCCAGGGGGGACAGCGCGGTATCCACGATGTCCACGCCCGCCTCGATGGCCTTGAGCAGCGTCATATCGCCGGTGCCGGTGGTGTTGTGGGTGTGCAGGTGGATGGGCACCTTTACGCTCTTCTTCAGGCGGCTCACAAGCTCGTAGGCCTCGTAGGGCAGCAGCAGGTTGGCCATATCCTTGATGCAGATGATGTCCGCGCCCATCTTCTCCAGCTCCACGGCCAGGTTCACGAAGTAGTCCTGGGTGTGCACGGGGCTGATGGTGTAGCTCATGGCCGCCTCCACGGTGCCGCCGTACTTCTTGGTGGACTTCATGGCCTGCTCCATGTTGCGGGTGTCGTTCAGGGCGTCGAAGATGCGGATGATGTCGATGCCGTTCTCGATGCTCTTTTTGCAGAACATGTCCACGACGTCGTCCGCGTAGTGCTTATAGCCTAAGATGTTCTGGCCGCGCAGCAGCATCTGCAGCTTGGTGTTGGGCATGGCCTTGCGCAGGGCGCGCAGCCTTTCCCAGGGGTCTTCGTTCAAAAAGCGCATGCAGGAGTCGAAGGTCGCGCCGCCCCAGGCTTCCAGGGAGAAGTAGCCGACCTCGTCCAGCTGCTTCGCCACGGGCAGCATCTCGTCCAGGCGCATGCGCGTGGCGGCCTGGCTCTGGTGCGCGTCGCGCAAGATCGTTTCGCAGATCTGAACTTTCGCCAAAGTAAAACCCTCCTTATATCCATTTTTCTAGGGGGAAACGTCGATCCCGGGCGGGCGGGCCGGACGGATCCGGCCTCTCCCCTGCCCGCCTGGGGCGCTTGGAGTTTTTTTGCGATCAGCCGAACATGGACAGGAACACGCCCGCCGCCACGGCCGAGCCGATGACGCCGGCAACGTTGGGGCCCATGGCGTGCATCAGCAGGAAGTTGGACGGGTTCTCCGCCTGGCCCACCTTCTGGGAGACGCGCGCGGCCATAGGCACGGCGGACACGCCAGCGGAGCCGATCAAGGGGTTGATCTTGCCCTTGGTCATCCAGCACATCAGCTTGCCCAGCAGCACGCCGCCCGCGGTGCCGAAGCAGAAGGCCGCAAGGCCCATGGCGACGATCTTGAGCGTATCCACGCGGATGAACACCTCGGCGGTCGCGGTCGCGCCGACGGAGACGCCCAGGAAGATGACGATGATGTTCATCAGCTCGTTCTGCGCCGTCTTGGAGAGGCGCTCCACCACGCCGCATTCCTTGATGAGGTTGCCCAGCATCAGCATGCCGACCAGCGGGGCCGCGGAGGGCAGCAGCAGGGAGACGAACAGGGTGACGATGATCGGGAAGAGGATCTTCTCAGTCTTGGAGACGGGGCGCAGCTGCTCCATCTTGATGGCGCGCTCCTTCTTGGTGGTCAGCGCCTTCATGATGGGGGGCTGGATCACGGGCACCAGGGCCATGTAGCTGTACGCTGCCACGGCGATGGGCCCCAAGAGCTCAGGCTTGAGCTGGGAGGTCACGTAGATGGCGGTGGGGCCGTCCGCGCCGCCGATGATGCCGATGGAGGCGGCGGCCTGCACGTCCATGCCCAGGGCCAGAGCGCCGATGAAGGCCACGAAGATGCCCAGCTGGGCCGCAGCGCCCAAAAGCAGCGTCTTGGGGTTGGCGATCAGGGGACCGAAGTCGGTGCCGGCGCCCACGCCCAGGAAGATCAGCGGGGGATAAATGCCCAGCTTCACGCCCAGGTATAGGTAGTCGATCAGGCCGGCCTCGCCCACGAAGTTGTCCCAATGGACGTGGCCGTCCGCGAACAGCTCGGTGTGGTAAAGCCCGGCGTTGGGCAGGTTGGTCAGCAGCATGCCGAAGGCGATGGGGACAAGGAGCAGGGGCTCATACTGCTTCTTGATCGCCAGGTACAGGAACACGCACGCCACGGCGATCATGACGAGCTGCTGCCAGGTGATGGTCACAAAGCCGGTATCCAAAGCGAATTGCTTCAGCGTGCCCAGCACATCAATGTTTCCCAAAGTTTCTCATCCCTTTCTTAGCCGATTCTCGTTGCGTCGTTTGCCAAGAAACGGGCCTTAGGAAAGGGCGCACAGCAGCTCGCCGGTGTTGACGGAAGCGCCCTTCTGCACGCTCACGGAGGAGACGGTGCCGTCCTGGGCGGCGAGGATCTCGTTTTCCATCTTCATGGCCTCGAGGATGAAGAGCACGTCGCCCTTCTTCACGGCCTGGCCGTTCTGCACCTTCACGTCGAGGATGGTGCCGGGCATGGGCGCGGTGACGCTGTTGGCACCGGCGGGAGCGGCGGCGGGCTTGGGAGCGGGAGCCGCGGGCTTGGGCGCGGGGGCCGGAGCGGGCGCGGCGGGAGCGGGAGCGGACGCGATCACGGGCGCGGGAGCGCCGTCCTTGACTTCTTCAACAGCCACTTCGTAGGACTTGCCGTTCACGGCGATAACGAATCTGCGCATTTTGCGATTCCTCCATATTTGGTTTGAAGTGCGGCCTGACATTCGACCGCGGCGTTTCATCAAGATCTCTTAAAAGATCAATACCTAGTGCCCAGGTATTCCCTGCGGCCGGCGGCGTTCCAGGCGGGCGCGTTCTGGCCGATGCGGCGGACGGAGCGGACGCGCAGGCCGTTCCCTTCCGTCTCCATCATGGCGACGGCGGCGGCGATCACCGCGGCGATCTCGTCCTCGTCCCCCTCGGGCTCGGCGGCAGCGGCCGGGGCCGGAGCGGCGGGAGCCGGAGCGGGCGCGGGCTGGGCCTTCTTCTTGCCCTTGAACATCCCGAAGGCGGCCGCCATCACGCTGATGACCGCGATCAGAAGCACCAGGGCGAAGAACACGATGGTCATGCCGACCACGGCGACAAGAAGGCCGTACAACCAAATGTTCATCTTTCGGACCTCCTTCTACGCCTTACAGGGGCAGGTTGGCGTGCTTCTTGGGCAGGGCGCTCTCCCTCTTGCCCAAAAGCATCTCCAGGGCGGCGGCGGCCATCTGGCGGGTGGCGGCGGGCTCGATCACGTCGTCCACCAGGCCGGTCTTGGCGGCGGCCACGCCATCGTTTTCCTTGCGGTAGTTCTGGATGAGCGTCTCCACCTCCTGGCCCTGACGGATCTCGTCAACGTTCAGCACGTGCACGGCGGCGTCTGCATCCATGGGGGCGATGAAGGCGCCCGGCCAGGCGAAGACCACGTCAGCGCCCAGTCCGCGGCTGCCCATGGCGGCGTAGGCGGAGCCGATGGCGTCGCCGCAGATCACGCAGACCTTGGAGACGCTGGCCTCGGCGTAAGCGCCGGTCAGCTGCGCGCCGCCCTGGATCGCGCCCGCGCTCTGGCAGGCGGTGACGGTCGCGGCGCCCTTGGTGTTCACAAAGGAGATCACGGGGATATTGAAGCAGTCGCACATGCGCACGAAGCGGGCGGCCTTGCGGCAGGCGGCCTCGTCCAGCGTGCCTTCGTTCTCGGCGGGGTTGTTGGCCACAAGGCCCACGGTGCGGCCGCCCAGGCGGGCCAGTGCCACCACCATGTTCTTGGCGCAGCCCTTCTGCAGCTCCACATAGTCGTTGAAATCGGCCACGCGGACCAGCAGGTCGTGGGCGTCGGCATAGGAGTCGATGTCCAGCTGGCGGTTGAGGTCGTCCTGCATGACCACGGGAGCGTCCTCCTCGTTGTTGGCGGGCAGCAGGGAGACGATCTTGCGGGCCAGGGCGATGGCCTCGTCCTCGCTGGCGGCGGTCAGGTGCGCAAGGCCGTTCTTGTCCAGGGCCTCGCTGCCGCCCAGCTCCTTGGCGCTGATGTCCTTGCCGGTGCGGGCGGAGACCACCTGCGGGCCGCTGACGAACATCTCGGCGGTGTCCGCTGCGATCACCAGGTCGCCCATGGCGGGGATCAGCGCGGCGCCGCCGGCGCAGGGGCCGGCCACCACGGAGATCTGGGGCACAACGCCGGAGACCTGCGCGGTCTTGGCCATCACGCGCGCATAGGCGTCCAGGGCGCGCACGCCCTCCGTCAGGTCGGCGCCCGCGCTGTCCAGCAGGGCCACGATGGGCGCGCCGGTCTTGACGGCCAGATCCATCACGCGCACGATCTTGTCGGCCTGGGCAGCATCCATCGCCCCGGCGCGGCAGGTGAGATCCTGCGCGTACACATACACGGGCCTGTCCTCCACGGTGCCGAAGCCGGTGACGACGCCGGAAGCGAAGAGGCCTACCTCCACGAAGCTTTCCGGATCGAGCAGGGCGGCAACGCGCTCGCGGGCGGTCTTTTTGCCGGCCTTGTGCTGCTCCGCAGCGCCCTGTTCCCCGCCGGCCTCAAGCATCGCCTGCTTCAGGTCCTTAAGTTCACTCATGCCAGTATCCCTCCATTTTCTCTTAACTTCGGAATCGCCCTGCCGTTTTGAAAACACCATATCTAGTATTTTCGCAGCAACAAGGCTACAAATTAAGCCATATTCTAAGTATTCTCCCTAACTTCTTTTACTCCTGCCCTTCCCCCAAGAAAAGCAAATTTTTAACAAGTGTTCCGGCCGTCCGTTTCTTTTCACATTCCCTGCCGCATCTTCCCCGCTTTTTACGGGCATACTTTAAACAAAGTGTGGAAAAAGGGAGGTTTTTCCGACCATGAACGAAAACGAGCGCGAAGACAAGCCCTGCGAGGACAGGATCGACAACATCCAGCAGATGGGCATCCCCTCTCCCCTGGGCGACCAGCCCATCGCCTGCCTGACCATCATCGGCCAGATCGAGGGCCACATGGCGCTGCCCTCGCAGAACAAGGCCACCAAGTACGAGCACATACTGCCGATGCTGATGGCCGTGGAGCAGAACGAAAAGACCAAGGGACTGCTCCTGCTGCTCAACACCATGGGTGGCGACGTGGAGGCGGGCCTTGCCATCGCGGAGATGATCGCGGGCATGAAGAAGCCCACCGCTTCCCTGGTCCTGGGCGGCAGTCACTCCATCGGCGTGCCCCTGGCCGTGAGCGCGGATCGCTCCTTTATCGTGCCCTCGGCCACGATGACCATCCACCCGGTGCGCATCTCCGGCATGGTCATCAGCGCCCGGCAGTCCTTCGACTACATGCGCGACATGCAGGCCCGCGTGGCGCGCTTCGTGGTGGACCACTCCGGCATGTCCACGGAGCACTTCTACCAGCTGCTGATGAGCCGGGACGAGATGGCCAACGACGTGGGCTCCATACTGGACGGCCAGGAAGCGGTGGACAGCGGCCTCATCGACCAGATCGGCTCCCTGTCCGACGCGCTGGACTACCTGCGCGGCCGCGCGGGCCTCCGGCCGCGCCGCACCAACATATAAAAGCGGCCGCACGCAAGATCCAAAGCCTCGCTTGTGCCTGAAAAAATGAAAAAACCGTTGACGCCTTCCCAAAAAACTGGTATACTCTTTACTGCTGGTCGTTCACATGGAGAGATGGCCGAGCGGTTTAAGGCGCTGCTCTTGAAAAGCAGTGATGTTTTCAAAGCACCGGGGGTTCGAATCCCTCTCTCTCCGCCATTTCGTCAGGCCCATGGAGAAGTACCCAAGAGGCCGAAGGGGCTCCCCTGCTAAGGGAGTAGGGTGCGAAAGTGCCGCCCGGGTTCAAATCCCGGCTTCTCCGCCACGCCGCCGCAAGCTGTATGTATCCGCTTGCGGCGGCTTTTTTGACGCCATTGGAAGCGCCGACACAGCCGCGCGATGTTCTAACGAATAAAAAGGAAAGGCCCTGCGCCGATCTCCCTTTTGACAATCTCGACCGGACAGGGGCTTCCCGCTCTCTCCACAAAATGTCTGCCCGCCTCGCCGTTTCTGGGCTAGGTCTCCAACTAAAAGAAGCAGGACAACGCACCGTCCTGCTTCTTTCCATTTTCCTATCGTATTTGTCACAGCAGCGCCCGCAGCGCCAATTCGAGGAACCAGCGCCAGATGCGCGGGCACTTCTCCAGCACCAGCGCGCGCACCGCATCCGCCTGGCCCACGTAGTCCGCGGCTTTGAGGGCCAGACCGCCTTCGGCATTGTTCCCCAGCGCCACTGCGCCGCGCGCTTCCTCGCCCGCCGCGAAGCCGGAGGCCACCGCGCCTGCGCCGATGGCGTTGCAGCCGACGGCCGCCGCGCCGAGGGCATACACGCCCAGGGCCGCCGCGCCTATGGCCAGATACCCGATCGCGACGCCGCCCAGCGCCACCGCGCCTAAGGTCAGCCCGCCCAACGCGCACGCGCCCAGGCTCACGCCGCCGAAGGACAGATACCCCACAGCCACGCCGCCCAGCGCCAGGTAGCCCACGGCCACGTCCCCGATGGCGACCACGCCCCGGGCCACGGACACGCGGCCCATCGGCGCGCCCAGGTGGATGTGCACCAGCGGCAGCCCGAACAGCGTCCTGCGGCTCTTGAACTCGTAGCCGACCGGGGCTGGCCGCGCCTGCGGGGCGCTCGGCTCCTCCCCCTTCAGCAGATAGTCGAGGCTCACGCCCAGGCAGTCGCTCAGGGCGACCAGGTTGTCCAGATCGGGGTTGGCCGCGCCGCTCTCCCACTTCTGCACCGCCTGGCGGGAAACGCCCACCCGCTCGCCCAGGCCCTCCTGTGTCAAACCCTTCGTCTTGCGCAGGGCCTGCAGCCGTTCCGAAAAGTCCATGTGTTTCTCCCCTCCTTGTCTTCGAGGGATAAGTATAGCCGCTTTTTACCCCTCTTTTCCACCAAGAAGGGCGTTCATTTTGACAACTGGCGGTAGCAAACGCGTTCTTTTAGGCAAAACATAAGGCCCCGCGCGGGCGGGGCCTTGTGTTCATGCCTTCAGTTCCAGAAAGCGCCGGACCTCGGTAAAGCCCAGGGCCTCGTAGAAGGACAGCGCCTCCCGGTTGAAGGCCCACACGTCCAGCTCCACGTGACCTAAGTCCTCCGCGCGAGCGAGGGCGCGCAGGTAGTCCACCAGTTCCGTGGCCACGCCCTGCCTGCGGCAGCTTTCGTCCACGCCCAGCTCCACCACGTGCAGGAAGCGCTGCGGCAGGGAGAAGGCGTTTCCCTTTCTCTCGATCCTCTCCGCCACCGCATAGCCCACTATTCTTCCGTCCCGCAGGGCCACGTACACGCCGCCCCGCTCGCTCTCCAGCATCTGGCGGGCATAGTCGCGTATCTCCTCGCCAAAGCCGGGCAGGAACCTGTCCGGGCGGGCCTGTACGTGCAGCTCATTCACCATGTATCTAAGCTCGTTCACGCGCTCAAGCTCGGTAAGTTCCGCGCGCCTCACCATCCCGCAGCCCCTCCTTTTATCCCTGCTTTTCCTCCTGTAAGTAGTCCAGCAGGTACTTGATCGCTTCCCTGTATCCCGCAAAGCCCAAGCCGCAGAAGCGGGTCAGGCAGGCCATGCCGGCGTAGGACACCTGGCGGAAGTTCTCTCGCTTGGTCACGTCGGTCAGGTGCACCTCCACGGCGGGCAGGTTCACCGACTTGAGCGCGTCCAGTATGGCCACGGAGGTGTGGGTGTAGGCCGCGGGGTTGATGACGATGGCGTCCTTCTTTCCGTAGGCAGCCTGGATGGCGTCCACGATGGCGCCCTCGTGGTTGGACTGGAAGAACTCCACGTCCTCCACGCCCAGCTCCTTGCAGCAAGAACGGATATAGGCGAGCAGCTGCTCGTAGCTCTGCTCCCCGTAAAGTCCCTTTTCGCGGATGCCCAGCATGTTGATGTTGGGCCCGTTAATGACCAGCAGCTTCATAAAATGCCTCCATCGCGGCCTTCGCCGCGTTCTCTATGGTCGTATCGTTTTGGATCGTCCCATGGGCAAAGCGGGCATAGAGCGGGTCCCTTTTGGCGTGCATCGCGCGCAGGGCGGCCAGATCGCGGGAAAGTGGCCGCCCCTCCATGCTGAGCATCTCCAGCGGCCGCTCCACGCGGATGAGGTAGCCGTTCTGCCGCAGATGGGCGTAGTTCTCCTCCCGTATGACCACGCCGCCGCCGGTGGAGATCACCTTGCCGGACAGCTTGCCGAAGTCCGCCAGCACCTGGGATTCCAGCCGCCGGAACCATTCCTCGCCGTATTTTGCGAAGATATCCGGGATGGACATGCCCGCCCTGCGCACGATCTCCTCGTCCGCGTCCAGCGTCTCCCGGCCCAGGGCCGCGGCCGCGGCGCGCCCGATGGAGCTCTTGCCGCTGCCGGGCATCCCGATGAGGATGAGGTTCATCATGGTGGCGCGCATGCTCTGCGTCACCCGCCCGATCTCGCCTTCCGGCAGCGCTTTGCCCGTGAACAGCTCGCAGGCCCGCTTGGCCTGTGCCACCAGCATGGACAGCCCGCCCGCGTTGGGAAGGCCCAGCGCCTCCGCCTGCAGCAGCAGCGCGGTGCGCGCGGGGTTGTAGATCACGTCCAGCACGCCCTCCAGCGCGGGGAAGCGGGCAAGGTCCACGGGGCTTTCCCCGTTGCCGGGATACATGCCCACGGGCGTTGTGTTGATGAGGATCTGGGCGTCCCTGTGGGCGTCCAGGTCGTTATAGGTCACGGGGCCCTTACGGGAGACCACGATCGTCTCCCGCGCCCCGTGTTTTTTCAGCATGGCGCGGGCGGTGAGGCTCGTCCCCCCGCTGCCCAGCACCAGCGCCTTCTTGCCCTTGAGGACCACGCCCAGCAGGCCCGCCATGTGCTCCATGCCGTACAGGTCCGTGTTGTAGCCGCTCAAACTCCCGTCCTTTTCCCGCACGATGGTGTTGACCGAGCCGATGGACAGCGCCTCGTCGGAGATGCGCGCTAAATACGGCATCACCGCCTGCTTGTAGGGGATGGTGACGTTCAGGCCCTTGAAGTCGCCCGTGGTCAGCAGCTCGCCCAGCTTTTGAGGCGGGGTCGGGTAGAGCCTGTAATCGTAGTCGGCCAGCGCCTCATGGATGGGCACGGAATAGCTGTGGCCCAGCTTTTCGCCGATCAGTCCGTATTCCATGGCCGCGCCTTAAAAGATTTCCTGGTAGCCGCCCAGGAAGGAGAAGCTGGTGAGCTCCTTTTCCATCTGGGCCAGTATGTTCAGCAGCTCCGGCGCGGAGGGCGAGGCTTCCAGGTCGAAGTAGAACATGAACTCGAAGTCCTTGCCGGCCATGGGGCGGCTCTCCAGCTTGTTGAGGTTGAGCCCCAGGCTGGAGAACTTGGAGATGACCGCGTACAGGGATCCCGGCCTGTGGGGCACGGTGAGCATGAGGGAGATGCGGTTGGCGCCGGGGAAGATCTGCATCTTCTTGGAGATGCAGATGAAGCGGGTGTAGTTGTGGTCGGTGTCCTGGATGCCCTCGTCCAGTATCTGCAGGCCGTACAGCTCTGCGCAGCCCACGGAGGCGATGGCGGCCACGTCCCTGCGGCCGCTGCCGGCCACGTACTTGGCGGCGGCGGCGGTGTTTTCCATCACCGTGACCTTGATCTGGGGATTGGCCTTTAAGAACTTGCTGCACTGGGAAATGGCCTGCTGGTGGGAAACCACCTCGCGCACGTTGGCCAGCTTCACGCCGCCCATGGCCAGCAGGGCGTGGTCCACCTTGAGCTTGACGCTGCGGCAGATGTAGAAGTCGTACTTCTTCATCAGGTCGTAGACCTCGGTCACGGACCCGGCGGCGCTGTTTTCGATGGGCAGTATGCCGTACTGGCACAGCCCGGCGTTCACGGCCTGGAACACGCCGTCGAAGCGGTTGAAGTACATCACGTCCGCCAGGGAGAACAGCTTGTCGCAGGCCTGCTGGGAATAGGCGCCCTCCACACCCTGGCAGGCGACGGTGGCGCGCTGGGGGAACTGCGCCGGGGTCTCGGCCACGGCGGTCTTGATGGCCTCCGTCAGCTCGCTCTGGCCGTCGATGGCCATGAGCTGGGCGCTGCGGGACATGTCGAACAGCGTGCGGTAGAGGATCTTCGCATAGCCCTGGTAGTCCTCGCCCACGATGTCGGACACGCGGATGAGCACCTCCCGCTCGCGGCCGCGGTCCAGCACGGGCAACTTGTTCTCCTTCTTGTACTGGGCGATGGAGAGCGAGACGTCCATGCGCTCCTTGAACAGGCGGGCCAGCTGGTCGTCGATGGCGTCGATCTTCTTGCGCAACTCTTGGATTTCCATAGGGTGTACCTTCCTCTCCTGAAACTATCCTCTTTTTGATGATATTTATTGAAACCGCGCCTTTGACAGGGCCGGTTCAGATGCCTGTTTCCGCCGCCCTTTGCAGCATCAGGTCCACAAGGCCCACAGCCAGCGCGGCCTCCACGCAGGGAACGGCGCGGGGAACGATGCAGGGGTCGTGCCTGCCTTCGATGGCAAGGGACCTTTCCTCCCCCGCGGACAGGCTCACGGTCCGCTGCTGCCGGGCGATGGACGGCGTGGGCTTGAACGTGGCCCTGACCAGGATGGGCATGCCGGAGCTGATGCCGCCCAGGATCCCGCCGCAGCGGTTGGTCGCGGTGCGCACGTTCCCCTCCCCGTCCAGCCGGAAGGGGTCGTTGGCCTGCGAGCCGCGCAGGGAGGCAAAGCCCGTCCCCTCGCCGAACTCCACGGCCTTGACCGCAGGGATCGCGAACAGCAGCTGGGACAGGCGGTTCTCCACGCCGCCGAACATGGGCTGGCCGAGGCCCGCGGGCACGCCCTGGCACACGGCCTCCACGGTCCCGCCCAGGGAATCCAGCGCCATGCGCGCGTTTTCGATCTCCCACCGCATTTCCGTTTCCGCCTGCTCATTCAGCGTGGGCATGTCCTTGGCCTTGAGGGCCTGCAAAACGGCGGGATCCACGCCCATCGGGTCGAAGGGGTCGTCCTGCACGGGCCCCGCCTGCAGAACGTGCGCGCCGATGGTCACGCCCTTTTTCTCCAATATCTGTAAGCAGATGCCGCCCGCGATGCACAAAGGCGCCGTCATCCTGCCGGAGAAGTTCCCCCCGCCGCGGATGTCGTGGTACCTGCCGTACTTGACGTAGGCCGCGTAATCGGCGTGGTTCGGGCGCGGCAGGTCGCGCAGGGCCTCGTAATCCTTGGAGCGGGTATCTCCGTTGACGATCGCGGCGCAGATCGGCGCGCCGCAGGTGTAGCCGTCCACCAGGCCGGAGAGCACATGCACCTCGTCCGCCTCCCGCCTCTTGGTGGAGTGGGCGTTTTTGCCCGGCGCGCGGCGGTCCAGAAAGGCCTGCAGTTTCGCCTCATCCACGTAGATGCCCGCGGGCAGGCCGTCCAGCACCACGCCGATCTGGGCGGAGTGGGACTGGCCGAAGATCGTGAGCTTGAGTATTTCGCCCGTCAGGCATCCCATTCCAGCTTCCCTCCCAGCCGCTCAAATTCCTTGAAGAAATCGGGGTAGGTCTTGTTGATGGCCTCGGCCCCCTCGATGGAAACGCCGTCCCGGCTCGCGCTGCCCGCGACCGCCAGGGACATGACCATCCTGTGGTCGTTGAAGCCGCCGCTCCTTCCCCCCTGCGGGGCTCCGCCGTGGATGAAAAGCGTTTCGCCGTCCGTCTCCGACCGGACGCCGATGTGCTTAAGCGCCTCCTGGATGGCGGCTAAGCGGTCGCTCTCCTTAAAGCGAAGGCGGCGGACGCCGTCCATCCGCGTTTCCCCTTGGGCGAAGGCGGCGGTCAGGGCCAGCACGGGCCCCAAGTCCGGCGTCTGGCGGATGTCCATCTGCGCGGGGCGCAGGGCAAGGCCGCGGCAGCGGGCCGCGTCCCCGTGCGTCTCCACTTGAGCGCCCATGGCGGCAAGGCAGGTCAGCACCGCCTTGTCCCCCTGCGCGGAGTCCATGTTGAGGCCGGTGACCTCCACGTCGCCGCCCAGTGCGCCCGCGCACAGCCAGAAGGCCGCGGCGGACCAGTCGCCCTCGGGAACGAGCGTGCCGGGGCTCTTATAGCTCTGCCCGCCCGGCACGAGGTAGCCATCCTCCAGCCTCTCCACGCGCACGCCGAAGCGTGTTAAGGTGGAGAGCGTCATCTCCACATAGGGCGCGGATTCCAGCGGCGAGGTGAGCGTGATGCGGCTGTCGCCCTCAAGCAAAGGCAGGGCGAACAGCAGGCCCGTCACGAACTGGGAGCTGACGGAGCCTGGGATGCTGTATTCCCCCGAATGCAGCCCGCCGTCCAGCGTCAGGGGCAGGCCCTCCCCTTCGGCCCGGCAGCCGTTTTTGCGCAGGGCCTCCAGCAGCGGCCCCTGGGGACGGCTGGGCAGGCGGCCCTGGCCGGTCAAACGGGCGTGGACGCCCAAGGCCGCCGTCACCGGCAGCAGGAAGCGCAGCGTCGCGCCGCTTTCGCCGCAGTCAAGCTCCGCGTTTTTAGGCCTCTTTCCCGCGCGGACGGTGCAGAAGCCGTCCTCCTCGGTTATTTCGGCGCCCAAAGCGCGCAGGCAGCGCAGCGTGGCGCGCATATCCGCGGAGGGGTCCTTCCAGGGCAGGCGGCTCTCCTGCTCGGACAGGGCCGCCGCGATCAGCAGCCGCTGCACGTCCGCCTTGGCGGGGATGGCGCGGACGCTGCCGCGCAGCGCGCCGGGGCGTATGGTCACGTTCATGCGCTTATCTCCTTAATGTCTTTATCTAACGTCTTTGGCCGTCTTTACCGCAGCCCAGCCTCCAAAAAGGCGCCGATCTCGCTCACGTCCACGCCGTGGCGGTAGCATTCGCCGATGCGCCTGGGCAGGATCAGGTGGATGGTGTCGCCCCGGCGCTTCTTGTCGGACAGGGCGGCCTTGAGCAGCTCCTCCGGCCCGTAGGGGCAGCGGATGGGCAGGTGGTTGTTTACGAGCGCCTGCTCGATCTCGGGCGCACAGTTCTCCTCGCTCAGGCCCATGCGCCAGGCGGCGCGGGCGGCCACGGCCATGCCGATGGCCACGGCCTGTCCGTGCGGCACGGTGAGGCCGCTGGCCTTCTCCACCGCGTGACCGATGGTGTGGCCCAGGTTCAGCAGCTGCCGCTTGCCCTCGTCGAACTCGTCCTCGGCCACGATCTCGGCCTTGATCTGCACGTTGCGGGCGATCACGGCCTCCTCGTCGAAGCGGCCGGGGCCCTGCTTCACCTGGTCGAACAGCCGCCTGTCGCCCAAAACGCCGTGCTTGACGACCTCCGCCATGCCGCAGGCGTATTCCTCTTCTGGCAGGGTGCGCAGCGTGTCCACGTCCATGAGCACCAAGTCCGGCTGGTAGAACGCGCCGGCCAGGTTCTTGCCGGCGGGCAGGTCCACGGCGGTCTTTCCGCCCACGGAGGAATCCGAGGCGGCCAGCAACGTGGTCGGCACCTGCACAAAGCCCAGGCCGCGCAGGTAGGTGGCCGCGGCAAAGCCGCTCAGGTCCCCGGTCACGCCGCCGCCCAGGGCGACCACCGTGTCGGACTTGGTGAGCTTCTCCTCCGCCAAGGCGTTGAGCAGGGAGGCGTAGGTCTGCAGGTTCTTGTTCTCCTCCCCGTGGGGAAAGACGAAGGAGCAGACGCGGAAGCCCGCCTTCTCCAGGCTCTCCTTCGCCGTCTTAAGATAGAGCGGGGCCACGTTGTCGTCGCTGACCAGCATGGCGCTGCCCCTGCGGCCCACCCTGGCCATTTCGCCGCCCAGCTGCGGCAGCAGTCCGGAGCCCACCAGCACCTGGTACCCTTCGCGCACGCGCACGTCGATGACTCTCATGCTATCCCCTCTCCTCCAGCGCTTCTTTTTTCTCCCGGGCGTTCTTGAGCAGCAGGCACAGCTCGCGGCTGTCGCCTTCCTTAAGCACCCGGGCGTAGTTGTCCAGCCTGCGGCTCAGGCCCTCGATCTCGCGGATGAGGTCCTCCCTGTTGTCCAAAAACAGCTGGGTCCACATGTATTCGTTCAGCTTGGCCACGCGGGTCATGTCCCGGAAGCTGCCCGCGGAAAAGCCCATGTACTCGTCGGAGGTCGGGCTCTGCACGTAGGCGCAGGAGACCACGTGGGCCAGCTGCGAGGTGTAGGCGATGATGCGGTCGTGCTCCTGCGGGGTGCTCAGCTGTATGCGCGCAAAGCCGATGGAGCGGCTGAGCGTGCTCAAGGTCTCCATATCCTCCGCCCTTGCGTCCTGCGGCGGCGTCAGGATCATGGACGCGCCCTGGAACAGCTCCGCCGTGGCGGCCGCATAGCCGGACAGCTCGCGCCCCGCCATGGGGTGGCCGCCGATGTAATGAAGGCCCGTTTCCCGGCAGATGCTGTCCAGCGAGCTGTACACGGCCTGCTTGACGCCGCAGAGGTCCACCACCAGCGCGCCCGCGCGCATCTTGGGCGCTAAGGTCTTCAGCGTCTCGATCGCGTCCGCGGGGTACAGCGCCAGGTAGAGAAGATCGAGCTCTGCGGCTATCGTATCGTTCATCTGGCCCGCCAGCACGCCCTGCTCCAGCGCCATCTCCAAAATTTCGTCGTTCGTGTCCGCGCCGTAGACCGTATGGGAGGTGTATTTTGCGATGGCCTTGGCCATGGAGCCGCCGATCAGCCCCAGGCCCACGATGCCGATCTTCATAGGATCTCTCCTCCCGTCAGTCGCGCACCGCGTAGGGCAGTATCTTCTCCAGCCTGCGCATCATGTCGTCGAAGGCCTCGGGCGTCAGGGACTGCGGGCCGTCGCACAGGGCGTGGGCGGGATCGTTGTGCACCTCCACGATCAGGCCGTCCGCGCCGGCAGCCGCGGCCGCGATGGCCAGGGGCTTGACCAGGTAGGAAGCGCCGGTTGCGTGGCTGGGGTCCACCACGATGGGCAGGTGGGTCAGGCCGCGCAGGACGGGGATGGCGGAAAGGTCCAGCGTGTTGCGGGTGTAGGTCTCGAAGGTGCGGATGCCGCGCTCGCAGAGGATCACCTGCTCGTTGCCGCCGGCCATGATGTACTCGGCGCTCATGAGCAGCTCCTGCAGCGTGTTGGCCAGGCCGCGCTTGAGCAGGATGGGCTTGCGCAGCGTGCCCAGCTGCTTGAGCAGCTCGAAGTTCTGCATGTTGCGCGCGCCCACCTGGATCACGTCCACTTCCTCGAACAGGGGCAGGGTAGCCGCGTCCATGATCTCGGTCACGATGGGCATGCCGGTCTCGCGCTTGGCCTCCAGCAGCAGCTCGATGCCGCGGCCGTGCAGGCCCTGGAAGGCGTAGGGCGAGGTGCGGGGCTTGAACGCGCCGCCGCGCAGCATGGTCGCGCCGGAGGCCTTGACCGCCTTGGCCACCTGGATGATCTGCTCCTCGCTCTCCACGGAGCAGGGGCCCGCGATCACCTGGAAGTTGCCGCCGCCGATCTTGACGCCGCCGATGTCGATCACGGTGTCGTCGGGATGGAACTTGCGGTTGGCGTTCTTGAAGGGCTCCTGGATGCGCTTTACGTCCTCCACGATGTCCAGGGCGCGGATCACGTCCATATCCACGCGGGTGGTGTCGCCCACCAGGCCGATGATGGTCTGGTTCGCGCCTACGGAAACGTGGGTCTCCAGGCCCATGGAATGGAACCAGTTGGTCAGGGCTTCCATCTGCCGGGTATCGGGGTTGTTCTTCAGCAATACGACCATCGTGTTTTTCCTCCTTCGGAAGGTCTTTCGTTCGGGGTTGATTCCGTATGGGTCAGGGCCGCGGTCATGAAAGAAGGCTCCTTTGCAGTTTCACCGCAAGGGAGCCTTTGTTTTTCCGCCTTCCCGTTTTCCGGGGCTCGGTGGGCTTTTCAGCCCTGGCTGGACGCGCTCTCGTTTTCAGCGAAACTCAAACAAACCTTACCCGCAAAGCCGGTAAAGTAAAAGTAATAATAAAAGTTCGCCGAAACTTCCCTGCGCAGCATTTAAGTCCAGGCCTCTCCTTTCCTCGGAAGATCATGCCTATCATAGCACAGTTTTTTCCCGCTGTAAAGGGTGTGCGGAAGAAGTTTTCATTTGTAACGCATCCTATGCCCTTCCGAGAGGGAAAAAACCCACTTTTTGCAACGGACTTGCCCCTTTCGCCGTTCTATGGTACGATAAAGTCTATTCAAAAGACGGGATGCCTTTTGTCCCGCTTCCCTTTGACCGCGAAAGGAGCGTGCCCGCTCGATGAAACCGTTCCTGGCCGTTTTTGTTTGTTTCTGTCTTGCCTTTAGCCTCTGCGCCTGCGAGGGGCTCGTTCCGTCGCAGACGCCCGCGGAAAGCCCCGCCGCCTCCTCCCGGCAGCTGACGATCACGGACGAGGACCGTCAGACCGAGATCGGCCCCACCGCCTGCCGCATCGTGTTCGGCGAGCAGGGCGCCGCGGCGGACGGCGGCTCCCACGTGCAGGTGGACGGCGGCGTGGTGCGCATCACCGGGCCCGGGCAATACGTGCTGGAAGGGGCCTGCGAAAACGGCCGCGTGCTGGTGGACGCGGGCAAGGACGACCTGGTGCAGCTGTTCCTGAACGGGCTTTCCCTGCAAAGCGCGGACGGCCCCTGCATCTGGGCCAGCCGCGTGGAAAAAATGGTGGTAACGCTCTGCGAGGGCACTGAAAATACGCTGACCGACGGCAGCGCCTACGCGAACGCGGACGCGGAGGACGCGCCCACCGCCGCCCTGTTCTGCCAGGACGATATGACGCTGAACGGCGAGGGCGTCCTGAATGTGCAGGGCAATTTTAAGAACGGCATCGCCTCGAAGGACGACCTGCTGATCCTGTCGGGGTCCTACACGGTCAGCGCCGCGAACGACGCCGTGCGCGGCCGCGATTCCCTGTCCGTCGCGGGCGGGAGCTTCACGCTGGAGGCGGTGGACGACTGCCTGGTCTCCAACAACGACGAGGATGCGAACAAGGGATGGGTGCTGCTGACCGGCGGCACGTTCGACTTAACGGCGGGCAGCGACGCGGTGCAGGCCGAGACCACGCTGGACATCTCCGGCGGCGAGTTCCGCATCGTCTCGGGCGGCGGCGCGGCTGCGGGCGAGGCGGCGGCGAACGACTCCTCCAGCCGGAAGGGCTTAAAGGCCGGCGGTGACCTCACGATCGAGGGCGGCCGCTTTGCGCTGGACTGCGCCGACGACGCCCTGCACGCGGGCGGCGGCGTGACGCTGGGCGGCGGCGAACTGGAAGTCGCCACCGGGGACGACGCCGTCCATGCCGACGGGACGCTCGCCATCCGGGGCGGGACGCTCAACGTTACTTCCAGCCACGAAGGGCTGGAGGGGTGCGACGTGCACATCGAGGGCGGGCAGATCGAGCTCAACGCCCGGGACGACGGCATCAACGCGGCGGGCGGCTCGGACGGCGAGGACGCCTGGAGCGGCCCCTTCGGCGGGGACCGCTTCGCCGCGGGCGACCACAGCATCGTGATCAGCGGCGGCGAGCTGACCATCGTGACCGACGGCGACGGCCTGGATTCCAACGGCAACATCGAGATGAGCGGCGGCAGCGTGACCATCCACGGTCCCACGACCGGCGGCAACGGCTCGCTGGACTTCGGCGGCAGCTTCCTGCTGTCGGGCGGCACGCTGGCCGCGGCGGGCAGCGGGGACATGCTGATGGCGCCGGACGAGGGCTCCGCACAGGCCACGCTGGTGGTGTACGCCACGACCTCCTTCCCCGCCGGGGAAACGGTGACGCTCGCGGACGACCAGGGCCAGAGCCTGCTGTCGATGGAAACGCGGGTGGTCAGCCAGGCGCTGATCCTAAGCGCGCCGGGGATGAAGGAAGGAGCGGTCTGCACGCTGAACATCGGCCAAAAGCAGCTGGAGCTGACGCTCACGGGCGCGGTCAGCGCCTTCGACGAGACCGGCGCAGAGACGGAGATCCGCGGCATGGGCGGTTTCGGGAAGGGCGGCTTCGGCGGCTTTGGCGACGGAGGTTTCGGTGAAGGCGGCTTCGGCGGGCGCGGTCCCGGCGGCCGCGGCGACGGAGGAGCTCGTCCCGGCATGCCCCAGCAGCCGGATGGCGATGCTCCGTCCGACCTGCCGCAGCTGCCGGACGGCGAAGCGCCGGCCCTGCCTTCCGATATGCCGCAGCCACCCGATGGAGAAGCCCCAGCGCAACCTTCAGGCATGCCCCAGCCCCCGGAGGGGGACGCTCCCGCAGCTCCCTCCGATATGCCGCAAGCGCCGCAGGGCGAAGCTCCGGCCCAACCTTCGGGCGGCACGCCCCAGCCGCCGGACGGCAGCGCGCCCGCGACCCCTTCCCCCGCGCCTTGAACCATGGATTTCCCGGCTATTCACAAATGAACACAGGCACTATTTCCCGAATAATCTCAGCGCGAAACAAGGCCGCGGCATCTGCCGCGGCCTTGTTTCGCGCAATTCCTATAATTAGCGGGAGAGCATCCTTTCCCTGCGGTCGTACATGTCCAGATAGGCTTCCTGCTTCCAGATCTCCAGCTGCCTGCGCAGCAGCTCCTGCCGCTCGGGCGTGGCCAGCAGGTCCACCACGAAGGGCGCATACTGCGTCCCCCTTTCCTCCCGCAGGATCTCCAGCGCCTCGTCGAAGGGGACGACCGGGCGGTAGCGGCTGGCGGTCTCCTCGACGGAGGCGGCCAGCAGGTCCGACACGGCCACCAGGCAGATGAGCGGCGCGGCCTTGGGATCCCGGATGGAGAAGTCGTCCGGGTAGCCGTCCTTCCCGTCGAAGCTGCGGTGGTGGCCCCGGGCCACGTCCGCGAACAGCTCGGTGGAGGGGTGCTTGGCCAGCAGCTCCGCGCCGCACTCGGTGTGGAAGCGGATCAGCGCCTCCTCCTCCTCGAACAGGCCCCGGCAGGCGGAGGATTCCAGGTAGAGGAAGTGGACCATGCCCGTATCGTACAGCCTGCCCGCGCGCCCGGCCAGCTCGGCCAGCTCCTCCCTGTGCCAGACGGCGTCCTGGGGCGTCCGGCAGCCGGGCAGGCCGACCAGGGCCTCCGGGCAGTCGTCCGAGGCCCACAGGGCCAGCTCCCGGGCGATGCGGCCCGCGATCCACATGCGGATGTAGGTGGCCGCGTGCCGGGCCGCGAACACGTTCTGCAAAAGCTCGAAGAAGGACAGGCAACCGGGGAACTCCCGAAACACGTACAGGAACTCCCGAACGTAGAACATGATGTGCTCGCTGTTCTCTCCCATGGGCGCGCGCACCAGCCAGCGGCACATGCGGTCGAGCATCGTATCCATGCGGGAGATGAACTTCGGCGTGTAGATCTCCTCGCCGCCGAACTTGGCATAGCCCAGGAACATGCCCGGCAGGCCTAAGTGGCAGAAGATGCCCTGATCGCCCATATCCTCGTCGCTGCTGGCGGTGGAAAGGGCGTAGAACTTATCCAGCAGATCCTGCAGGGACATGGCCCCGCAGTGGTACAGGGCGGCGACGTAGGTATACTGCCAGCGGGGCTCCAGGGGCACGCCGCGCTCGCGGGCGGTCCTTATCTGCTTTTCCTGCACCGCCAGGGCGGACTCCAGCACCTGGGCGAACACGTCCGGCCCGGCGTTGCCGGAGCGCAGGTAGCCAAGGAGCGTCGTGCGCTCCTGGTGGCTCTTGTAGAGGTAGAGGTCCCAGGGCAGGGACGGCGTCTTTGCGCGGATCTCCGGGTCGGTGATGAGGTCGATGGAGCGGGTGATGGCCTCCAGCTTGAGCCCGGCCGTATCGGGGTTCGTGGCGCTGTACCCAAGGGCGATGTTGCCGATGCTGCGGTGGATGTAGCCGCGGGTCTCGGGCTCCTCGATCTCATCGTAATCGGTGTCGAAGTGGGCGGCGTTTTCCTCGAAGCATTGGCGCATGGGCAGGGCGAAGAGCTGGTTCTCGCTGGGGCGCAGCATCGTGTCCATGTTGTAGAGGGACATGCCGACCAGGTACAGCTCCCGGATGACGGCGTCGCGGTCCTTCCTGCGGCGGGCGCGAGAAAGCAGGGCCGTGTGGATGCGGTAATGCAGGCCCACGTCCCTCTGGTCCACGCCGCTCATCAGCTTTCCGGCGAACTCCTCCAGAGCGGCGACCTCCTCGTCGGAGGCGGAAAGTATATCGCCCAGCACGGGAAACAGGTGCTCCCGGAGCAGCTCCGTGCCCCTTTGAACGGCGGAGCGGGAATCCGCGGCGGCCTTTTGGGCCTGTTCTACATACGTCTCCAGCCCTACTTCGCCCGCGGACGGTCCCTTGTTCTCCGCCACGAAGCGCAGCAGCTCCAAATACTCGCTCTGGTACGGCAGCACGCTTTTCTTCCCCCTCCTTTCGCTTGAAAAAACGCTTAGTTTTCCCTGTATATCAGGCCTTTTTCTCCTCCGCCTCGCCTTTCAGGAAGCGGTGCATGGCGTCAGAGAGGCTCTGCATGTTCACGGGCTTGGGCACGTGGGCGTTCATCCCGGCCCGCTTGCAGGCCCGGATGTCCTCCACAAAGGCGTTGGCGCTCATGGCCACGATGGGCACGGTGCGCCCGTCCTCCCTGGGCAGTGCGCGGATGGCCTTGGTGGCCTCGTATCCGTTCATGACGGGCATCTGTATGTCCATGAAGATGAGGTCGTAGGTGCCCGCGGGCGCGTTTTGGAACTTCTCCACGGCCTCCTTGCCGTCCTCGGCGCAGTCGACGCTGGCGCCCAGCATGCCGATCAGCTCCTGGCCGATCTCGCGGTTGATCTCGTTATCCTCCACTAGCAGGACGCGGCTGCCCTCGAAGCTCTCCTCCTCCGGCTTTTCCTGCCCGGAGGCAGACGCCCTGCCCTCGTCGGTGTAGGCGTAGAGTGCCTCGGCCAGGCGGGAGCGGAACAGGGGCTTGGGCACGAACGCGGACACGCCGTACTTGCGCATCTGGTCCTCGTTCAGCGTCCACTCGTAGGCGGACATGATGAGTATGGGCGTATCACTGCCCAGAAGGGAGCGCAGCCTGCGGCAGGCGCTGAGGCCGTCCACCACGGGCAGCTTCCAGCCAAGCAGCACGGCGAAGTAGTCCTTTCCCTCCGCCTTGGCTCCTGCGGCCTTGTCCCATGCCTCCTGGGCTGTAAAGACCGCGTCGCACTCCATGCCCAGGTCGGACAAGATCTCCTTGAGGTTGTTGAGCGACGGCTCGTCCACGTCGGCGGCCAGCACGCGCAGGCCCCGCAGCGCGGAGAGCTCGGCCTCCGGGCCCTTCTCCTGCTCGAGCGGCAGCGTCACGGTGAAGCGGGTGCCCTTACCCAGCTCGCTCTCCACGGTGATCTCGCCGTTCATCAGCTTGACCAGGTTGTGGGTGATGGCCATGCCCAGGCCTGTCCCCTCCACGCGGTGCACGCTCTCGTCCCGCTCGAAGGGCAGGAAGATGCGCTCCAGGAACTCCCGGCTCATGCCGATGCCCGTATCCTGCACGCTGAACTCATAATAGGCGTATTCGCGCGGGGCGACGGGATCGCCCACTTCCCGCACGCGCAGGAAGATGCTGCCGCCTTCGGGCGTGAACTTGACGGCGTTGGAGAGTATGTTGACCAACACCTGCTGTATGCGCATCTCGTCGCCGCGCACGCGCTCGTGGTGGATGCCGGTAAAGTCCAGCTCCACCTTCTGGCGCTTCTTGTCCGCCTGGGGACGGAACACGGCCATCAGGGAATGGATGAAGTCCGCCATGGTGAAGGACTCGCTGGCGACGGTCATCTTGCCGCTCTCGATGCGGGACATATCCAAAATGTCGTTGATGATGGCCAGCAGGTGCCGGGAGGACAGGCCGATCTTCTCCAGACAGTCCTCCACCCTCTCCCTTTCGCCGATGTGCGCCTGGGCGATGGTGGTCATGCCGATGATGGCGTTGAGCGGCGTGCGGATGTCGTGGGACATGTTGGAGAGGAAGTCCGTCTTGGCCTGGTTGGCGGCGTTGGCCGCGTCCAGCGCGCTCTGCAGGGCGGCCTTGGAGGCCTCGATCTGCTCCTGCTGGCGGCGCAGGTCCTCGCCCAGGTCGCGCAGCTGCAACAGGACCGTGCCGTCCGGGTAGCGGGTCGTGCGGGCGGCCAGCTCCAGCCCCCAGAGGACGCCGCGCCAGAAGGCCGTGCCCTCGTCCAGCTCCGGGCGCAGGATGTCCAACAGCTCCTGCTCCTTCTCGCCCACCATCGCCACGGCGGCCGCGTTGCGGTAAAGGACGCGCCAGGCGCCGCTCTCGTCCCTGCCCGTCAGGAACGCAGGCGAAGGCAGGGGATCGAACCAGGTCCCAACCCCTTGAAGCTTCTCGTCCGTCGCGCCCATCGTGCCGCCCCTTTCCGCTCTTTTGTCCAAATCTTTGTCGTTCTTTTCTCGGGCTTACGGCCCGTATTTCTTGACCCTCTTATCCGGGATTTGGTAATAGTATAGCGCACATCGCACCGCTTGTCTAGGAAAAGCGGCCCCTCTTGGGCAAAAAAGAGGCCACGCGCCTCCTTGATTTCCCTTTTCCCACCAAAATCACTGCCCGCCCGGGCACAGCTTTCACCAAAGCAGACGCTTCTCTTGCATCTTGCAGGAGCCGTTGACTTTTGCGCCTGCAAGCCGTAGACTGTTTACACAAGCACAGGCGGCCTCCGCCGTCCAAGAAAGGATGTTCAGATATGCCGGAATACGCCGCTGTCTTCCCCGCAGGTTTTGAATCCCTGATGCTGCGCCTGCCCCAATGGCTGCGCGGCGCACGGGTGCGAGGCACGGATGGCGGCATGGTGCGTTTTTCCTTTCCTGGCGATGAACGTGCCTTGCTTTCCCTTCCCTGTTTCGGCAACGTGTTTCACATCCTGTATACCTTTGACAGCGGCGCGTCCTTCGGTGCAATGGTCCGCCGGGTCGCGCGCCAGCACCCGCACACTGAAAAACCCAATGGCGGCTTCCGCATACGCTTTTGGCGGGAAGGCCGCTTTGTTTCCGTTGACGCCGCTATCATGCGGGAGGCGGAACTCTCCGTGCAGCATGCGCTGGGGCTGCGGGTCGACCGCGTCCATCCCGCGCGGGAATTTTGGTATATACTGCGCAGGGACGGAACGGGTTTCTACGCCCTGTTACTGCCTAAAAGACAAAATAAGACGATTTTAAAAAAAGGGGAACTGCGTCCTGAGCTTGCCTACCTGCTCTGCTGCCTGGGCTCGCCGAAAAAAGGCGAATGCGTCTGCGATCCCATGGCAGGGCATGGCGCCATTCCTCGGCAGCTATTGGAGCACTTCTCCTGCGCGAATGTCTATGCCTTCGATATCGACAAGGAGATGGCACGCGCGCTGAACGGACTGCGTCCCGGCAAGGGCGTGCAATACCGTTGTGGTGTGGGCGATGCGCGGCATCTGGATGATTTAGACGACGGCAGCCTGCATCTGATCGTCACCGATCCTCCCTGGGGCTCCTTTGATCGATCCCTCTCCAGCCATATACCCGCCTTTTATCGGGAACTGACGGCCTGCTTCTTCCGCAAACTCGTGCCGGGCGGCAGGCTGGTTCTGCTCACCGCACAGAAGGATGCGGCGACAGAGGCTATGTCACAAGCGGGCTTTCGGATGCAGGAGCGGCTGGACGTTCTTGTCAACGGCAAGAAAGCCGCCGTCTTCGCTGCGCTCAAGCCTCGCTAGTTCTCTCCCCGTGTCAGACGCACGGCCACCAGCTCCGGCCGGTTGTTGAGGCGCAGCGGGAAGGAGCTGTTGCCAAGGCCGCGGCTCACGACCATGCGGGTCTTTCCCATCGTGTGGATGCCCGCGGTCCTTCTGGGGAAGATGCCCTGATCCGGCGCGTATAGCCCGCCGACGCCGGGCAGGCGGAACTGGCCGCCGTGGGCGTGGCCGCAGAACACCAGGTCGAAGCCCGCCGAGGCGTAGGCCTCCAGCCGCTCGGGCCGGTGGCTGAGCAGCACGCGAAACTCGCCTTGTCCCTTCCCGGCCAGGCGGGGAAGCAGCTCCGGCTCCCACTCGTGGAAACGGGGGTCCAGAACGCCGCAGAGGCGCAGGCCCTCCTTGGGGTACACGGCGCGCTCCTCCAGCAGGATCGCGCCCCTTTTTTGCAGCTCTGGCCGGAGGGACATATACCTCTCCCCGTGGGCCTCGTGGTTGCCGGGGACGAAATACAGCGGCGCGATGGCGGCGGCCCCTTCAATGAATTTCAGGGCGTTGCCCATGGGCCGACCGTTGACGAGGTCCCCGGTCACGAGGATGAGGTCCGGCGCGCAGGCGCGCATGGCGGCCAGCAGGCGCTTTTGTCCCCTGCCGAAGGCGCGGTCGTGCAGGTCTGACACCTGCGCAAGCACCAGCCCGTCCAGCCCCTCCGGGAGGTCCTTGTCCGCGACCGTGTACTGCGTGGTCACGAGCGCGCCGTTCTCGAACCTGCAAAAGAGGCAAAAGAGCAGCAGCGCCGCCGGAACGAGCAGCCAGAGCATGGCGTTTTCCTCCTTTTTGGGTGGCATGGAGCGGCTATACACGGCATAGCCATGGAAGCGGGGAGGTGGCGCAAGGCATGACCTATTCGCAGCTCAAGCGCAAGGAAGTCGTCAACACCTGCGACGGCAGGCGGCTGGGGAACGTATGCGACCTGCACCTGTCCGACGACGGGCGCATTTTGGCTTTGGTGGTGCCGGGGAATTTCAGCCTGCAGACGCTGTTCAAGCCCGAGGGCTGTGTGATCCCCTGGAGCTCGGTGGTGATGATCGGCGACGACGTGATCCTGGTGGACATCGGCAAGCCCGCCTGAACGGGGCGGCATTTAAGCAGGCAGGGCCGCTTCCCGAAAAAGCGCATCCGGGTCGCGGCCCTGGTCGTTTGGTTTATACTATGCGGGCAGGCGGCGCTTTATTTCTTATGCGTGTTTTTCCCTTGCGCGGGAGAGAGCGTCCGCGAAGGCGGCCCGGATCTCCTCCTCGGTGGGCGGGCAGCCGGGCAGGAACACCATGGTCTTGTCGAAGTCCACGTCGGAGATCTTGTGTCCCCTGCGGGCGTGGTTGCGGCAGTATCCCTTCTGGCAGTCGCCGATGGCAAGCAGCAGGTCGTCCACGGCAGCCTTGTTTCTCTCCCCGCGGAAAACGGTGCGGTTGGCGGCCAGCACGCGCAGGTCCTGCAGCTCCTCGTCCGTGCAGCTCTCCAGGTACTTCTCCACCGCGTCCATGCACTTTGTGCAGACCACGTCGAACTCGGACATGGCCTTCATGTAGGCCCCCGCGTCCACGGGGCAGCCGGGGATCCAGTGGCCCAGAGAGCGGTACTCCTCGCGGATGCAGTCGCCCAGCAGCAGCGTGCGGGGGTTGATGGGATCGGGCATCTTCCACTCGCCGGGGCCGTAGACCACGTCCACGGGCTCCAACAGGGAGGCCGGCGTGGCGGAGAAGCGGCTCATCGCGCCTTCAGCGGTGGCGCGGCACTTGGAGCAGGAGCGCAGGTCGCACAGCGTCACCTTGCCGCCCGTGGCGCCCATGATCTCCTCTGCCGGGGTCATGAAGTGCACCTTCGCCTCCTCGATGGAAAGGCCGTGCAGGCGGATGTAGTCCAGGTCGTTGTTGCCCACGCCGTCCATGGCGGCCCACTGGATGTGGCGCACGCAGGGGTTCTGGTCCATGACGCGGGCGCTGACGGCGTCCACGGCCACGGGGTCGTTGCCCACCAGGATCACGTTGGCGGCGATGGGCTTTTCAAAATTGGTGCCGCCCGCGATGCCCTCCGCGCCCAGCCGCCCGTCCGCAAAGACCAGGTCGGCGCAGCGGGCCTTGGCGATGTCCACCAGGACCTCCTCCACCACGCCCTCCCTGTGAGCGTTCAGCTTGTCGTCGTCCGGCACCAGGCCGAAGCTGTTCTTGATGCTCACGGTGATGCCCACGCTCACGTGGTTCTTGAGCACGGGTAGAGAGATGAACACGTCCGCCTCCATCAGGGACTTGGGCAGGTGCACCACGTCGCGGTAGCGGGGGTTCTCGATGTGCACGTCCACAAACTCAGCCTTGTCCAGGTCCAGCACCTCTACGTTTTGGCGCTTTCCCATCTCGATGTAGCCGCAGTTGGTCAGGCTCTCGATGGAGCGGGACTCGTTGCCGGAGCACTCGCCCACCAGGATGCGGCCGGGCTTGGCCTCCTTGACCAGCTCCACCACGGCCTCGGCGAAGTACACGTCCGTGGTGCCGCCCGTGGAGGCGGGCATGCCCGCGGTCAGGTTGGGCTTGATGAACACGGTGTCGCCGGGCTTTACGTATTTGGAAATACCGCCCATGGCGTCCACGCCCCGGCGCAGCGTATCCAGCAGGCTCTCGCCGGGTCTGAGCAGGCACACGTCGCTGTAAGGATGCTTGCAGGTCTTCATTTCTTTCTCTTCCCCCATTTTTTGTTCTGCGTTAAGGTCTGTTCTGGCTCTTTCTGTACTGTGCGGTGGTCGCTTCGCCGCACATCCCATTTAGCATAGCAGAATCCGCGCCGTTTCGCAACGCATTTTAAATAGACAGCTTCCCCAAAAATCCCCCGCCCTTTCCCCGCAGTTTCCTGTATACAACGAGCGGTGCTTTATGTTAAAATATTGAAAGGGCCTCTTTCGCCTGCTCGGACGAAAAAGGGCCCGACAAATAACGCTCAAGGGGGCTTTTGACCATGACCGAGTTCGTAACGCTCAAGAAGGGGGACCTGGAGATCCACGTCCTCACGCCGCACAGTCCCGTTTACAACCGCGCCCGCTTCAACCACGCGGGCTTCATCCCCTATGTGAGCTACAAGGGCGTCTGCTTCGCCGAGCCCGAGCAGCGCGACCCCGAGCGCGTCACCAGCGCCGGCGCGGGCCTTTGCAGCCAGTACTTCTTCACCGGCGCCGAGGAGGAGGCCCGCGAGGGCGACGACTTCCTGCGCCTTGGCATCGGCGTTATGAAGCGCGAGAAGGAGCTCATCCACTTCATGCGCAACGCGCCCTTCACCCCGCTGGATATGCTCATGGACGCCGGCGAGGACAGCGCCCGCTTCCAGGTCTCCAGCCCGAAGGTGGGCGGCTACGCCTACGACGAGAACCGGCTGGTGGAGCTGAACGAGAACAGCATCACCATCTCCGTGGCCTTCACCAACACAGGCGATAAGCCCATCTCCACCACCGAGTACAACCACAACTTCGTCTCCCTGGGCGGCCTGCCCATCGGCCCCGCTTACACTTTGGAGCTGCCCTTCTGCAGGGACGTGGACCGCATGAAGCCGGACTGCGGCCTCATCCAGAAGAGCCAGGGCGTCAGCTGGGCCGCCGCGCCGGAGCACGCCTTCTACTGCGAGTTCCACGACATCGCCCCCGCCGCGCCCTATGCCTGGAAGCTGACGCATGCCGAGTCCTCCGCCTCTATCATCGAGTACGTGGACTTCGTGCCCGAGCACGTGACCGTCTGGGGCGTGGAGCACTGCGCCTGCGCCGAGGTGTTCGCGCCGTTCAGCGTGCAGCCCGGCCAGACCGCCCGCTGGAGCCGCAGGTGGGTCTTTGAGGCCTAAAGCGCCGCACACAGGAGGAAACCACATGGAAGTCTACACCTTCGACCCCAAGAAGGCCGAACCCGCCCACGAGGGCACCATACTCGCCGCGCCCGTGATCGAGGGCAGCCTACGCCCGCCCTTCCAGCACGCCTGGGGCTATCTGGATAAAAAGACCGCCATGGACAAGCACGCACACGCCCACGAGGAGGTCTACTTCGTGTTCAAGGGCGAGGGCTTTGCCGTGGTGGGCGACGAAAGATGCCCCGTGAAGGCGGGCGACGTGATCAACATCCCCTCGAACGTCCCCCACACCATGGAGAACGCCAAGGACGAGCCCTTCCTCTGGGCCGCCCTGTGGTGGGACCGGGAGGAATAAAGTCCTCTCCCCTGCTTAGGACCTATGCCCCGTCAGACGGGGCTGCTCAACGACGAACATATACATAAAAAGGAGTTGTGTTTTTCCATGCCCATGTTGGATATGCCCCTGGAGGAGCTGCGCGCCTACAAAGGCATCAGCCCCATGCCCGCCGACTTCGACGCCTACTGGGACCGCGCCTTAAAGGAGCTGGACGAGACGGACCTGAACGTGGAGTACGTCCCCTCCGCCTTCGTCAGCGCCCTGGCGGACTGCTATGACCTGTACTTTACCGGCGTGGGCGGCTCCCGCATCCACGCCAAGTTCCTAAAGCCCAAGAACCTGCAGGGCAAGGCCCCGGCCATCCTGCAGTTCCACGGCTATTCCAGCAACAGCGGCGACTGGGTGGACAAGCTGTCCTACGTTTCCGAGGGCTTCGTGGTGGCCGCTCTGGACTGCCGCGGCCAGGGCGGCACTTCCGAGGACCTGGCCAGCGTCAAGGGCACCACGCAGAACGGCATGATCGTGAGGGGCTTGAGCGACCCCGACCCCGACAAGCTGCACTTCCGCAACGTGTTTTTGGATACCGCGGCCATCGCCCGCATCGTCATGGACCTGCCCTATGTGGATGAAACGCGCGTGGGCGCCATGGGCGGCTCCCAGGGCGGCGCGCTGACGCTGGCCTGCATCGGGCTGGAGCCCCGCATCAACCGCGCGGCCCCGGTGTATCCTTTCCTGAGCGACTACCGCCGCGTGTGGGAGATGGATATGGCCGAGCGCGCCTATGCCGAGCTCAAGACCTACTTCCGCTACTTCGACCCCCGCCACGAGCGCGAGGAGGCCATCTTCGAGAAGCTGGGCTACATCGACGTGGCCAACCTCATGCACCGCGTCAAGTCCAAGGTGATGATGGCCACGGGCCTGATGGACAACGTCTGCCCGCCCTCCACCCAGTTCGCGGCCTTCAACCGCATCCCCACGCAGAAGGAGCACGTGCTCTATCCCGACTTCGGCCACGAGCACCTGCCCGACTTCGACGACATGACCTTCCAGTATATGCGCAAAATGTGATCTTCCCTTAAATCACCGTTTGGAAGGAGTGTTTCCCATGCCCCTTGCGACCACCTACGTTCCCAGCGACAAGCGCTATGATTCCATGGTCTACAACCGCTGCGGCCGCTCCGGCGTCAAGCTCCCGGCCATCTCCTTGGGCCTGTGGCACAACTTCGGCGGCGTGGACAGCTTCGAGAACTCCCGCGCCATGGTGCGCACGGCCTTCGACCTGGGCATCACCCACTTCGACCTGGCCAACAACTACGGCCCGCCCTACGGCAGCGCCGAGGAGACCTTCGGCCAGATCCTGAGGAAGGACTTCCACGGCCTGCGCGACGAGCTGTTCATCTCCAGCAAGGCCGGCTACGACATGTGGCCCGGCCCCTACGGCAACTTCGGCAGCAAGAAGTACCTGGTCGCCAGCCTGGACCAGAGCCTGAAGCGCATGGGCCTTGACTACGTGGACCTGTTCTACTCTCACCGGCCCGACCCGGAAACGCCCATCGAGGAGACGATGGAGGCGCTGGACTACATACTGCGCAGCGGGCGCGCCCTGTACGTGGGCATCAGCTCCTACTCGGCGGACCAGACACGCGCGGCGGTCAAGGCTCTGGGGGAGCGCGGCTCCCGGCTGCTCATCCACCAGCCCAACTACTCCATGTTCAGCCGCTGGATCGAGACGGACCTGCAGGACGTGCTGGAGAAGAACGGCATGGGCACCATCGCCTTCTGCCCCCTGGCGCAGGGCCTGCTGACCAGCCGCTATCTAAACGGCGTGGCCGCGGACTCCCGCGCGGCGAAAAACGGCATGAGCATCGACGAGGGCAAGCTGCAGAAGGTGCGCGCACTGAACGAGCTGGCCCTAAAGCGCGGGGAAACGCTGGCGCAGATGGCCCTGCAGTGGGTGCTGCGCGGCGGCCGGGTGACCTCGGCCCTGATCGGCGCCAGCCGCCCCAGCCAGATCGTGGAGAACGTGCAGGCCCTGTCCTTCCCCGAGCTGACCGCGGAGGAACTCGCCGCCATCGACGCCATCCTGGGCGCGTGAGCGCCGCCCCTCTTTACCAACAACAGAAAAAGCGTCCGGAAGTCCGACCTTCCGGGCGCTTTTGCGTCCCTGATTATAAAAGAAAGCGCGTTCCCTTTCTCTGGAAAATCCACTGAAAGCCTTCCGCGTTGGCCCACGGAGACGGCTTTCCCTTCGCCGAAAAATCCCACGAAAGATGTTTCCGGGTTTTCAATAGAAAATTCCTTTGAAGCCCTCCCCGTTTTCCCATAGACACTCTCCGAAATGGCCTTCCTTCATCGCGGGGGGCTTACGAAAACCCCATGGCTTAATCGCGCCGCGTTCCCTTTCTCTGGAAAAGCCGACGAAAGCCTTCCGCATTTCCGGCGGACGGCCCACGGAGACGGCTTTCCCTTCGCTGGAAAACCCCACAAAACAAAAGGCGTTTCCGGTTTTTCAATAGAAAATCCCTTGAGAGCGCTCCCGTTTTCCCCATAAGGAGACCCCCGGCGTCGGTCTCCCTCCGCCGGGGGCTTGCAGTTCAAACGCGGGTTCAGTCGAGCGTATCCAGGCAGAGCTCCAGGTCCGCGCCCTCGCGGAACAGAGCCAGCACCTCCGGGCACAGCTCGATGCGCACTTCTTTCGCCTGGCCCGCGGGCACGAACACCTTCTCGAACCCGGCCAGCCTGCCGTTGACGCCCGCCTCCTGGCCGTCGCGCAGGAAGGCCAGCACCGAGCGCCAGGCGTCCATGGAGCCGGTGTTGCGCACGGTCAGGCGCACTTCCGTCTCCGTCCGCGTGACATTTTCATAGGCGAAGTTCGTGTAGGACAGGCCGTAGCCGAAGGGGTACAGCGGCTTTTCGTGCATGTAGCGGTAGGTCCTGCCGTCCATGTTGTAGTCGGTGAACTCGCCCAGCTGCTCGTCGCCCTTGTAGAAGGTGATCGGCAGGCGGCCGGAGGGCGACACCGCGCCGTACAGCACGTCGGCCAGGGCGTTGCCGCCCTCCGCGCCGGGGTAGAACAACTGCACCACCGCGCGGCAGTCGTCCACGAAGGGGCGCAGGTCCACGCTGCTGCCGGTCACGTTCACCAGCACGATGGGGGTCTTGAGCTCCTTCAGGGCCTCGAACAGCTTGAGCTGGCTCTTGGGCAGGCAGAGCGTGCTCTTGTCGCCGCTCATGTCCCCGTTGTAGGCGTCTTCTTCCTCCCCTTCCATGGAGGGGTTGAGCCCTAGACACAGCACCACCACGTCGCTGTGCTGGGCGGCGATGATCGCCTCGTTGAGCGGGTGCTCCTCCCAGTCGCCCACGCCGTCCTTGAAGATGTGGCAGCCGCGGGCGTAGAGCACCTTCCCCTGCGCCGCGTCCTGTATGCCGCGCAGGATGGTGTAGTCGCGGCTGGGCGTGCCGTTGTAGTTGCCCAGCAGCACCGAGTGGTCGTCCGCGTTGGGGCCGATGACCGCGACGTTCATCTCCTTCTTCAGGGGCAGGATGCCGTCGTTCTTGAGCAGCACGATGGACTCCTGGGCCATGCGGCGGCTCAGGCTCAGGTGCTCGTCGCACTCCACCACGTCGTAGGGGATGGAATCGTAGGGGCAGTCCTCGTCGAACATGCCCAGCTTGAAGCGGGACTCGAACAGCTTCTCCACCGCGTGGGTGATGGTCTCCTCGTCGATGAGGCCCGCGTCCACGGCGGCCAGCAGCGCGGCGTAGGCGCTGCCGCAGTTGAGCGCGCAGCCCTTCCTGACCGCCAGCGCGGAGCTCTCGGCCTGGGTCTCGGTCACGTGGTGGTGGGCGTTGATGTCGTTGATCGCGCCGCAGTCGGAGACCACGTAGCCATCAAAGCCCCACTCGCCGTAGAGTATGTCCTGCAGAAGCTGCTGGGATGCGCAGGCGGGCTCGCCGTTGACGCGGTTGTAGGCGCCCATGACGGCGGCGGGCTTGGCGTGGTCCACGCAGTATTTGAAGGCCCAGAGGTACGTCTCACGCAGGTCGCGCTCCGTGGGGCGCGCGTCGAAGCTGTGGCGCAGGCCCTCGGGGCCGGAGTGCACCGCGAAGTGCTTGAGCGTGGCGTCCACCTTGCGGTACCTGGGGTCATCGCCCTGCATGCCCTTGACGAAGGCCGTGCCCATGCGGCCGGTGAGGTAGGGATCCTCGCCGTAGGTCTCGTGTCCCCTGCCCCACCTGGGGTCGCGGAAGATGTTGATGTTGGGCGACCAGAAGGTCAGGCCCTGGTAGATCTTCGTCTCGCCGAAGCGCTTATACTGGTTGTACTTGGCGCGCGCCTCGTCGGAGATGGCCGTGGCCACCTTATGGAGCAGCGGCGCGTTGAAGCTGGCCGCCATGCCGATGGCCTGGGGGAACACCGTGGCCGCGCCCGCGCGGGCCACGCCGTGCAGCGCCTCGTTCCACCAGTTGTAGGCGGGCACGCCCAGCCGCTCAATGGCGGGGGCGTTGTAGCGCATCTGCGAGCATTTCTCGGCCAGCGTCATCCGGCCGACCAGTTCCTTGGCGCGTTGCAGGGCAGTTTCCATGGTACGGTCTCCTCCTGTCTTACGTAGGCGTTCGGGTCCCACGCCTTTTCTTTCCCTTATATTACCATTTCCCAAAAGAAAAAGCAACGGCTTCCCAAAAGAAAAAGCAACGGCGCGGAGAGCCTGTCTCCGCGCCTCTTTTGCCTCTGTTTGCCTTAGTCGATGCCGACCACGTCGTAGCCCGCATCCTCCACGGCCTGCTTGAGGGCCTGATCGCTCACGCTGCCGGTCAGCGTCACGCTGGCCTGCTTCTTCTCCAGGTCCACCTTGGCCTCAACGCCTTCCAGGGCGTTCAGGGCCTTTTCCACGCGGGCGCTGCAGTGCATGCAGCTCATGCCTTCGATATGGATCGTCTTGGTCATCGCATTGTCATCCTTTCTAATGTTTATGGGCTCGGCCGCTCTCGCGGCCGGGGTCGTCGTTTGGGGCACCTGCTCGCCCTCGTCCTTTGGGCGGCGGGGCTTAAAGAAGTTCAGGCGCAGGGCGTTGGTCACCACGCAGAAGGAGGAAAGGCTCATCGCGGCGGCGGCCACCATGGGGCTGAGCTGCCAGTGCAGCAAGCCGTAAAACACGCCCGCGGCCAGCGGGATGCCGATGGAGTTATAGAAGAAGGCCCAGAACAGGTTCTCCTTGATGTTGGTCAGCACAGCGCGGCTCAAGTCAAAGGCGGTGACCACGTCGCGCAGGTCGCTGTGCACCAGCACGATGTCCGCCGATTCTATGGCCACGTCCGTGCCCGCGCCGATGGCAAGGCCCACGTCCGCGCGGGCCAGCGCCGGGGCGTCGTTGATGCCGTCGCCCACCATGGCCACCTTCATGCCGCGCTCCTGCAGGGCGCGCACGTGCGCCTCCTTTTCGTGGGGCAGCACCTGGGCGCGCACCTCGTCGATGTCCAGCTCCCGGGCGATGGCGCGGGCGGTGCGCTCGTTATCGCCGGTGAGCATCACCACGGAAACGCCGCGCTTCTTAAGGTCGCGCACGGCCTGCCGACTGCTCTCCTTGATGGGGTCGGCGGCGGCCACAAGGCCCGCGGGCTTGCCATTCAGGGCAAAGAACAGGGGCGTCTTGCCCTGGCCGGACAGTTCTTCGGCCTTTTTCTCAAGGCCGCCCAGCTCGATGCCGCTCTCCTGCATGAAGCGCAGGTTCCCGGCCAGGCAGGTCTTTCCGTCCAGTTCGGCCTTTAAGCCCTTGCCGGGCACGGCCTCAAAGGCGCGCACCTCGGCGGGCGCGATCGAGCGCCTTTCGGCCTCCTCCACGACCGCCTCGGCCAGCGGGTGCTCGGAGGGCTTCTCCACGCTCACGGCCAGGCGGAGCAGGGTCTCTTCGTCGAAGCCCGCCGCGGGCACGAGGTCCGTGACCACGGGCTTGCCCTCGGTGATGGTGCCGGTCTTGTCCAGCACCACGGCGCGGACCTTGTGGGCGGTCTCCAGCGCCTCGGCGGACTTGACCAGTATGCCGCTCTCTGCGCCCTTGCCCGTCCCGACCATGATGGCCACGGGCGTGGCCAGGCCCAAAGCGCAGGGGCAGGAGATGACCAGAACGGCGATTGCAAAGCCCAAAGCCCGCTGCACGGGCGCGCCCAGCAGCAGCCAGACGACGGCCGTGACCAGGGCGATGGAGATCACCACGGGCACGAACACGCCGCTGACCCGGTCGGCCAGCTTGGCGATGGGCGCCTTGGAGGAGGCGGCCTCCTCCACCAGGCGGATGATCTGGGACAGGGCGGTGTCGCCGCTGACCTTCTCGGCCCGCATGCGGAAGGAGCCGGTCTTGTTGATGGAGGCGGCCAAAACGCTGTCGCCCTGCGCCACCTCGCGGGGGATGCTCTCGCCGGTCAGCGCGGCCTCGTCCACGGCGCTGGCGCCGTCCAGCAGCACGCCGTCCGCGGGCACGGCCTGGCCGGGCCGCACGAGCAGCGTATCGCCCACCGCGATCTCGGAGGCGGGCACGGTCTGCTCGCTGCCGTCGGCGTTTACGCGCACGGCGGTCTTGGGGCTTAGGTCCATCAGCTTTTCCAGGGCCTTGGAGGTGCTGCCCTTGGAACGGCTCTCCAGATATTTCCCCAGGGTGATGAGCGTTAAAATGGTGCCGGATGATTCAAAATAAAGGTCCATCGCCTGCTGCATGGCCAGCTCCGGCTGGCCGTGGCCCAGGCCGTAGCCGATCACGTACAGGCTGTAAACGCCGTAGATCGTGGCGGCGGAGGCGCCGATGGCGATGAGGGAGTCCATGTTGGGCGCGCCGTGCATGAGCGCCTTGAAGCCCGCCGTAAAGTACCTGCGGTTGATGAGCAGGATGGGCAGGACCAGAAGGAACTGCGTCAGGCCGAAGGTCATGGTGTTAGCCGTGCCCTTAAAGAAGGAAGGCACGGGCCAGAGGCCCATGTGGCCCATGGAAACGTACATGAGCGGCACCAGGAACACCAGCGACCAGAGGAAGCGGTGCAGCGTGTGCCGCATCTCCTGCCGGGCCAGGTCGAAGGCGCTGGGCTCGTTCGCGGCGCTTTTCTTCTGCTGCTCGTCCGCGGGGGACGCGCCGTAGCCCGCCTCCTCCACGGCGCGGCAGATGTCCGCAGCCGACAGGGAAGCGTTGTCGTAGACCACCTGCATGGAGTTGGTCATCAAGCTGACCTCCGCCTTCTCCACGCCCGTCAGCTTGGAGACGGCCTTCTCCACGTGGGCGGAGCAGGCGGCGCAGGTCATGCCGGTCACGTTGAATTTCTGCTTCATCTTAAAAAATGTCTTCCCCCCCCTTGCTTTAAGGCGCATATCCGATGAAAGAAAAAGGAAACGCAGTGCGGGGAGGAACCTTCTCGACGTTTCCTCCCAACAAAGTATTATACCCCTTTGCAGGGCGGCGAATCAATACGTTGAACGCCGCGTCCCGAAATTTTTGTAATTTTTTTCGCTACACGTCGAAGGCGTGCTTCGCGCGCGCGGCGAGCTGCCGCAAAGGGCAAGAAGACACGGCAGGCAAAAGCAAGCTGCGCGGCCAACAACTGCCAGTGTATTTTCGCGGGGCCAAGCCACAATAGTAGCATGAAACGCAAGGAGGTGAAACAGCAATGACGAACAGGAACAACAGCTCCAACAGCAACCGTTCCAATCGTGCCGCCGTGCCCGAGGCCAAGCAGGCTCTGGACAACATGAAGTACGAGATCGCGAACGAGCTGGGCGTGAACCTGAAGCAGGGCTACAACGGTGACATCTCTGCCCGCGACGCCGGTTATGTCGGCGGCTACATGGTCAAGCGCATGATCGAGGACTACGAGCGCCAGATGAGCGGCAAGTAATCCCAGAGGAAAAACGCTCCAAAAACCGGGAAGGAGATCAACAAGCCGCGCACAGCGGCCTGCTGGTCTCCTTCTTCCCTTTCTTTGCCCCTTTTGCCCTGCGGCAAAATAATCTTGCGAAACTTGAAAAAAAGCGCTTGACAGGCGGCGGGCGGCGTGGTAATATATTCAATGTTGCGGGGCATTAGTACAGTTGGTAGTACGCTACACTGGCAGTGTAGAGGTCAGGAGTTCGAGTCTCCTATGCTCCACCAGGAAGATAACGGCTTGTCTCGCAAGAGATAGGCCGTTTTCCTTATGCTTTTTCTACATATCGCCATAGTTTTTTGACGCGCAAAAGGACGGTGCAGCCCCATGAAGGAAACACGGACCGCGACACTCACGGAGACATACGCGGAAAAAGCCCATTACGATGTGATCGTCGCGGGCGGCGGCGTCGCAGGCTGCGCGGCGGCTGTCTCCGCCGCGCGGGAGGGCAAGCGCGTGCTGCTGATCGAGAAGTCCTTGAAACTGGGGGGCCTTGCCACGCTCGGGCTCATCAACCTGTTCGTCCCCATGTGCAACGGCCGCGGCAAGCAGATCATCTTCGGCATGGCCGAGGAGCTGCTGCGCCTCTCGATCCGATACGGCTACGGCGGCGTCCCGGCGGACTTCGTGGACGGGAAGATCCCCGAACAAAAGCTGCGGGAATACGAGGCGAGGGGCCAAAAGCCGCCCCGCTATATGAGCCGCTTTTCCGCCGAGATCTTCGCCCTCACGCTGACCGAGCTTTGCGTTAGCGAGGGCGTGGAGCTCCTGTTCGACACCATCGTCTCCCGCGCCGTGGTGGAGGGTGGAAAAGTCGCGGGCATCCTCGTGGAGAACAAGTCTGGCGGGGCGTATTACACCGCAGAAATGTTCATCGACGCCAGCGGCGACGGCGACCTTCTGCACCGTGCGGGCGTGCCCACCGTGGAGCGCGGCAACTTCCACACCTACATAGGCTTTGAGATCACGCTGGATTCCTGCAAAAGGGCGGCGGAAACGGCCAACATCGAGCGGGCCCTGCGGACCTGCTCCGGCGGGAACGCCGACCTGTACGGCGGCAAGCACCCCGAAAACATCCCGCTCTATTATGGCGGCAGCGCCGAGGACGTGGACCGCTACCTCATAGCGAACCAGCTGGAGCTGCTGGAGAAGTTAAAGGCGGACGAGCGGCTGTCCCGGGACGTGGTCACGCTGCCGGGGATGTGCCAGTTCCGCACCTCCCGGCGGATCGACGGGGAATATGTACTACAAGAGAGCGATACCTACCGGCATTTTGACGATTCCATCGCCGCCATCTGCGACTTCGACCGGCGGGACTACCTGTTCGAGGTCCCCTACCGCACGCTGGTGAGCAAAATGGCGCCCAACCTCCTCACCTGCGGCCGCTGCGCGGCGGGCGACGGCTACGCCTGGGACGTGCTGCGAGTGATCCCTCCCGCCATCCTGACGGGCCAGGCGGCGGGGCTTGCGGCCTGCCAGGCCATCGACACGGGCGCGCCAATCTTCGGCATCGACGTGCCGCGCCTGCAGAAAAAGCTGGAAGGGCAAAACGTCCTCATCCATTTTGACGATGCCGACATCCCGGAAACCAGCGACCGCACCATCGAGCACAACGACTGACCTCCCCTGCGCTGGTCCTGACTGTTTGCACCATGGTCCTTGCAGATGGGCGGAAGCTGATAAAACACCGCAATAAACCTAAGAAAGAAACGAGGCGGCCGGCCTCTGCCCCACGTTCGGCAAAGTCGGCTGCCCCGCTTTTTTGTTTGTCTTGCGCCTTATTCCTCGATATCGAACTCGATGGTGTAGCTGCCCTCCGGAAGGACTTCCACCTCCACCTCGTCCACGACCGCCCAGGGGTTCGCCCAGTCGCAGGCCTTGTTTTCGTCCGTCTCCTCCCCGGTGCGATACTCATACGAGATCTTCCAGACCACCTGATAGTCGGTGCCGAGCTCGTCGGAGGCGTGAGCCTCGTACCACTCGGTCAGCGTGTGCTGGCCGAGCTTAAACTTACCTTGACGGTAATAGGGGGCCATGTCAACGATGATGGTCGTCATATTAAGCATTCTTCCTTTCTGCATATCCCGGGATACGGGCCTTGCTTACTTCTAAAGCAGGGCTAAATTATACCACCGATCCGGGCGGATTGCAAATACGGTCCCCCCGTCGGGTCTTGACAAACAAGCGGAAAGGTGTTTTATTGGAACAGATAAACCGCTTACGAAAGGAAGGAGCAAAATGGAAGAAATGCAGGAAATGGACGAAATGACCACCGCGGAACTCAACCAGTATCTGGAACTCATCGCAACGCTGATCGAGGCAAAAGCCACGAATGTCAAAGATGCTGCGCAGATCGTGCGCGATAGGAAGATCCTGGCATAAAAAAGCGAGCAATTTCCTTGAAGCGAGCCGCTTGCAACGGTATTCTATCCTATAATTACAAGGAGGAAAATGAAAATGGATCGTGGCTCCTGGCTGAGCGTGGGCTTCAGCGTCGGCCTCTCGATGGGCATCCTGTTCTCCGTGGTGTTCTGCAAGGTGCTGCACAGCTACGCGGGCATCGGCGTGGGCGTCTGCTTCGGCGTCGCGCTGGGTCTTATGACGGCGCTCATCATGCGCGCCTACAAGACTAAGAAGCGGCCGGACGACGACAAGCGATAGGCATTATGGCCGCTTTCCCGGGCCTCCGTTTTGGGGGCCCGCGTTTTTGTGCAATGAAAACCCCCACATACTGTGGGGGTTCCAAAAGCTTACAGCTATGAGTAGTCCATTCGTAACTCCTATGCTAAAATGGAAAAGGCCGGCCAGCCACACCCAAAAAAGAAAGGAGAAAACGAATGGACAAGAATACTCTAGCACATACAAGTTGGAATTGCAAATATCATATAGTATTTGCGCCAAAATACCGGAGACAGATCATATACGGGAAGATCAAAGTAGAAATTGGGAAGATACTGCGAATGCTATGCGAGAGAAAGGGAGTAGAGATTATAGAAGCGGAGGCATGCCCGGATCATATCCACATGCTGGTGAGTATACCGCCGAAGTACAGCGTAGCAGAATTTATGGGGTACCTAAAGGGAAAAAGCTCATTGATGATCTTCGATAAGTTTGCGAACCTAAAGTACAGGTACGGGAACAGGCAATTCTGGTGCAGAGGATACTTTGTAGATACGGTAGGAAGGAATAAAAAAGCGATAGAGGAGTACATAAGGAACCAATTAGCAGAGGATAAGCAGTATGAACAACTAACGATGAAGGAACTGATCGACCCGTTTACGGGTGAGCCGGTGAAAAAAGGCGAGTAAACAATGAGCCCCTTTAGGGGCGGCCAGAGGAATTGGTGCGGCTGGCAGGACTTCGGAGCGCGTGAGCGCTGCCGGTCTTATGCCCTTATAGGGCTAAAGTCAAACCACCGGCTAAGCCGGTGGTTATGATTTATGCCTCCCTTTATACAGTTTTTATGATATCAAATGAACCTGGCGCGGGGATGAAGCGTATATATTCACAGAAGGGAGGCGGCTGCCTTGACGGGATCCATCGGGCCCTATATCCGGCTGCACGGCAAGCGGCTTTACGGCCTGTGCCGGACGCTGTGTTTAAGCGTGCACGACGCCGATGACCTGTACCAGGAGACCTGGCTGCGGGCGCTGCGGGGCTTCTCCGGCTACGATCCCGCGCGCGCCTTCGAGCCGTGGATCGCGCGCATCTGCGTCAACGCCTACCGCAGCTCCCTGCGCAGGAGGAAGCGCAGCCCCATCTTCGACGCCTTCCCTTCCGCGCAGGCCAAGGACGCCCTTCTGGAGAAGGCCGAAGCGCCGCCGCAGGACGAGCGCCGGGAGCTGCATGAGGCCGTGGACGAGCTGCCGGAGAAGCTGCGGCTGGCGGTGATCCTCTACTACTTTCGGGATATGGACATACGGGAGACCGCGCGGGCGCTGGGCATCCCGGCGGGGACGGTCAAGTCCCGGCTGAACGAGGCGCGCAAACGCTTAAAGGAGGCGCTGCATGATGCGTCCGATCTATGACTTCGAGGGCTTTACGCCGCCCCGCCTGTCCGAGGCCGAGCTGCGCGCCCTCCTGGAACAGAGGCGGCAGAAGCGGCTGGCGCTCACGCTGACGCTGCTGTGCGCTTTGCTGATCGCGGCCGCGTTCCTCTGCGCGGCGTACTTCTCCCCCGTCGATCCCGCGCTGGCGCTGTCGCTCGCCGGCTACGGCTGCATGACCATGGCGGGGCTGTCCGCCGCGGCGCTGCTGCTTTTTAGGAGCGACGCGGGCGCAAGGCTCAAAAAGGAGGGATGAACGGATGCTCCTTCGCACACTGATCGCGGCCGTCCTGCTGGCGCTGCGGACGGCGGTCTGCATATACATCTGGCGGGACGCGCCCGCGCGCGGCCTGCGCCGCTGGCCGTGGATGCTGGCCGCCTGCCTGCTCAGCTCGCAGATCGGCCTGCTGCTCTACCTGCTGGGCCGCGCCAACCATCCGCGCCTGCAGTGCGCCGCCTGCGGGCATCATGTGGGGACGGAAACGCCGCTCTGCCCCGGCTGCGGGGCCCGGCTGCGGCCGGTCTGCCCGGGCTGTGCTGCTCCCGTGGAGGAAAGCTGGAAGCTCTGCCCCTACTGCGGCCATTCCCTGGAAGGGGCCGAGAACGATGTGAAGCCGCCCGTTCCCCGCAGGGACCGCGCGCTCCCCTATCTTTTGTGCGTCTCCTTCCTCATCCCGCTGCTGGTCTTTGGGCTTATGCTGTTTTTCTATCCGAACGCGGATGCCGTCTCCGGCCTGCGCGCCTACTCCGTGGACGAGTACCTGGATTCCCTTGGCACGAGGACCGCGCGGCGGGTCGAGGAATGGCTGGCGGCGCCCAAGGAGCGCTTGGACATGGCCTACGTGCTGTGCTGTGAGGAGGAAGACGCGGACGGGGCGGAGGCCCACTACGCGATCTACCTGCCCGCGGCGGACGGGGAAGCCTCCTGCTCCGTGGGCGTCAGGCACGAGTTCCTCTCCAGCTACCTGTGCGTTTCATTGAGCTCCGGGCAGCAGGCGGGCGATGGCGTGTTCTGCGCCTACGTGCGCGCCGACGAGGCCATGCCGCTGCAGGTGCTGCTGGACGGAGAGCCCGTCCTCAAGCAGGTCAGCTACATGTCCGACGACGGCCGCCCCGTCGATCCCCTGCCTATCGGCCAGGAGCGCTGACGGCCCGAAAACGCGCTTTCCGCGGCAAAGAAAGGCGTTTCCCTGCAAAGAACGCCTTTCACTAGAAAGACCACCTTTCACGCAGAAAACGCCTACCGTTTCCAGAAAGGGACTCCCATCAGAAAGCGCGTTCCCGTTAGGAATCGCCTTCCCCGCTATGGCCACAAGTAAAGCCGCGCCGAGATCATCGGCGCGGCTTTGTGCTGCGTGTTTCGCTTACTTCTTGGGGCTCCTGCGCAGGAAAGCGGGCACGTCGGGGTTATACTCCTGGCGGCTCTGGGCAGGTGCGGGAGGAAGGTCCTCGTCGTCGCCAAAGACGCGCTGGCTGCGGGCGGGGCGCACGGGCTGCGGCCTGTCCTCGCGGTAGGCGGGCTGCTCGTCGGCCTGGGGGGCCTCGTCGTAGGCGTCATCATAGCTGCGGGCGGGCTGCTGGATGCGGTTGGGGGCCTGCCTGGAGGCGCGCTGCTCCCTCTCGCCCATCACCCACACGGGGATGGAAGGCTCCTCGCGGGCAGCGCGGTTCTCCGCGGGGCGGACGACCTGCTTGTTGGTCCCGGCGGCGGTGCCGTCGAAGTTGTCGCCGCCGTTCTCAAAGCCGGTGGCGATCACGGTGATGCGCACCTCGTCGTCGAAGCTCTCGTCGATGCCCGCGCCGAAGATGATGTTGGCCTCGGGATCGGCGGCCTGGGCGATGAGCGACGCGGCCTCGTTGACCTCGATGATGCCCAGAGAGGAATTGCCGGTGATGTTGATCAGCACGGCGGTCGCGCCCTCGATGGTGGTCTCCAGCAGCGGGGACTGGATGGCCTGCTTGGCGGCCTCCAGCAGGCGGTTCTCGCCCTTGCCGATGCCGATGCCCATGTGGGCCATGCCGCGGGACTCCATGATGGTCTTGACGTCCGCGAAGTCCAGGTTGATGAGGCTGGGCACCGCGATCAGGTCGGAGATGCCCTGAATGCCCTGGCGCAGGATGTCGTCCGCCATGCGGAAGGCGTCGGGCAGGGAGGTGTTCTTGCCCACGATCTGCAGAAGCCTGTCGTTGGGGATGACCACCAGGGTATCCACCTGGGCCTTAAGCTCCATGATGCCCTTTTCGGCGTTGAGCATGCGCTGGCGGCCCTCAAAGAGGAAGGGCTTGGTCACGACGCCGATGGTCAGCACGCCTAAGTCCCGCGCGATCTGCGCCACGACGGGCGCCGCGCCGGTCCCGGTGCCGCCGCCCATGCCGGCGGTGATGAACACCAGGTCGCTGCCCTTGATCATCTTGGAGATCTCCTCGCGGCTCTCCTCGGCGGCGTTGCGGCCCACGGAAGGCTGCGCGCCGGCGCCCAGGCCCTTGGTGAGCTTCTCGCCGATCTGGATCTTCTGCTCGGCCTTGGACTGTGCCAGGGCCTGCTTGTCGGTGTTCACGGCCACGAAATCCACGCCGCGAAGGCCGTATTCCACCATGCGGTTGACCGCGTTGTTGCCTGCGCCGCCGCAGCCGATGACCTTGATCTGCGCGCCCAATACCTGTTCCATCTCAAATTCCAACACTTGAATCCCCCTCGTCGCATTAGTTTGCCGATTGAACCGAATGAAAAAGATCGAAACGACTTTTGTCCAACGGGGCCGCCGCGGGCCGCCCCGCAACGACTACTTGGTGAAGAAGTTCTTGACCATCTGCCCCAGCTTGGACTTCTTGCCGCCGTTGTCGGCGGGGCCGGCCTCCATCTGCGTCACGGACTCGTACACAAGCTCCAGCAGTCCCAGGGAAGAAGAGTAGATGGGCGAGTTGAGCTTGACGGCCACGGGCTGCGGCGCCTTGACCGGCCTTTCCACCACGGCGGAAAGGAACTCGCGGCCGCCGCGCATGAGCACCATGCCGCCGCCGGAGAGGTAGAAGGTGGAGCGGGGGTTCAAGCGGATGCCTGCGCCCTCGATGGTGTTCTGGATCATCTCGGCGATCTCCGAGGCCCTGGGCTCGATCACGGCCGCGGCCTGCTCGCGCAGGATCACGACCTCCTTGCCCTGCGGGTCGGTGACGCTGATCTCCGGCGAGCCGCTGCCGAAGCTGTACTTGCGCTTGAGCTCCTCGGCCATGTCCATGGTCAGCTGCAGGCCGTAGGCGATGTCCGCGGTGATGTGGCCGCCGCCCACGGGCAGCACGCGCTGGTAGATGAGCGCGTCGCCCTCCACGAACATGATCTCGGTGGAGAGGTAGCCCATGTCGATGAGCACGGCCACCTTATCCCTCTCCTCCGGCGGGATGAGCATGAGGGCTTGTCCCAGGGACGGGGAAAGGTAACCGTTGATGTGGATGGACTGGGCCTCGAAGCGGGCCTGCATATCCTCCAGGAACACGGGATCGGCCACCACGAAGGAGGCCATGCAGCGCATGGTGGAGCCGCGCATGCCGACGGGCTCCATGGTGCGCCTCTCGTCCACGCGGAACCAGGCGGGGCTGCGGTGGATGACCACCCAGCCGTTTTTGGAGGTATAATCCAGCGCGCGGTTCATCAGCTCGTCCACGTCTTCGGCGGTGATGCGGCGCTCGTTCTCCAGGTTGAGCGTCACCTCGTTTTGCTCTATCTTGATAAACTCACAGGGAACGCCGACGTAGATCTCCTTGATCTCCCGGCCGGAGGAAAGCTCCGCCTCGCGGATGCAGCGCAGGATCGCGTCGTCCACTTCCTCGTCGGGCTCGTTCCAGTGCCCGTCGGAATATCCGTCGTAGGGAACGACGCCGAAGCCCAGGAGCTGCGCCGGGTTCACACCGGTGCCCTCTCCCACGAGCGTTACGATCTTGCTCGTTCCAAATTCAATGGCGGCCGCCGTACTCTTCATTCTTTCGCCTCCCGGTAACTTGTCTTCATGCAATGGCGATCTGCCTTACATACTTCACCCATTCTATTTTACCATTATACCGCATGATTTTCGGCTTGAAAAGCCCTAACCGCAAAATTCCGGCATGTGAAATTGTTTCAATTTATGCATGATTTGCTTTTTGTTCGGGTTTTGGCGCCCTTTACGGCCAGCGATCCGCAAAATAACGCCCTCCCGGCCCCGAAGGGAAGGAGGGCGTGGTCTTGTCTCTCTCTGGTTTTTAGGGCTCCTCTCCCTCGGGCTCGGGCGTGGTCTCGGGCGCAGGCTCGTCCGGCTCGTCCGTCGTCGCGGGCTCGTCCGTGCCGCCATCCTCCGGCGTCTCTTCGTCGTCCGGGGGCTCGGTGGTCTCCGGCTCGCCCGTATTTTCCGGCAGTTCGATGGGCTGCGCCTCGGCCAGGAAGCTGGCGTTCTTGCCCGTGGAGAGGTTGAGCGTCCCGCCCTCGTGCCCCTCGGAGAGCAGCACCGGGAGCGTGGCGCGCAGCCAGCGGATCTTCTCGTCCATGTCCTCGAAGTTGCCCAGCTTAACGCGGATGCCATTTGTGGTGACCATGGACAAGTCGGAGACCTCCGAGACGTTGATCTCGGAGATCAAATGCGAGGCGTCCTGTTCGATGAGCTCCGCCAGTATGATCTGCAGGGCGCTCAACTGCTTGGGGTCCTCGGACTCGATCTGCTCGCCCACGGAGTAGTTGGTCACCAGCATGCCCGTCACCACGGGCACGGTGGTATCGCCCAGCACGTCCCGCCGCTCGACGATGAAGCCTTCCTCGTCCAGCACCACGAAGGAGCCCGCGAACTCGATCACGGCCCGCTCGGCGCGCTCGTGCACCTGGATGCGGAGCCTGTCCGGCAGCAGCAGGCCGATCTGCTCCACCTCGAAGTAGGGGCTGGCGTCGATCCTCTGGCGGATCTCGCGGAAGCGCAGCTTAAAGATGGACTCCTCGTAGTCCACGCCCGCAAGCTCCGCCACGGCCAGCGGGTCCCGCTGGTCGCATCCTTCCACCACGACCTCGCGCACGCGGAAAAGCTGCAGGCCCATGACCACGCTGATGGTCACCAGCACCAGCAGCAAAAACACGATGAGCGCGATCCTTCCGCTGCGCATGTGGTTTTATTCCTCCGTTTCCACCCTTCGGATGTCCGCTCCCATTTGGGAGAGCATCTCCTCCAGGCGCTCGTATCCTCTGTCGATGTAGCCGATGTGGTCCACCAGCGTCTCGCTCTCGGCGGCCAGACCCGCCAGCACCAGCGCCGCGCCGCCCCGCAGGTCGCGGGAAGCCACCCGCTGGCCAAAGAGGCGCCTGACGCCGCGCACGATGGCGATGCGGCCCGAAATTTCAATGTCCGCGCCCATGCGGTTCAGCTCCCCCGCGTGGGCGAAGCGGTTCTCGAACACGTTCTCCAGCACCAGAGACGTTCCCTCCGCCACGGCGAGCAGGGCCATCATCTGCGCCTGCATGTCCGTGGGGAAGCTGGGGTGCGGGTTGGTCTCCACCCGGCGGACGGCCTTCGGCCTGCCCGCGGCCCTTACGCGCACGCCCTCTTTTTCCACGCTCAGCCTGCAGCCGGTCTGCTCCAGCTTGTGCAGCACCGCCTGCATGTCCTCCGCCCTGGCGCCGCGCACGAACACGTCGCCGCCGGTCATGGGCGCGGCCAGCAGCAGCGTCCCGGCCACGATGCGGTCGGTCAGGGGCGTGTAGGAACAGCCGTGCAGAGACGCGCCGCCGCGCACGTAGATGGCCCCTTCCCCCGCGCCGCGCACGTCGGCCCCGCAGCGGTTGAGGAACCTGGCCAGGTCGCGGATCTCCGGCTCGCGGGCGGCGTTGTGAAGGACCGTGTCTCCCTTGGCGGTCACGGCCGCCATGAGGATGGTCTCCGTCGCGCCCACGGACGGGTAATCGAGGTGTATCTGCGCTCCCTTTAAGCTGCCGCTGCACAGGATGCGCCCCTGCTCCTCCCTCACCTGCGCGCCCATGGCCCGCAGGGCGGAAAGGTGCAGGTCGATGGGACGCAAACCGATCTCACAGCCGCCCGGATATGTAAACTCGGCCTCGCCGAAGCGCGCCAGCACCGGCCCCAGCATGAAGATGGAGGAGCGCATCTGCTTGGACAGCTCCCGCGGCATCACGTGCTTGTCGGCGTTTCGGGCATCCAGCAGGATGCTGTCCCCTTCCTGCTCCGCCCGGCAGCCCAGGGCCTTGAGGATCAGGAGCATGTTCTTTATGTCCATCAGGCGCGGGCAGTGTTCCAGGCGAACTTCCCCGCCGCAGAGCAGCCCGGCGGCCAGCAGCGGCAGCACGGCGTTCTTGGCCCCGCTCACGCGGCATTCGCCCGTGACGGGCCTGCCGCCGACGATGCGGAAGGCTTCCATTTTTCTTTTTTCATCCCCTTCCCGTTGGAACGGCGGCCGCCTTTTTGTGGCCGCTTTCCGCTGTATCCTATGGGAGGGCGAGAAAAAATGTTACCGCTGCGCCGCCTTTGCGGCCCTGCGCCTTACGTTCTTCGGCTTTTTCACCAGCGGGTTCTGCCTGCGGGAGACGGAGAGCAGCAGGCCCATGGAGCTTAGGAAGATCATGAGCGTGGTGCCGCCCGCCGTAAAGAAGGGCAGCGGCAGGCCCGTCGTTGGCATCCAGCCCGTGACCACGAGTATGTTGATGATGACCTGTATGCCCAGCATCGCGGTGATGCCCGCGGCCAGGTAGCAGCCGAAGCGGTCGTAGGCGTTCATGGCCACGCGGATGCCGAAGAACACCAGCAGGAAGAACCCCGCCAGGATCAGCGTGCCGCCCACGAAGCCCAGCTCCTCGCCCACGATGGCGAAGATGAAGTCCGAGGACGAATAGGGCAGGAACAGGTGCTTCTGCCGGGACATGCCGATGCCCGTGCCGAACCAGCCGCCGTTCCCTAACGCGAAGTAGCTCTGGATCAGCTGCCAGCCGGTGTTCTTGGGGTCGGCCCAGGGGTCCTGGAAACTGATGAAGCGCACAAGGCGCGTTTCGTCGTACACGAACAGCAGAAGGAAGGTGATGGCGCCAAGGCCCAACGCGATCAGGGAGCAGTTGACCCACCACTTGGAGCCGCCTAGGTACAGCATCGTCAGCACCACCATCAGGATCGCGCCCGTGGTGGAGAGGTTCGGCTGGAACACGATCAGCCCCGCGTAGCAGCCCGCGACCAGCAGCATGGGCAGTATGGTGTGCACGATGTCGCCCATGCGGTCGTGCTTTAGGTCCATGTACCAGGCCAGGTACAGCACCATGGTGATCTTGGCGATCTCCGAGGGCTGTATGGAAAGGTAGCTGCTCCGCGTGCCGATGCGCAGCCAGCGGTGGGCCGAGTTGACGTAGGGGCTCCAGATGGGCGGCCCGTCCACGATGTGGGGCAGCAGCTGCACGGCGGCTAGCAGGCCGATGGTCACGGTGACGCCGGTCATGACGATCCACTTCTGCTTGAGTATGCGGTAGTCGATGTTCATCACGACCAGCAGGCCCGCAAAGCCCACCACCGCGCCGAACACCTGCTGGCGGAACTCGCCCAGGGAATCGCCGCTGATGCCCTCGCTGTAGCTGGACGAGGAGAGCACCATCAAAAGGCCCACCACGGTCAAAACGATGGTGCAGACCAGCACGCCGTAATCAAAGGAAAGCCCCTGTCCGAACACGAACAGGTGAACTTTCTCCTTGGGCTGCTGGGGAACGGCCTGGGCGACGGGTTCCCGGCGCGTAGTAGGCGTCGTGGCGCGTGGTTCCGTTCGGTGCGAGCGGTCCTCGGGGCGGCGCAGGCCCTCGCTGGGCAGCCGGTCCCGGCGGATGCCGCTGCGCTGGCCCGTGTGGTGCAGGGAGTCCCGGACGGCGGCGCGGTCGCTCTCGTACCTGCGGCTGCGCGTCTCCCCGGCGGAGGTCAGGCGCTCGGTGTGCCCCAGGTCGCTGCGCAGGCGGACGTTGTTCGCCGTCGGACGGTCTCCGCCGCCGCGTCGGCGCTGTGCCATGGCCCCCACCTCCCTTTTTATGGTCTATGCTTTCCTGTTTCTCTTTAGCGTTCTTTCCTTACAGCTCCTTGACGATCTGCTTGAACACGCGGCCCCGCTCCTCGAAGTCGGTGAACATATCGAAGCTGGCGCAGGCGGGCGAGAGCAGCACCTTCTGCCCTTCCGATGCCAAAGAGCCTGCCAGCAGCACGGCCTCCTTGAAGCCCCCCGCCCGGCGGATGGAGCCAAAGCCCACGCCGCGCAGGGCTGCATCCAGCTGGTCGGCCGTCTGGCCGATGAGCACCACGGTGTGGATCTTGGATGCGGCGATCTCCTTTGCAAAGGGCGTAAAGTCGGTGTGCTTGTCGTAGCCGCCCGCGATGAGCACGCTGGGCACGTCCATGGCGCGGACGGCCTGGATGGAGGCGTCCACGTTGGTGCCCTTGGAGTCGTTGATGTAGGTGACGCCATTCACGGTGCGCACGGTCTCGATTCTGTGCTCGATGCCCGCAAAGCAGCGCAGCGTGTGCCGGATGACCGGCGCGGGCACGCCCATCAGCATGGCCATGCAGGCGGCGGCCATGGCGTTTTGCAGGTTGTGGCGGCCGGGCAGGCGGATCTCGTCCACAGCGACGATCCTGCGCTTTTCGCCGTCCTGCACGAACACCACATAGCCGTTCTCGACGCAGCAGCCGAAGTCCACGGCCCTCTCGTCCGAGAACCAGGCCACGCGGCAGCGGGCCTTTTCGGCCAGGGCGGCGGTCAGGGGTTCCTCGCGGTTGAGTACTACGGTCTCCTCCGGCCCCTGGTTCTCAAATATACGCGCCTTCATGGCGATGTATGTGGCCATGTCGCCGTGGCGGTTGAGGTGGTCCTCCGTGATGTTGAGGATGGCGGAAACGCGGGGCTTAAAGTCGCGGATGGTCTCCAGCTGGAAGGAGGAGACCTCGATCACCAGCCTGTCCTTCTCCGTGACGGAGGGCAGCACCTGCGTCACCGGCAGGCCGATGTTGCCCACGCAGTAGCTCAGGTACCCGGCGTTCTTGAAGATCTCGCCCAAAAGCGTCACCGTCGTGCTCTTGCCGTTGGTGCCGGTGATGGCCGCGTAGGGGCAGGGGCAGAGCTCCGCGCCCAGCTCCATCTCGCCGATCACGGGAACGCCCGCGTCCATGGCCTTTTTCAGCACCGGCGCGGTCAGGGGGATGCCGGGGCTGGTGACCACCAGGTCGTAGGCGGCGCTGTCCGGCTCCTGTCCCAGGGAGGAGGTGACGGGAAGGCCCTTGAGGGGCTCCAGGGCGTCGCCCAGTTCCCCGGCCGTCTTGCGGTCGTAGATGGTGACGCATGCGCCTCTGCCTGCCAACAGGGCCGCAGCGGCCACGCCGGAGCGGGCCATGCCCGCGACCAGGATCTTCTTCTCTTTCAGTTCCATCCGTCCTTAAACCCCCTCTATCGCCTTTTCTCCGTTGGAAGTCATGTCCGTTCGTGTGTATCTTTTATGCGTTGTTTCCCTTACTCCACGCCCAGGGCCAGCAGGGCCAGGACGCAGGCCAGCGCGGTGAGCGCGGTGTAGATGGCCACGATCCGCGTCTCCGACATGCCCAGCAGCTCCAAGTGGTGGTGCAGCGGGGCCATGCGGAAGTAGCGGCGGTGGCGGAACTTATAGGAGGCGGCCTGTATGATGTCCGACACGGCGGACAGCACGTACGGCAGCGCCACCAGCGGCAGCAGCAGCGGCAGGCGCAGGACCAGCGCCGCCACGGCCACCACGGCGCCCAGCTGGAAGGAGCCCACGTCGCCCATGAACACGCGGGCGGGGTGGGCGTTGTAGCGAAGGAAGCCCAGGCAGGCGCCTGCCAGCGCGGCGCATAGCACCATCGCGCTGTCCACCACGGCCTCGTTGACACCGGAGGCCTTCATGAACAGGGCGATCAGCGCCAGCACCACGGCGGTCACCGTGGTCACGGAGGAAAGCAGGCCGTCCACGCCGTCGGTCAGGTTCGCGGAGTTGACCACCGCGATGGTGACGAACATGCTGAAGGGGATGTACCAAAGCCCCAGGTCCCATTCCACGTTCACGAAGGGCACGATGATCTTGGAGCCTATGTCCTCATGCAGGTAGCAGTAGAAGGCAAGGCCCAGCGCCAGGCCGAACTGCAGCACGATCTTCTGCCAGGGCTTTAAGCCCAAATTGCGGTGCAGCGCCACCTTGATGTAATCGTCCAGAAAGCCGATGGCCGTAAAGCCCAAGACGAACAGGAGCATGGCCAGCATCAGGTGCAGCCTGTCGCCCGCGGGGGAAAACAGCAGCGCCGAGGGCACCAAGGCCACCAGCATGATGAGGCCGCCCATGGTGAGCGTGCCCTGCTTCTTGAGATGGGACGCCGGGCCGTAGCTGCGCTCCGTCTGCCCGAACTTGAGCCTTTGCAGCACGGGAAGGAAGACGGGCCCCGCGGCCATCATGATGAGGAAGGACAGGATCAGCGTCAGCAGCGCGCTACGCATGGGGAAGTCTCACGCTCCTTTGTGTTCGCCCTTTGGTGTAGCCGTTCCGGTCAGTCAAGGCCCATTTCCGCCAGCAGCTCGGAGACCACCACGCGCTCGTCGAAGGGGTGCTTGACGCCCTTGATCTCCTGATAGGTCTCGTTGCCCTTGCCGGCCAGCACGATCACGTCGCCCGGGCCCGCCGTCTGCATGGCGTGGCGGATGGCCTCGCGCCGGTTCTCGATCACGTCGTAGGGGGTGTTGCACAGGGCGATGCCCTTTTCGATGGCACGGATGATGTCCATGGGGTCCTCTCCCCTGGGGTTGTCCGAGGTCAGGACGGAATAGTCCGCCAGGCGGCCGGAGATCTCGCCCATGATGGGCCGCTTCTCCTTGTCGCGGCCGCCGCCGCAGCCGAACACGCAGATGAGCCTGCCGGGCGTGAACTGCCGCACGGTCTTGAGCACGCTCTCCAGTGCCGCCGGAGCGTGGGCGTAATCCAGTATGATCTTGTAGGGGGTGTGGGTGTCCAGCGTCTCGATCCTCCCGGGCACCAGGGTGACGGCCTCCAGCCCCTGCTTGACGGCCTGGAAGCTCATCCCGAGCTCCAGACAGGTCACCGCCGCGCCCATGGAGTTATAGACGTTGAACAGCCCAGCCAGGTGCAGGTTCAGCTGCACCTCCAAGCCCTTCCAGTCTAGCTCGTAGGACACGCCGGACTCGCTGATCTCGATGTCCCGGGCGCAGGCGTCGGTGGCCACGGCCACGCCGAAGCCGCAGACGGGCACGCCGCTGTCGGTCAGGTAGCTGGAGGTATCGTCGTCCATGTTGAGGATGGAGCGGCTGGTGTATTCGGGGGTGAAGAACACCGCCTTGGCCTTGCGGTAGGTCTCCATGTCGCCGAAGTAGTCCAGATGGTCCTGGGAGAGGTTGGTGTACAGCGCCGCGTCGTAGTGCATCCCGGCCAGACGGCGCTGGGCCAGCGCGTGGGCGGATACCTCCATCACGCACAGGGTGCAGCCCTTGTCCCGCATCTCGGCCAGCAGGCGCTGCAGCTCCACGGACTCGGGGGTGGTGAGCGTGGCCTCGTAGGTCTCCTCGCCGATCATGGTGCAGACGGTGCCGATCAGGCCCACCTTGTGCCCCGCGGTCTTGGCGATGGAGCGGATCATGTAGCTGGAGGTGGTCTTGCCCTTGGTGCCGGTGATGCCGATCATCACCATGGAGCGGGCCGGATGGCCGTAGAAGCTCTGGGCGAAGTAGCTCATGGCGCAGCGGGCGTCGTCCACCAGCACCTGCGGCAGCTCCACGTCCAGGCGGCGCTCCACCACCAGGGCGGCGGCGCCCTTCTCCTTGGCCTGGGCGGCGAACTCGTGGCCGTCCACGCGCTGGCCCGGCAGGCAGAAGTAGAGGTCGCCCTCCTTCACCTTGCGGGAATCGTAGCAAAGGCCCCGGATGTCGGCCTCACCGCTCGCTTCCCTGACGCCTTCATATTCCCGAATGATCTCGCTCAGCAGCACGATGTATCTCCCCCTTGTTCCCCGCTTTGCTCGCGGGCCCGTTATTCAAACGTCACCTTCACGGTGTGCGATATGTTCTCATCGTCCAGGTCGATGCGCGTGCCCGCCTCCGGGCTCTGGGAGACGGCCAGGCCCGAGCCGGAGATGCGCATCTCCAACCCCAGGCTGCGCAGCAGGCGGTTGGCCTGGATCATGGACATGCCGGTCAGGTCCGGCACCTCCGCGTAGTTGGTCGGCACGGCCTCCGGGTCCTCCTGCTCGGTGTAGATGACCACCAGGGACCCCTCCGGCACCTCCGCGCCCGCGGCGGGCAGCTGGCCCACGATCTTGTCGCCGACGCCGTCCGTCATGGAAGTTAAGCCCGCATCGGTCAGCGCCTGGCTGGCGTCGGACAGGGACAGGAGCGACAAGTCCGGCACGACGACGGTCTTAGGTGTTAAGTCCTCCCCGTCCTCGTTCCTGGGGCTCACGCCCATGTATTTGAGGCTCTCCTCCAGTATCTGCTTGGCGTAGGGCGCGGCCACGGTGGAGCCGTAATCGGGCCGCACGCCCGGCTCATCCACGATCAGCAGGATGGCCACCTGCGGGTCGTCCATGGGCGCAAAGCCCAAGAAGGAGCAGATGTGCACCTCGCTGGACACCTTGCCGTTGACGTACTTCTGCGCGGTGCCGGTCTTGCCGCCCACCCGGTAGCCGGGGATGTAGGCGTTCCGGCCGCCGCCTTCCTCCACAGCGGTCTCCAAAATTTGGCGCATCAGCGCGGATGTTTCCTCGGAAATGGGGTTCCCCCGGATCTCTGGGGAATATGTTACAACACTTTGCCCCTCGCTGTCCATCATTTCCTTCACGATATAGGGCTTCATCAGGTTCCCGCCGTTGATGGCGGCGCAGGCCGCTGTCAGCAGCTGCAGGGGCGAAACGGACACGCTCTGGCCGAAGCCTATGCGGGCCAGGTCCACGTCCTTCACGTACTTCAGGGAAATGAGCTGGCCGGAGGACGCGCCGGGCAGGTCCACGGGCACCTCCTCGCCGATGCCGAAGGCGTGCAGCCCCTGATAGAAGGTATCCACGCCCATGTTCAGCGCCAGCTGCACGAAGGCGGGGTTGCAGGAGTTATTGACCGCCTCCTGCAGCGTCTGGTGGCCGTGGGGATTGCCGGAGCGCCAGCACTTGATGCGGTCCCCGCTGACCAGTATGGAGCCGCTGCAGTCGAAGGTGGAATCCATCGTGGCCGCGCCGTTTTCCAGCGCCAGGGCCGTGGTCAGTATCTTAAAGGTAGAGCCCGGCTCGTAGGCGTCCGTCACGGCCCCGTTGCGCATCAGGCGCGAAAGCTCGGTCAGGTCGTCGCGGGGCGGGTCGTTAAGGTCGAAGTCCGGCTTGTTGGTCATGGCCAGTATCTCGCCGGTGTCCGGGTCCATGAGGATGCAGCGCACGGCCTTGGCCTGGTTCTCGGTCAGCGCCGCCTCGGAGACGCGCTCGGCCACGGCCTGCAGCACGTGGTCCACGGTCAGGCGCACGGTGTAGCCGTCCTGGGCGGCCACGTATTCCTCGTCGCTGTTCTCCATCTGGTGGTTCTTGCCGTCCACCTGGGAGACCACGCGGCCGTCCGTGCCGGCCAGGTACTTATCCAGGCTCTTTTCCAGGCCCTCCTGCCCCTGGCCGGAGATGTCCGTAAAGCCGATGACCTGCGTCAGGAACGCGCCCATCGGGTAGGCACGCATCACGTCCTCGTTGACGGAGATGCCGCCGATCTTGAGCGCGCGCACCTCGCCGGCCTTTTCCAGGCTGATCTGCCGGGCCAAAACGGCCTGGGCGCGGCTTACGTCGGTGATGCGGTCGTATACGTCCTGTGCGTCCAGCTCCAGCACGTCGGCCAGGGACTGGGCCGCCTGGCGGAGCTTTAGCTCCTTCTCGGAAGTGATGGCCTCAACGCCCACCACCTCCACGGGGTTGACGCTCACGGTGCTGGGGATGATCTCCTCCCCGTTTTCGCCGGTGGCTATCACGTCGCTCTGCTTGACGGAAACGCCGCGGATGTTCAGGGCGCTCACCTGCGCGGCCAGCGCCGGGGCCACGTTCTCCTTGAGGGTGATATTCACCCGGCTGGTGTTCACGAAGCGCTCGTAGGTGGTGTTCTCGTCCAGCTCGAGCAGGGCGGCCAGCGCCTTTGCATCCTTGCGGATCTCCGTCTCCCGCTCGTCGTCGATCTTCATCAGGCCCACCACGTCCATGGGCGCGGCCACCACGGTGGCGGCGCTGGCGGACTGGGCCAATACCTTGCCGTTGCGGTCGGTGATGTCGCCCCGCTTGGCGCTGATGGTGAACTCGCGCGCCCACTGGGACAGCGCAAGGGACTGCAGGTTCTCGCCGTCGATGATCTGGATGTAGAAAAGGCGCACCACCAGAAGCGCAAATAAGCAGGCCGCTCCGATCAGCAGCCTGCCCAGGCGTTTTCTAGCGATGTCAGCGGGGCTCTTGTTGGGCATCGGTTTCTACCTCCTGCGTCGGATCAACGGCTGTAAGGCCCGCCCATCGGCGGTCCCGCATGTTCCGGCGGCGGACCTCCTCCTCTTTTGGCGTTCAAGTCTTGAGCGGCCGCGCTCCGTTTTAAGGGAGCGTCACGGTGCGCAGGTCCTCGGTGGCCGGGTAATCCATGCCCAGCTGGTCCCTGGCGTACTGCTGCACCTCCGCGATGTTGCTCTGCATGTTGAGCTCCACCTGCAGCGCTTCCAGTTGCTTGGTGGTGGAACTGATCTCCGAGCGGACGGAGTTCTGGTAGATGATGCGCGTCTCCACCTGCGCCTGGCGGTAGAGCAGCAGGAAGGTGAAGGCGGCCAGCACCACGGTCAGGCAGATCACGGCGGCGGCGCGGCGGCGGCCCTGGCGGTGCCGCTCCATGCGGGCGGCCTCCTCGCGGGCGCGGGCCTGCTCGGCGGCCTGCCGCTGCCGCTCCTGCTCCAGGCGGCGTTCCCGCTCCAGGGCGTAGCGGCGGGCGCGGCGCTCCCGCTCCTGCTCCCACTCGCGGTCGATGTGGGGGCTGGGCGCGATGCGCTGCCTCTCGGGGGCGCGCATAGAACGTCCGTTTTCGCGGCGGCTCTGCCGCTCGCGCTCGATCTGCAGCGCAAGGCTCCCGTCGATGAAGGGGTCGCTGCGGCGCGTCCTTGCCTGTGACATCTCTATGCCCACCTCCTTTTCCTCTATTCATCCAAAAGGGATATTTGCGTTTTTATTCTTCTGCGATCCTCCGCTCGAAGGCGCGCACCTTGGCGCTCCTGGAACGCATGTTCGCACTTAACTCCTGCTCGTCGGCCGTCTCGGGCTTGCGCGTGAGCACGCGGCCCAGCGGCTTTCTTCCGCAGACGCACACCGGCGCGTCCGGCGGGCAGATGCAGGGATCCTGCAGCTTCTGGAACGTCTGCTTGACGATGCGGTCTTCCAGGGAATGGAAGGTGATGACCACCAGCCGGCCGCCGTCGTTTAAGCAGCCGCAGGCGCTTTCCAGCGCCTCTCGCAGGCCTTCCAGCTCGCCGTTGACCTCGATGCGGATGGCCTGGAAGCTACGCCTGGCCGGGTGGGAGACCTCCCGCCGCACCGCCTTGGGCACCGCTTTATCGATCACGCGGACCAGGTCCATGGTGGTCTCCAGCGGACGGGATGCGACGATGAACTGCGCGATGCGCCTGGCCCATTTTTCCTCGCCGTATTCAAAGAGGATGCGGGCCAGCTTCTCCTCCGGGTAGGTATTGACGACTTCCTTTGCGGTCAGCGTCGCGCTCTGGTCCATGCGCATGTCCAGCGGCGCGTCCGCGTGGAAGCTGAAGCCGCGCTCCGGGGTGTCCAGCTGGTGGGAGGAAACGCCCAGGTCCAGGAGGATGCCGTCCACCTTGCGAACGTTTGTTCGCATGAGGATGTCGGCGATGTCGTGGTAATTGCCCCAGACGGCGGTGAATCTTTCGCCGTAGTCCTTTAACCTCTCCTCCGCCGCCGCGATGGCTTCCCTGTCGCGGTCGATGCCGATCACGCGGGCCCTCGTCCTTTGCAGGATGAGGGAAGTATGTCCGCCGCCGCCCAGCGTCCCATCCACGAAAACGCCGTCCGGCCTTCCCTCCACGTTCAGGAGGCGCAGGCACTGCTCCGGCATCACGGGAACGTGTACGAACTCCATTCAGCTCTCCTCGTCCTCGTCGATGAAGCGGTAGAAGGCGTCCTTGTCCCAGACCTCCACGTGGCGGCCCGCGCCGGAGACGACGACCTCCTTGTCCAGCCCCGCGAAGGCCCGCAGGGCCGGCGGCACCAGCAGGCGGCCCTGCTTGTCCATCTCGTTGTCGTCCACGGAGGTGGCCAGCAGGCGGCGCATCTTGCGGTACAGCGCGGGATCGGCGTCCTCGTCCACGCTCTCGTACTTCTCGTACACCTTGTTCCATTCCGAGAGGGAGTAGAGCTTCAGGCACTTGTCCTTGCCGCGCATGATGGCGATCTTCACGCCCAACTGGTCGCGGAACTTGGAGGGGATGGTGATGCGGCCCTTGGGGTCCAGCGTGTGCTCGTAGTACCCGGAGAATCTGTCGGCCACTGGTTTCACCCCTCCTTTCCTTCGCTGCCGGGCTGGTGGTTTTAAGTCCCGGATTATCCACAGCGTTTTCCACAGCTGTGGATATCTTCCACTTTGCACCACTCTGCGCCACTTGACCTATATTATTCTCCACTTAAGGCCCATTTCCTGCTTCCTTTCCTCCCCTTTTCAAAAAAGGAAGGGCTCCTTTTCCCTTCCTTTTTCGCCCCTTTCATACGCAAAAAGTGCCTTATTTCAGGCGTTTTTTCGTATTCTCGCATTTCAGTTTTTTCGCCCGGTGGCGGAGGATGGCGCAAAGTGGCGTATTTTCGCCGAAAAAAGCGCGGATGGAATCTAAAAAAGAAGCGAAGCGTACACATCGGCGCCCGCTCCCCTCCACTTCGCACCCCGCCCGCGCTCAAGGAATGGGTTTTTAGAAGCCCTTCCCACAGAAACGACCAACGGCCCGCGCTTCTTTTGCGCGGGCCTTCGGTCGTAGGAAGGATGGAGAAATTTTAAGCGAATTGCAGGCTGCTGTTCTTCGTGCAGCAGGTCTTGACGCCTTCCTATGCCTTGCGCTGCCATCTCTCCTCCACTTTATCCCCCCACAGAACGACCAAAGGCCCGCGCTTATTTTGCGCGGGCCTCTGGTCGTAGGAAGGATGGAGAAATTTTATGCGAATTGCAGGTAAGTGTTCTTCATGTAGCCGGTCTTGGTGCCCACCTGCACCTTGGACCAGCTGTCGCCCTTCTCCAGGATGGTGACGGTGGTCCCCTTGGAGTAGGTGCCCAGCTTCTCGCCGCTGGCGGAGTTGGTGGCGCGCAGGTTCACCGCGGCGGTGGTCTTGGCGGTCTTCTTCTCCGCAGGCTTAGAATCCGTGCCGGAACCCGAGCCGGACTCCAGCGCCACGTACTTGGCGCTCACGTAACCGGGCCGGTCGTTGTAGCTGATGCCGTACCAGGTGCCGTGGTCGCTGTTGATCGTGACCTTGGTGCCGTGCTTGAGCACGAAGGCGATGGAGTAATCCGTGCCGGGGCCGGAGCGCACGTTCAGCGTGGCCGAGGCGCTGGAGAGGTTGATGTAGGCGGTCTTGCCCACCAGAGCGGAGTTGTTGTTGCCGGTGTTGTTGTTGGAGCTGTTATTGCCGCTATTGGTGGAAGGAGCGGCCGCGCCCTCGGTCACCTTGCCGGAGGCGTCCAGCACGCCGGTCTCGCCGGTCAAGCGGACGTAGCTCTTGAGCACGTAGCCGGTGGAGCTGCCGTAGACCACCTTGTACCAGTCGCCGTTGGAGGCGATGACGTACACCTTCTCGCCGTGCGGGAAGCTGCCGATGGCGGAATAGGAGGAGCCCGCGCCTGCGCGCACGTTCACGGTGCTGCTGGCGGAGGAAAGGGTGATGCGGGCGATATAGACGGTGGTGCCGGAAACAGTGGTGCCCGTGTTGGAGCCGCTGTTATCCGAACCGCTCGTCGTGCCGCCGGTGGAGCCTGTGTTCTTCTCCTCCTCCACGGTGCCGGAGCTGATCTTCACGTAGGACTTCATCACATAGCCCTTGTAGTCCTGGTAGATGATCTTGTACCAGTCGCCGGTGGAGCTGATGATCTCGATGTCCGTGCCGTGGCGCAAGTTGGCCACGATGGCGGAACTGGTCGAGGGCTCCTTGCGAAGGCGCAGCGTGGAGTTGGTGTTGCTCAGCTGGATCTTGCCCTGGGCAAAGACGGAGCTCTCGTTTCCGGTGCTGCCGGTGCTCCCGGTGTTACCCGTGCTCCCGGTGTTACCCGTGCTGCCGGTGTTGCTGCCGCTGTCCGGGGTCTGGGTGTCGGGCTTTGTGCCGTCGGGCGCGGAGCCCGTGGCGGTCAGTATGTACTTCTTGTACACGAAGCCCTTGGTCCCGGCGTCCGCGCGGATGTAGTAGAGGTCGTCCACCACGCCGATGACGGTCACGCCGCTGCCGTTCTCCAGGTAGCCCAAGGTCGTGGACTTGTTGAGGTCGGAGTAGATGGTGAGCGTCGTGCCGCTCTCGATCTGCACCACGCCGCGCACGCCGCCGTCGGGGATCTCCGCCTCGGTGAGGCCGCCCAGAACGCCGGAGCTCGGGACATCAGGGGTGGTGCTGGTGCCGGGCTGGGTCGTATTGCCGCCGGTCTGGCCGCCGCTGATCGTCACGTCCGTCACGTACTGCATGGAGACGTAGCCCACGCCGGTGCCGTAGCTGATCTTGTACCAGCCGTTCAGCTCGGCCAGGATCACCACGCTGTCGCCGTTGCGCAGCCGTCCGATAACGGACGAGGAAGTGGAGTTGCTGGCGCGCACGTTGAGCGTGGAGGAGCTGTTGAGCTTCACCTTGCCGGTGACGGTGGGCGCCGGGGCCTGCGTGTCGGGCTGGGCGGGCGTCTCGGGCGCGGTGGTGTCGGGCGTGTTGGGATCGGTGGTCGTGGCCGCGGGGGTGAAGCGCACGTAATCGGCGCTGACGAAGCCGGCCACGTTGGCCGAGGTCTTGACGCGGTACCAGTTGGTCGCGGTCTTTTCATACACGGTCAGCTGGGTGCCGTTGGGCAGGCGCTGCACGATGCTGGAGGCGCTGGACGCCGCCGAGCGCAGGTTCAGCGTGGAGGAGCTGACGGAGAGGGTCACGATGCCGGTGCCGATGGGCGTCTCGGGGTTCGCGGGCTGCTGTGCGTTGGGATTGGTGGTCGTGCCCGCATTGGGGTCAAGGCTGTCCACCAGGATGTACTCGGCGGAAACGTAGCCCACGTCCGCGCCGTAGTTGATCTCGTACCAGCCGTCCAGCTTGGCGGTGATGCTCACCTTGGAGCCGCGGGTGACGGTGCCCAGGCGGGAGGCGGAGGTGGAAGGCTTGGAGCGCACGTTCAGGCTGGAGGCGTTCACCGTACCGGTGCCGATCACGGGCTTGTTGGAGTTGACGGCGTTCTGGGTCGTCTCGTCGCGCTGGAAGGTGCGGGTCTCCAGGACCACGTCGTTAAAGTAGAAGTGGATGATCTCGTCGTAATTCTTGCCCTCGTTGGCCATCTGCTGCGCGCCGCGCTGGCTCATGCCGACGCCGTGGCCGTAGCGGGCCAGCGTGAGGGTGTAGCTGCTGCCGTTCTGCTGGAGGCTGAACAGGCGCAGGTCGCTGTCGTTGCCGAAGAGCAGGTACTTGATCTCGCTGTCCAGATCGAAGCGGATGTCCGCGCTGCCGGGGATGCCGAAACCGTCGTCATAGGAGACGTTCATGTTCATGGTCTTGTAGTTGCGGCTGATGCCAACGCTCGCGGGGTCGTTGGTCACGGGATCGGACAGGGTGACGCTGTTGATATACTTGGGTGTCACCCAAGAACCCACCTGGGAGTAGAGCTTCTGCTGGATGAGGTTGGACAAGTCGTTCCAGCTGGTGGTCATGTCCGCGCTGAAGGAATAGGACGCGGTGCGGGACTGGGGGTTGCGCAGGTCGTAGGGGTCGTCCTTCATCACGTAGCAGCCAAGGCTGGAGCCGGAGCCGCTCCAGGCGTTGCGGGGCAGCTCGATCTGGCCGCCGTTGGAGGCGCCGAAGTAGGCGTTGACGTAGGAATTGCCGTACTTGAGCAGCACGCCGCGGTCTCGTTCACCGCGCGCATGATCACGTCGTTAGCGGAGTTGTAGCCCTTGTAGACCTGGTCGGAGGAGGTATCGTTGATCTCGTAGTTGGGCTGGCCGGAGATCATGCGGTTATAGACGTAGCTGCGGGCGATGATGGCCTGGGCCTTTAAGCACTCCAGCGGGAAGGAGTTGGAAAGCTCGCCGGCCAGAACGCCGTAGAGGTAATCCTCCAGATAGACGCGGTTGATCAGGCGCAGGCCGCCGTCCTTGATGTCGAACTTCATGTCGCCCCGGTAGCTGCGGTTGCCATAGCGGGGGTTGTAGAAGCTGATGGCGCCCAGCTTGCCCTCTGAGTCGGTGTACTGCTTGAGGGTGAAGGAGGTGCCCATGTCCACGGACGAGGCCAGGCCGTCGCCGGAAAGATACAGGGTATTGCCCAGCAGCTGCACCGTGTAGCTGCCGCGGGAAGATAAGATGATCTCGGGCCGGGACTCGATGGCGTAGCTGCCGTTGGTGGTGAACGTCAGGCTCGTGATGGATCCGTAGTAATTCAGGGAGGCCAGATACACGCGCACCATGCCGTTCTCGGCCGCGTAAGCGCTGCCCTGCGGAACGACCAGCGCCGTAACGATCAGCGCCACAGCCAGGATCGCCGCCCATATCCGTTTGCCCTTCATAACCTTCATACCTCCGTTGCCGTATTGAAAACCGAAGGGATGCCCGCGGCCTTCTCCCCTGCTGTGGGGGCCGCCGCATCCGGGAAAGCTCTCGATCTCATTTGACATATTACAATATCATGACGGTAAAATCAACGCCAGCAACTGCCAAAAAGCCCTGTAAAAAGCGAAATAAACAACTTTGAAACAGAGAAATGACATCTTTGGCTACATTTGTTTTGATCTGGAAACAAGTGCGGCGGCCCTTCCCGCCCCCAGAGGACGAGCGCGCGCCGCCCGTCTCCCCTTTCCAATATAGACAAAGCAGTCCCGCGCGGAGCAGGCGCATGGAGCCATGGGACCCTTTCTTATGAAATAGAAAAACCGCCCCGGCGCTGCTCAGCGTCGGGACGGCTGAAATGGAGCTTTAGGTTTTTCCGTTTAGATGACCACGGCCAGGAACACGGCCTCCTCCGCGCCCACGGCCTGCATGCCGTGCGGGAACTCGGAGTTAAAGTAGATGGAGTCGCCCTCGTTCAGCGTGATCTCCTTGCCGTTGACCTGCATCCGCAGGCTGCCCTTGAGCACGTAGTCGAACTCCTGCCCCACGTGGGCGTTGAGCACCAGGGGCGTTCCGGTGGGCACGGGGCCGGCGGTCACGTAGAAGGGGTCCACCTTTTTTGCGCCGAAGTTGAACGCCAGGGACTGGTAATCGTAGCCCTTGTTGCGCTCGATGCCCTTGCCGCGGCCCGCGCGGGTGACGCAGAACTCGTGCAGCTTGGGCTCCTCGCCGGTGAGCAGTATGCTGGGCTCCACCTTGCACTTTTGGGCCACCTCCAGCACCACGCTGATGGGCAGGTCCTTCTGGCCGCTCTCGTACTTGGCATATTCCTCCACGGGGACGCCGACGGCGCCGGCCATCTCCTCCAGGCTGAAATCGCAGATCTGGCGCAGCTCGCGCAGCCTCTCGGCGATCTCCATAAGCTGGTCGCTCATTGATAAGGACCTCCCTTTATCTGGTTTCATTCATATAGTATAGCGCAGGGCGCGCCCTTTGCGCAAGCCCGTTTCCGTTCAGCCTCTGGTGGTGTCGGCCATGTCGACCATGTTCTGGGCCAGCTTCTTGATCTGCTGCTTGAGTATGTAGATGCAGTCCAGCTCCACCGCGTAGCCGAAGGCGATGTCCTCGGCCAGGGCGCGGCAGGAGGGCGAACCGCAGGAGCCGCAGTCCAGCCCGGGCAGGCCCTCTGTGATCTCCTCGATGCGCTGCATCTTCTGCAGGGCCACGGAGATGTCGTCGTCCAGCTTCATGACGGGCTTGGCCTCCAGCTGGCGGGTGGTGTGGGCCTCCGAGTCGGTCAGCTCCTGCACGTCCTCCATGGTCATGCGGCTCTTGGGCAGCTTCTCGATCAGCTTGCGCAGGCGGTTCTTGGCCACATAGGTGTTCTCCACGGTGAGCGGCCCGCCCAGGCAGCCGCCGGTGCAGGCCAGGCCCTCGAAGAACTCCAGGTCGGAGAGCTGGCCGTTCTCGATGGCCTCCAGCACCTGGATCACGTTCTCGATGCCGTCCACGTTCAGGGAGTTCTCCACGCCCACGGCCAGCATCTCGCCGCCGCTGCGCGCCCAGCCCACGCCCATGTTCCCCGCCTCGGACAGCTTCTGGTCGCGCCTGGGGCTGGAAAGTATGGCGTTGATCTGGCCGTACAGGTCCAAAATGGAGATAACGCCGCTCACGGGCGATTCGGGCGAAAACAGGGGCGAGCGGACCGCCGTCATCTTCGCCGGGCAGGGCGTGATGAAGAACACGCCCACCTCCTCCGCGGCGCAGCCGGTGCGCTCCATCATGCGCTTGCGGGCCACGATGGCCGCCGCCTCCATGGGGGAGATCACGTCCACCACGTTGGGCAGCAGCTCCGGGAAGCGCACCTGCAAAAGCCGCAGGATGGCCGGGCAGGCGGAGGAGATCAGCGGCACGCCGTTGTGCAGCTTGCGGTCGCGCACACGCTGGGCGATGTAGGGCGTCACCATCTCGGCCCCGCGCGCGACCTCGAACACGTCGTCAAAGCCCAGCACCAGCAGGGCCTCCAGCAGCTTGTCCACGGTGGACGCGGTCTTGAACTGGCCGTAAAGCGTGGGGGCGGGCAGGGCGATCTTGTACTTATAGTCCTCGATGATCTTCAAGGGATCGGTCACGGCCACCTTGGCGTGGTATGGGCACACCTTGATGCACATGCCGCAGTCGATGCACCTTTCCGCGATGATGTGCGCGCAGCCGTCGTAGACGCGGATGGCCTCCGTGGGACAGTGGCGCAGGCAGGTCGTGCAGCCCTTGCACTTGGCCTTATCCAGCTTCACGGAATGATTGTATGTCGGCATAGCTTAAAACCTCGCCTTTTCTCGTGAAATGCGGGCCGGGCGGCTCACTTTAAGTGGAAGCGCATGTGGATCTTGGTCCCCACGCCCACGGTGGATTCGATAGAGAACTCGTCCGCGTTGCGCTTCATGTTGGGCAGGCCCATGCCGGCGCCAAAGCCCATCATGCGCACCTCTTCCGGCGCGGTGGAATAGCCCTCGCGCATGGCAAGGTCGATGTCCGCGATGCCGGGGCCGACGTCGCTGACGTCCAGTGTGATGCCGCCCTCGTCCACGGAGAAGCAGATCTCGCCGCCCAAGGAGTGGATGATCAGGTTCAGCTCCACCTCGTAGGCGGCCACGGAGATGCGCCGGGTGAGGCCGCTGTCCACGCCCAGCATGCGCAGCGTGCGCTTGATGCTGCCGGATACCTCGCCCGCAGAGGTGAAGTCGCCCTTCTGCACAGGGTAGACCGTTCGGATGTTCTGCGGCATGTCAGCACCTCTTCTCGTGGCCGCGCAGACCCGCCTGGTACAGCAGGCCGCAGGAGGTATACAGCGTATGGGGCGAGCAGAGGATGCACATGCCGGCCTCGCGCGCCATTTCCACGATCTCGTCGGTGGGCTTCTTGCCGCGCACGAAGACGATGCAGCGGATGTCCACCATATCGCAGGTGCGGACCACGTGGGGGTTGGTCATGCCGGTGAGCAGCACCGTGTGCCCTTCCACGAAGGCCAGCACGTCGCTCATCAGGTCCGAACCGCAGGCCGCGCGGATGTCGTCCTGCAGCATGTCCTCGCCGCAGATGATCTCCGCGCCTAAGGTTGCAATGATCTGCTCCACTTTCATGGGTATACCCTCCTTCTCCCTTTGGGAAAAGGGGCGGCCCGTCTAAGCGAGCAGCCCCTTTGCGTAATTTCGGTACTGCGCGATACACGCAATATGAGTATACTTTATTTTTGCGGAAATTGCCATAGCAGATTGTTCCGAAAAAGAAATTGTTTGTAAATATCCGGCGCAATTCGTCAAACAATCCTCCCAGCCGGAGAGCGCCTGCGCCTCTCCCTCGATCAGCGCGCCGTCGAAGGCCGCCGTCCGGGCCCTTTCCAGGCCCTGTTCCAGCGCCGAGGCCTTCGCCGCCGCGTCCGCTGCCTGCATTTCTCCCCGGTCCAGCGCGCGCCAGGTCTTGTCCAGCTCCGCCAGCGCGTTTGTAAATTCCGTGTAACTTTCCTCGATGGCCCGGGCGCGCTCCTCCCCGCAGGCGATGGTAAGGGCCGCCCCTTCGGCGCTTAAGTCCACCACCTGCGTCTGGAGCCTGCCCGCCTCGGCCAGGCGGGCCGCCACCGTCCGGGCGGCCTCCTCCCCGTCGTAGACGCTCAGCAGCACCAGATATCCCTCGTCCTCATCCTGCCGGAAGATGTACCCCGCGCCGCCTCGGCCCTGCAGGAGCAAGGCGCTCTCGTTGGCCTTCTCTAAGTCCTCATAGGGCCCCGCGCCCACCGCGAAGGCGGCAAGGCCGGGCGGCGTCACCGTCCGCTCCTGCGCTTGTGCTTCCTCCTGGTTGAGGGCCTCCACCAGCCGCCGGTCGTCAGTTTCCGTTTCTGTGTCCGTTTCCGCCTCCGCCTGGCTTTCCAGACCGCTCTGCGCCAGCGGCAGCAGCCAGCGCTTGGAGATCGCCACGCCCACGAACACCGCCAGTCCCAGGTAGCCCGCGGCCAGCAGGCCCGTCAAGATACGCAGCGCGCCGCTCCTCCGTGCCCGGCTGCGGTGGGCGCGCCGCCTTCTCCTCCGCTTGTTCATCCCGATTTTCTCCCCTTTCCCTTGGCATTGCTCATCCTTATGCGCGCTTGTCCATCCGTTATGACGGGCGGGCAAAATTCGCCTTGACAAAACGGGGCGTTTGGCAAATACTTAAAGGAAAGAGAAAACGCTAAAGATAAGGAAGGAGTAAAGCGCCATGCCGCAGCAGCACCTGGACACCATCCCCATCTGGGAAGCCTACCACGAGGACAGCGAGTGCCCCTTATGCGCCATGGAAGAGCGCTGCGAGAGCCAGTTCCTGGATACCGCGCTGGGCGGCGCGCTCATGGAGCCGGACACCCGCATCATGACCAACCAGGCGGGCTTCTGCGCCCAGCACCTGCGCATGCTCTACGGCCGCGAGAACCGCCTGGGCTTCGCGCTGACGCTGCACACCCACCTGAAGGACTACATGGAGAGCCTGGGTAAGCAGACCGAGGCGCTGGAAAAGGAGCTGCAGAGCGAGCAGAAGAAGAACGCGCTGGCAAAGGGCGCGGCCGGCATCTCCAAGTCCGACCCCTTCTTCCGCAGGCTGGACGCAGCCATCTCCCACATGGAGGAGCGCAGCGGCTCCTGCTATATCTGCGGCCGCATCGACAAGACCATGGACCGCTACGTGGAGACCGTCCTGTACATGTACCGCAAGGACCCGGAGTTCAAGAAGGCGTTCCTGGCCTCCCGCGGCGTGTGCATGCGGCACTATCCCCTGTTGCTGCGCGGCGCGAAGGCGCACCTGCACGGGGAAACGCGGCTGCAGTTCGTCCACGACCTGATGGAGTTGCAGCAGAAGAACCTAAAGCGCATGGAAGAGGAGCTGGAGTGGTTCACCCTGAAGTTCGACTACCGCAACCAGGCCAAGCCCTGGGGCAACTCCAAGGACGCCGTGGAGCGGACGATCAAGAAGCTGCAGGGCAACGTGTTCAGCGAGGAAGGCAAGAAATGACCCTTGCGCAGGCGGCCTCCAACGTGCTATACTGAAATTCCTCCCGGGATACAGAGTTCCCGGCCCATGGGGGCGTACTGGTTTCGACGGGGGGCGCCGAGGACCGGCAAGCGAGCCGCGGACCCGCGACCGCGTATCAAGCGGGACAAAAAACAACTGACAACAATAACGTAGCTATCGCGGCCTAAACCCCGCGACGTCGGCCCCAGGCCACCTGTAGCCTGGGTCACCGGCGCAAGAAATACAGGGACCGAACCCGCCTAAGCTTTGCGGCGGGCCGTACTTATGAAGCTACCCAGCCCCGTATCCTGCCGCCGGGAGACGGACGCCGGGGAATTTGAAACCAGCGGCTGCGCTCGGAGAAAGCCGATCTAAGGCCCTTTCGGACAGGGGTTCGACTCCCCTCGCCTCCACCACAGGAGAGCCAGGCGAACCTTGGTTCATCTAAGGAAGCCTGTTCTCACCACGTTAGAGCGGACCTCGCTCGCTCCGTTTCCAGGCGGTCCCTTTTGGGGCCGCCTGAAAACTGCGTATCGCTCGAGTCGCTCCTCCTCCCCGAACCGGGGCCCGAGCAAGTCGCCTGTTCGCTTGCAAGCGCGCTCACGACGGCTTTGTTGCGCTGCCACCCCGTTTCGGTGCCGCGCCGCGGGCGCGGGAACGGCAAATCATCCCTTTCAACTTCTTAAATCATAGAAAATGAACAGGTCGGCGTCGATAAGAAGAACGATATCGGCCTAGGAGAGGTGCGCGGCATGAAAAAATGTGGAATCATTACATTAATAACAGTCATCTTGATGTTGCTTTCGGCGTGTGCGATAAAGCCCGCCGCGCCTTCTTGTCAGGAAGAAACCGAGGCCCCGCAGGTCGAGACCGAAGCTCCGCAGGATGAAAGCGGGTCAGGACCAGATGTTGAAGCGCCCACCGAGACCGCATCCGTATCGAATACGGCAAGTGAATACAAAACCGATTGGGACACTTTTGAGTGTACTTATTTCGGCGATCTCCCTGTCGGCTTGCTTACCGTCCCGGATGCCACGGTAAAGGAAGTCGAGAAGTATGTGAACGAGCGGCTGAGCCTGAACAGCTCGCTCGAAGTTCACGATATCCATAATGCCTACATGTCATATCAGGTGGAACTGGATCAGGTCTTCAGCTTTTACGGATACAGCGGACAGGCAATATTCCAGTTTGACTGGGACGGGACGCTTTCCAATATCGTTTTTGAATTTGATACGGAAACCGGCATAACTCCCGAGGTCATCCAGCAGCTCCACCACAACTTGGAAGAAGCTTTTGATTCCGAGAGTGCGTGGCTGTTGGACGAGCAGCCGGATTGGGGCGCCGCAGCAGATTGTTTTTGGTCGCCTGAATATGACGGGACCCCATTTAAGATCAGGCTTTCCAGCATGTTTTCAGATTCTCGTCCCACGAAGAACGACATGGAATTTGAGCGAACGGTCACAAGGATAAAAATGAACGAGGATGCCGCCGGCGACATTTACGGTGGCAAGAGCGCGAGCATTACTCAAAATGGCTTGACGATCAAAGCGCTTTACCACGGCGGAAAGTATCCTTATGTGAGCGGCTCCATCACGAACCATTCTGATTCCACGGTAAAGTTTATACGGGTCAAGGTGGCTTTGCTCGACTCCTCTGGAAATGTCAAGGATACGACTTGGACTTACGCGGTCGGCGCGGAGGGACTTGCCCCAGAAGAAACTTCACAATGGGAAGTGTTCTGCACGGAGGCCAGTTCCATCGAGGTCTCCATAATGGATTAACCAGTTTTTCCCCTCTCCACAAAAAAGCATCCCCGCCCGGCTCGTGTTTTCGCCGGACGGGGATCTTTTGCTGCCTTGTTTTAGTTGCGGATGCCTTCCACGGGCTTTAGGCCGATGAACTTCAGGAAGTGCTGGATGTGGTCGTCCCAGAAGTCCCAGGTGTGCGCGCCGGGGTCCTCCTCGTAGGTGTAGTCGAAGGGGTTGCCGGGGATGGCCTGGAAGAAGTCGCGGGTCTCGTGGGCGGACTCCAGCACGAAGTCCGAGCTGCCCACGGCGTGGTAGATGCGCGGGATGGGCAGGCCCTGTTCCAAAATCTTGTTCGCGTTGAACATCGGGTCCTCCTCGGTCCCGGCGGGGTCGCGGTCGCCCATGGTCATCAGGCGGCGCCGCTCCCAGGCGGGGTTGCTGGAGGCGGGCGCGCGGTGGCGGTTGATGGCGCCGGCGCTCAGGCAGCCGATGGCGGCGTAGTTCTCCGGGTTGGCCAGGCCGATCTTCATGCAGCCCGCGCCGCCCATGGACAGGCCGGCGATGTAGTTGTCCTCGCGCTTGTCGGACAGCGGGAAAAACGTACGCATTTTCTCGGGCAGTTCCTTGGCGATGTAGTCATAGAAGCGGCCGCCGTGCGCCATGTTGGCGTAGGAGGAAAGGTGCGCGGCGGGCATCACCACGGCCAGGCCCAGGGGCGCGGCGTAGCGCTCGATGGAGGTGCGCCTCTGCCAGATGGTGTGGTCGTCGGAGGCGCCGTGCAGCAGCCACAGGGTCGGGTGCCTGCCCTGGCGGGAGGCGGCGGCCATGCCGATCTGCTTGGTGGCGCTCTGGGGCAGGATCACGTCGCAGTTGACGGCCATGCCGAGTACGTCGGAAAAAAAGCCAATGTGGATAAGTGCCATTGCAAGATACCTCCCGTTCCGTTATTTTTGCAGGGGCAGCCAGGAAAGGACCGTCTGGATCTTCTCGTCCCAGTACTTCCACTGGTGGTCGCCGGGGCTCTCCTCGTAGGTGAGGTCGAAGCCCAGCTTCTTTAAGTGGTCGCGCATGGCGGTGTTCTGCTGGTAGAGGAAGTCCTCGGTGCCGCACCACATGTACACGCGGGGCTTGGGCTTGTCCGAGGCGGCCAGGCGCTCGGCCACGGCGAAGAGGTCGTTGTCGCTGCCCTGCACCTTGTCCGCGGGGCCGAAAATATCGTACCAGAGGGTGTTGTCGGCATTCGCATTGTTCTTGCAGGTGCTCACCGCGTCCAGCCCGCCGGACAGGGACGCGCAACAGGAGAAGGTCTCCGGGGCCAGCAGGCCGCACTTGAGCGCGCCGTAGCCGCCCATGGACAGGCCCGCGGCGAAGGTATCCTCCCGGCGGCTGCTCATCTGTGGGAAGAAGCTGCGGCAGATCGCGGGCAGCTCCTGGGAGATGAACGTCCAGTAGTCAAAGCCTAAGTACATGTCCGTGTACCAGCCCAGATGGGTGGTGGGCATCACCACGGCCACCCCTAAGTCGGCGACGTAGCGCTCGATGGAGGTGCGCCTCTGCCAGATGGTGTGGTCGTCGCTCATGCCGTGCAGCAGGTACAGTGTGGGGCACTTCCCGTCGGACGCGCGGCCTTCCATGCCGATCTGCCCGTGGGTCTTTTCGGGCAGGATCACGTCCATCGAGGTGCACATGCCCAAAACGTCGGAGAAAAAGTCAACATGCAACAGCGCCATATCGGTCGATCCCTCCTAATTGATTTGGTGGTTCTTGCCATTCCTTAGTATAACCGAAAGTTTACGAACTAGCAAGGGATTTTGCGTCCCCTCCCCTCTCCTTTTCCTCTTTGGAACGGAACGCGTTTCCCCCGTTTTTTGCCTTCTCCGCCCGCTTTTTTGCGGGAAAACGCCATGCGGAACGGTCAACGGGAATTTAAACTAAGACGCCTTGTCCCGCACCTTGCGCCTTTGCAAACTCTATGGTATACTTTTCTTTGTATGGAAACCAAAAAACGCTAGGGAGGTCATACCAATGAAGATGCGTACCTTTGGAAAGCTGGGCATTCAAGTCTCCGCCTTCGGCGTGGGCTGCATGCGCTTTCCCATGATCGAAAAGAACGGTGAGCGCGTGGTCGACGAGGAGCGCGCCATCGCCATGATCCGCACCGCCATCGACAACGGCGTGAACTACGTGGACACCGCCTACGGCTACCTGGGCGGCCAGAGCGAAGTGGTCGTGGGCAAGGCCTTGAAGGACGGCTACCGCGAGAAGGTCAACCTGGCCACCAAGCTGCCCTGCTGGATGGTCAACGAGAGCGCCGACATGCAGAAGCTGCTGGACACCCAGCTGGGCCGCCTGCAGACGGACCACCTGGACTTCTACCTGCTGCACGCCCTGAACGCCGAGCGCTGGGAAAAGATGAAGGCCTTCGGCGCCCGCGAGTTCCTGACCGAGCTCAAGAAGAAGGGTGTCATCAAGTACGCCTGCTTCTCCTTCCACGACAGCTTCGACGCCTTCAAGAAGATCATCGACGAGTACGACTGGGATATGTGCCAGGTGCAGTACAACTTCATGGACGTGGAGAACCAGGCCGGCACCAAGGGCGTGGAGTACGCCGGCTCCAAGGGCATCCCCGTCGTCATCATGGAAGGCCTGCTGGGCGGCAAGCTGGCCAACGCGCCCGAGAACGTCCAGGCCCTGTATGACAGCTATCCCGTCAAGCGCAGCGCCGTGGAGTGGGCGTTCCGCTGGCTATGCGACCACAAGGAAGTGGGCACCGTGCTCTCCGGCGTCAACGACATGGAGCAGGTGCGCGACAACCTGCGCATCTTCGACACCGTGGAGCCCGGCTGCATGACCCAGAGCGAGAAGGCCCTGATCGCCCAGGTGCGCGCCGCCTACAAGAGCCGCATCCTGGTGGACTGCACCGGCTGCGAATACTGCATGCCCTGCCCCAAGAACGTCAACATCCCCCGCACCTTCTCCATCTGGAACAACGCATCCCTGTACGGCGGCCTGGAGAAGGGCAACAAGGACTACCAGCGCATGGTGCAGGAGGGTAACGACCCCGCCGCCTGCGTGCGCTGCGGCAAGTGCATGAGCAACTGCCCCCAGCACATCAAGATCCCCGATATGCTCAAGGAAGCCCGCGCCGCGCTGGAATAAACCCCTCGAACCTCAACGGCCTCCCATCTATTGCGGATGGGAGGCCGTTTTTTGTATATGGAAAAGCGTCCAAGTTTTTACGCTTGAACGCCGTGGGCGAGCATCAGGATACTCCCGATTCGAGTATCTCTATTTTTGGAACGTCGCAGTTGATCTCCATCAACGCCCCGGTTGGAAGTATGGTCATAGGCGTTCTGTGAATGTGATCCACATTTTCCAATATGACCATGTCCGGCCTATGCACTTCCTTGATTCCGAAAAGAGAGCCGCATTTCTGCGGCCCTCTCCACGTAGTTCGGTGCTTTGGCGGGCGTCGCCTCTCCCGCATCTCTCGGGTCTCCCCTGTCAGTACCATCGGCGTGTGGTCGCAACGAAATTTACCACCTCAAAGCACCTATCTATCCTACCAGTATTATAGCAGTCTTATTCCTTTTTGTAAATTATCTTTTTGTTGCTTATATAGTTCTTCCAACGATCCTCCCCAATACGCCATGCGGACAGGATGGAGTTTTTGTACCCCTTTGCCTCGTTTATGGTATGGAGGCGAAGGATCATTTGAAAGCGCAACTCATTTCTTTCTATCAATTTGAGGATTATGCCTGTGTTTTCCTTTTTATCTTCCAAAATGTAATCCGGGTCGGAGATCGCTTCTTGAAAAAAGGGCCTGACCATCTCGTAATCGCCCGGATGCCCTTCTCTTATGTGCGCTATCCTCTCGTCGGTGATGACCACCTCGTCCGTTGCGATGTCCGGCGTTATGCACCTGTATTTTTCAATGTCGATCCTGCCAACGATCTGCACGGCCCTTTTCACCATCGCCCGTCATTTTTCTTTCATTATAGCAGGATCTCGGGGAATAGCAACGGTTTCAGAAGCGCCGGGAGCGCGGTTTTTTCCTTCCCATCAGGAAAAGCCTCCCATCATCAAAGGACGGGAGGCTGTGTGTCTACTATATGTGGCGTTTCTCACGCGATGGCCTGCAGGCCGCGCTCGATCCAGTTTTCGGCCACGCCGCTGTGGTGGGCGATGTCCTGGGCCAGGGCCTTGAGGGCGCGCGCGTCCAGCGACAGGTCCAGGTCGCGCAGGCTCACCGGGCAGCGCAGCGTGTCGCGCAGGAAGATGCGCACCTGCTTTTCCCCGATGCCCGCAATCTCGCCGGTCAGGTGCATCTCCATCAGTACGCCCAGGCCCACGAGCTCGCCGTGCAGCTGTGTCAGCTCGCCGACGCCTTCCTGCCCCTGCAGGCGCGTGAGCGCGTTGGAGAAGCAGTGGGCCAGCTCCCCGATGCGTCGGTCGGAACCCAGCTGTGTCATCTGGGCGGTCAGGTAGATGTTGGCAAACAGCACGCGCGAGAGGGCCTGCTCCTCGCCGTCCAGCGCGGCCTGGGCGAAGGAGAACTGCTGCAGGGCGATGTGCTCCGCATGGGAGACCGCCGTCTCCCACAGGGGCGTGGAGGGGTTGTTGCGGTAGAGCTTGGCCGACGCCGTCTCGGACAGCTTGGCCAGGGAGTCCGCGATGCCCGCGGCCAGCATCCGCCGGGGCGCGTCGGCCAGCAGCGTCTCGTCCACATACACCCCGTGGATGGGCCGGGACAGGCTGGCGCTGCCGGTGCGCCTTCCCTGCTCGTCGTACAGGGCGATGAAGCGCGTGGCCGCCGAACAGGTGGAGGCCACGGTGGGCAGCAGGAACAGGGGCAGCCCGCTCTGCTCCGCGGCCGCCTTGGCGATGTCCAGCGCAGCGCCGCCGCCCACGCCTAATATGGCCTGCGCGCCGGACTCCTTCGCCTTCCTCGCCAGGGGTTCGCATTCCTTCCAGCAGGGCGCCTGCTGGGTGAGCGTCTGCCGCGTCAGATGTCCCAGGCCCGGCACCCGCAGCTGGGGCATGGCCTTCTCCAGCGCGCGGCTGCCGCCCATCACGAACAGGCTTTCAAGTCCGCGCAGATCGTCGGTCAGCCTCTGGACCGCACCGGGCGCCTGCACATAGCGTCCAAAGCCCGCTTCCACCAGCATTCGGCATCCCCCTTTTCCTTTAACTCTTTGTGTTTCGCGTATCCATTCACGGCCTTCCGCCGCTCGTTTCCTCGTCCTCCAGCCCCAAAGCCTTCTGGATGCGCTCCAGCAGCTGCTCCTTTCCCTCGCCGGTCACGGACGAGAAGGACAGCACCTCCCAGGGCTGCACGGCCAGCGTGCGGCAGATGAGCTGCACGGCCCGCTGCCGCTGGGCGCGGGAGAGCTTGTCCGCCTTGGTGGCCACCACCGTGTAGTCCAGCTCAGCCGTCTTGATCCACTGCGCCATCTGCACGTCCTGCGCGCCGGGCTCGTGGCGTATGTCCACCAGATGGAAGATGTGGCGCAGCTGGCCGGAGCCCTCCAGAAAGTCGTTCATCATGCGGCCCCAGTCCTCCTGCATGGCGTGGGACACCTTGGCGTAGCCGTAGCCCGGCAGGTCGATCAGGTGGAAGCTGTCGTTGATGAGAAACACGTTGATCAGGCGCGTCTTGCCCGGCTCCGAGGAGGTGCGCGCCAGCTTCTGGTTGTTGCAGAGCCGGTTGATGAGCGAGCTCTTGCCCACGTTGGACTTCCCCGCCACCGCGATCTGGTCCAGCCCCCGGCCCGGGAAGTTCTGGTTGCCCGTCAGGGACGTGACGAAGCTCGCCTTCTTGATGCGCATCATGTTGTCGGCTTGTCCCCTCCGTTGTTCTTGACCAGCACGCGGCCCAGCACGTCGTCGATGGAGCGGACCATCACCATCTGCATGTCCGCGCGCACGTTCTCGGGGATCTCGGTCAGGTCCGCCAAGTTGTCCGCCGGGAACAGCACCGTGCGGATGCCCTGCCGGTAGGCGGCCAGGGTCTTTTCCTTGAGGCCGCCGATGGGCAGCACCCTGCCGCGCAGCGTGATCTCGCCGGTCATGGCCAGATCCTGCCGGGCGGGGCGGCCGCTTAAGGCCGAGGCCACGGCGGAGACGATGGTGACGCCCGCCGAGGGGCCGTCCTTGGGCGTTGCGCCC
>CANQPP010000006.1 GCA_947625765.1 uncultured Clostridia bacterium
TGCAGGAGCTGGAGCAGGCGGGGATCGAGGAAATCGGGCTGATCATCAGCCCGGAAGATAAGGAAGAGTTCGACAAGTTGTTCAAGCGTGACCTGACCATCGAGTATTATCGGAAGCTGCCCAAGGCCCTGCGGGAGATCAACGTGACGATCCAGCGGCTGGGGAGCAAGATCACCTACATCGAGCAGAAGGAGCAGCTAGGCTTCGGGCACGCGGTGTATCAGGCGAAGGATTTCGCCGGAGAGGAGCCGGTGCTGATGCTGCTGGGGGACCACATCTATTCTTCTGACAACGGAAAGAACTGCGCGGCGCAGCTGATCGACGCGTTCGAGAAGAGCGGCCAGTTGACGGTGTCTCTGGATGAGGTGGAGCTGGACCATGTGATGCACTACGGCATCCTCACGGGACGCTTCCAGGATGAGGAAGATCGGCTGATGCAGGTATCCGACATGGTGGAAAAGCCTACTATGGACTACGCGAAGCTGCACCTGGGCGTGAAGGACAAGCGTGGGGCGGAACGGTACTACTGCGTGTTCGGGCAGTATGTGCTGACGCCGAAGGTGTTTGAGCTGCTGGGCCGTGACATCGCGGAAGAGAAGCGGAGTGAGAAGGGCGAGTACGGACTGACGAGCGTTCTGCAGGAGATCTGCCAGACGGATGGGATGATGGCCTACCGCACGGACGGAAAGCGGTACGATTTGGGAATCCCCGAGGAATACCTAAGGACCGTCTCCCTCTACCACCGGCAGGCGGAAGAAGATTAAAGCAAGAGTAGCGGAAGAAGAGCAAGAGCAAACAACAGAGAGGTTGGAACAGCTATGGCGATACTGGTCTGCGGAGGCGCGGGGTACATCGGCTCCCACGTAAACAAGATGCTCAGCCGCATGGGATATGAGACGGTCGTGTTCGACAACCTGGTCTACGGCCATCGGGAAGCGGTGAAGTGGGGCACGTTCGTGACGGGCGACCTGAAGAACCCGGAAGAGATCGAAGCAGTCTTTGAGAAGTACCCCATCGAGGCGGTGATGCACTTTGCGGCGTACGCCTATGTGGGCGAGTCGGTCCTAGACCCGGAGAAGTATTACTTCAACAACGTGGCCTGCACGCTGAACCTGCTGCGAGCTATGCGCAAGCATGACTGCAACAAGATCATCTTCTCTTCCACCTGCGCCACCTACGGGGAGCCGGAGAGAGTGCCGATCACGGAGGACATGCCGCAGCGGCCGATCAACCCGTATGGCGCGACCAAGCTGATGGTGGAGCGAATCTTTCGGGATTACAGCAAAGCCTATGGTCTAAAGGCGGTCGCATTGAGGTACTTCAACGCGGCGGGCGCCGACCCGGAGGGGGAGATCGGGGAAGATCACGCCCCGGAGACGCACCTGATCCCGCTGGTATTGGACGCAGCGGCGGGGAAACGGTCTGATGTGAAGGTGTTTGGCACGGACTACCCGACGCGGGACGGAAGCTGCATCCGGGATTACATTCATGTGGAAGACTTGGCGAGCGCGCATGTGCTGGCGCTGAAGTACCTGCAAAAGGGCGGGGATACAGAGTTCTTCAATCTGGGGAACGAGCGCGGCACGAGCGTGCTGGAAGTGATCGAAGCGGTCCGGAAAGTGACTGGAAAAGACTTCACGGTAACCCTGGCCGACCGTAGGCCGGGAGACCCGGTGACGCTGGTGGGTTCCAGCGAGAAGGCAAGGAAAGTGCTGGGTTGGGAACCCAAGTATGCGAACATTGAGACCATCGTTCGGCATGCCTGGCAGTGGCATAGTAAGAAAATATACTGAAGTAAAAGTATGATGGACGGGGAAATATCAAAAATAGTTTTTAGATGACGGAGAGAGGCTGCATGAAAGTTGTTATTTTAGCCGGAGGGTTTGGCACGAGACTTTCTGAAGAGTCGCAAATCAAGCCAAAGCCGATGATCGAAATAGGAGAGATGCCGATCCTTTGGCATATTATGAAAATCTATTCCGCATATGGATATCACGATTTTGTGATATGTGCAGGATATAAGCAGCATCTCATTAAGGAATGGTTTGCAGATTATTTTTTGCATACTTCAGATATCACCTTTGATTTTACGAGTGGAAACGAGATGATCATCCACAACAAACATACGGAACCATGGCGAGTAACGATCGTAGACACGGGACTAAATACACAAACTGGTGGTAGAGTCAAGAGAATTCAGGATTATATTGGAAATGAGACATTTATGCTTACATATGGAGATGGCGTTGGCGATATCCATATTGATGAGCTAGTTCGATACCATCAAAGCCAAGGCAAGATCGGAACGGTCTCTGTATACAATTTTGGGCAAAATAAGGGCGTGCTCGAAATAAATGGAAGCGGCTTGGTAAGCGCCTTTCGCGAGAAATCTGATCTTGATGGAGATTTGATTAATATAGGATTTATGGTTTTTGAACCTCAGATATTTGACTTTATCCGGGGGGATGAGGATATTTTTGAACAAGGACCGATGAAAAAGATGGTCGAAGATGGTCAACTGATGGCATACACGCATCACGGATTTTGGCAGTGCATGGATACGGCACGCGAAAAACAGAAATTGGAGCAGCTTTGGGCTTCGGGACATGCACCTTGGAAAGTGTGGAATGACTAATGACATTTGATTTAAACTTTTATAAAGGAAAACGTGTCTTCATCACTGGCCACACGGGGTTTAAAGGATCGTGGTTGTGCGAGATCTTGGCAAACGCCGGTGCAATCGTGACGGGATATGCATTGAAGCCGCCGACTGCACCAGCACTTTTTGAGATTGCCAAAATAGAAGAGAGAATTACTTCCGTTATTGGGGATGTGCGCAATTACGAGATGTTATGGGAAGCTTTTAATCATGCGCAACCCGAAATCGTATTCCATCTAGCGGCACAACCGATTGTGCGGGATAGTTATAAAGATCCCAGATATACCTACGAAACTAACGTGATGGGCACAGTTAATATACTGGAGTGCGTTCGTAAGTCTGGAACAGTTCGATCTTTCCTGAACGTGACGACCGATAAGGTATATAAGAACAATGAGTGGGTATGGGGATACCGGGAATCAGAAGAGCTGGACGGATATGATCCATATTCCAATTCTAAATCCTGTTCGGAACTTGTTACGCATAGTTATCAACGCAGTTTTTTTACCGATGGTCACGTAGCCATATCTACAGCACGAGCGGGAAATGTAATTGGCGGCGGCGATTTTGCACATGATCGGATCATTCCAGACTGTGTGCGGGCTACGGCAAAGCATGAGACGATCATGGTGCGCAACCCGTATTCGATCCGTCCGTATCAACACGTGCTGGAACCGCTGTATGCCTACATGATGATCGCGGCACGGCAAACCGAAGAGAAGGGTTTTGCAGGCTCTTATAACGTTGGCCCGAATGAAAGCGATTGTTTGGCTACCGGTGATTTGGTTAGCTTGTTCTGCAAATCATGGGGCGAAGGTACTGTGTGGATCAGCCAGTTGGAAAAGAATGCCCCACACGAAGCAAATTATCTAAAACTAGATTGCTCGAAACTGAAATCGGTTTTCAGCTGGCAGCCAAAATGGACTGTGGAGAATGCCATTGAAAAAACCGTGGAATGGAGCAAATGCTGGTTGTATGGAAATGACGTTCGCAAGTGCATGGATGCGCAAATCGAAGAGTTTCTGAAAGCTGAGAAATAAACGCATGACGATTAAGAGGTAACCGATGCCATTTCAAATAAGTGAATCTGAAATCAAAGGTCTTTATTATATTCAATCGCATGTTTTTGAGGATGACAGGGGGCTATACAAGAAGACCTTTGAAAAAGAAGTGTTTGCACAAAATGAGATATCATGCCAATTCACAGAGTGCAGCGATATTTACTCTGTCAAAGGTGCGTTGCGTGGTTTGCACTATCAGACGGAGGAATCCCAAGCCAAGCTGATTCATGTGATTTCTGGGACTCTATTCGATGTTGCGCTTGATTTGCGGCCTGATTCCGAAACCTTTGGCAAATATCACACGGAACTTCTGACAGGGGAAAGCGATAAGTCGCTGTTTATCCCAGAAGGCTTTGCACACGGTTTCATCGCCCTTACCGATCGGACCATTTTTTCTTATCAGTGTTCAGGACGGTATATCCCGCAGGCCTGCGGCGGCATCCGTTGGGACAGCCCGGAGCTGAAAATACCCTGGCCGCTGGGTGAATACGGAATTACAGACATCATCGCCACAGAAAAGGACAGACATTGGCCTACGTTCCAGCAGTACGCTGAAAGCATTCATAAGCAGCGCATATGAAAGTGGAGGAAAAATGAGAAAGGCAATCGTCACCGGCGCCACAGGGTTTATTGGACGTTTTATGGTTCGAGAGCTAATAAAGCAGGATGTAGAAGTATATGCTGTTGTCCGTGAGTGTTCGCGGAATTTGTCGAGTATCCAGGGGATGCCAGTTCATGTCATAGCTTGCGATTTAGCGCATATGGCCGATCTGCCTGAAAGGATCCCAGAGCGCGATATTGATGCGATATTCCATATGGCGTGGCAGGGCGTTTCAAACGAGGATGCAAAAAACGCGGAGATCCAGCTTGAGAATGTTTGGGCAAGCCTTGCGTTGATAGATGCCGCCCACGTAATGGGGGTGCGCACGTTCGTTGGTGCGGGGAGCCTTCATGAAGCGGAGGCGCTGGAGGAGCTGAACGCTGAGAAACCGATTTCCAACCCTGGGTATATGTATAAATCGGCCAAATTGGCCGCCCACATGATGGGTAAGGCCAAAGCGGGAAGCTATGGAATGCGTTTCTTCTGGCCGCTCATCAATACATACGGAGAGGAAGAACATTCTCCCAGATTGATAAACACAGTAATAAGAAAAATTTACAAGGGAGAAGTACCCGCACTGTCCGATGGGGAGCAAATCTACGATTTTGTTCATGTTAGCGATGTGGCCTATGCGATGTATTTGATTGCGGAAAAGGGAGTCGACGGAGCAAATTATGTGATCGGTTCTGGAGACGCCAAACCACTGAAAGAGTTTTTGAAAGTTGTTGGACAGGTTGCTAATCGTTTGAAGGGAAATACAGAAGTCCCGCTGGGTTTCGGACAAATCACATCAAATGTCGTTTGTCTGCCTAAAAAGGTTTTTGACATAGGGAAATTGCAAAATGACACGGGTTTTATCCCTCGAATGCCTTTTGAAGAGGGCATTCAGAAGACCGCGGAATGGATCATGGAAGCAGACCATGACCATGGGCAATGTGGAGGATGAAGATGGATATATTATATTCAAGCAGTGATAGCTATGCTTTTTTGGCGGGTATCTCAATTCTCTCTCTTTTAGAGAACAATAGACATATCGAGAATATCCACATTTATGTGATGGACAACAATATATCCAAGGAGAACAGGGATAGATTAACTCAAGTTGTTACTTCTTATAATAGAGATATATCTTTTGTTCCGATGCCGGATATGAAAGAATTGACCGGACGGGAGTTAGACACGCGGCGCTGGAACATCAGCACGTTTGGCCGACTTTTTATGGCAAGCGCTTTGCCGTCGAGCGTACATACAGTGTTGAACATCGATTGTGATACGATCGTTGTAGATTCCTTGGAGCCTGTTGGGGGCATAGATCTGTCTGGGAAAGTTTGCGCTGGGGCATTGGAATGCTGGCCCACTTATGCAAAAGAGAATGTTGGACAAGATGCAAAAGATAACTATATAAATGGTGGAATTGTCTATTTCAACCTGGATGAAGTGCGGCAGGGTGCTTATGAGAAGAAATTCGTAGACTACATTATTCGGTATGGTGATAGCCTTGCCTATCTTGATCAGGACGTTCTAAACGGAGTGGTACCGCAAGAAGAGATAGAAATACTGCCATTTCGGTATAACGTGGCTTCGTTTTATTTTTATACTTCGTATACTGAAGCTAAAAAGATTCACCAAGCTTGCACCTTTTACAGTTCAGAAGAATTTGAGCAAGCAAAACAAAATCCGGCTATTGTACATTTTACGACCTGTTTTTTAGATGGATTGCGTCCGTGGATCAAGGGAAACCGACATCCTTATTTGCAGGAATTTCTACGTTACAAAAATATGTCTCCCTGGAAGGATCGCCCTTTAGATGTTGATACGCGCGGAATATTAGGACGTCTTGAATCAATTGCCTTGAAAATCATGCCCCGTTTCATGGTTTGCGATGTGGCCTCTCTAGCACGTGGAACTATTCAGCCGCTTGTCTACCGAATGAAGATGAAATGTGTTGAAAAAGAGTATCTGCGCAATAGATCTACAGCAAAACACAATGAATAAACCATTAGGTTCGGATACTGACGACGTCAAGATTAAATGTATTCAGTTCGGTCGACAGGTAGAATAAGGGATAACACGTAGGAAGTTTTTTAGTAAGCGGAGGAACCGACAAGGAAGGATCCATGCATGTTGAAACGATATGATTTCCTAATTGTTGGCACCGGATTATACGGCGCTGTCTTTGCCGACCAGATGACGGCAACGGGAAAGAAGTGTCTGGTGATCGATAAGCGCCCGCACATTGCTGGGAACGTATACACAAATGATGTAGCAGGCATCCATGTCCACCAGTACGGTCCTCACGTGTTCCATACCAACGACAAACAGGTATGGGACTATGTGAATCGGTTTACTACGTTCAACCGCTTTACCTTGGGCACGATCGCCAACTATAAGGGCGAGTTGTATTCCCTGCCTTTCAGCATGTACACCTTCAACAAAATGTGGGGTGTGACGACACCTGAAGAGGCACAGATGAAAATAGCGGAACAGCGAAAAGCCTTTGGCATTTCGGAACCGAAAAATCTGGAAGAACAGGCAATCTCCCTCGTCGGCACCGACATCTACAAAAAACTCGTTAAGGGCTATACGGAAAAGCAGTGGGGACGAGACTGCAAGGATTTGCCTTCATTCATTATCAAGCGGTTGCCGGTTCGATTCACCTATGATAACAACTACTTCAATGCGCTGTATCAGGGAATTCCGGTCGGCGGATATACGAAGCTCGTCGAAAATATGCTCTCCGGTATTGAAGTCCGTTTGAACTGCGATTATCTGGAGCACAAAGCAGAGTTGGACGGCCTTGCAGAAAAGGTCGTCTATACTGGACCGATCGACGCCTATTTCGGATACAAACTCGGTTATCTAGAATATAGATCCGTTCGATTTGAGACCGAAGTGCTTAATAAGGCCAGTTTCCAGGGCAACGCTATAGTGAATTACACTGACCGGGAGACTCCTTACACGCGAATCATCGAGCATAAATGGTTTGAGTTTGGCAAGGATGGAAACGGCAACGACCTTCCAAAGACAGTGATATCTCGTGAGTATTCAGCGGAGTGGAAGCCAGGCGATGAGCCATATTACCCTGTGAATGACGAGAAGAACGGAAAACTTTATGCAAAGTACAAAGCACTTGCGGAAAGCGAACCGAACATCCTATTTGGTGGAAGGCTCGGCGAGTATAAATATTATGATATGGATCAGGTCATCAGAGCAGCGCTCGACGCATGCAGCAAAGCATAAAGGCGATGATATGCGGTGAACTATACGAAGAATTCCAAGTTCATGGATATAGACCGCTACGAAATTAGACGTTAGGAATGTTGCGGTATGTTTTTATAAATACATCCTGATTTTGCATGCATCTCCAACGTTCTGCATTCTGTTCTGGTTCTGAAACAACGAACGAAAGAGAGGAAGAGTAAATGATCACACGGAGAGAACTACGAGTAAAATCCATGCCACCCGAAAAAGAGGTAAACGCAAAAAAGGATTGGATTGGCCATTACTGTTTTCGTCCTCTTTCCGATATCATGACGTTGCCATGTCTAGCGTGGCATATTTCAGCTACAACCGTGACGAAATTTTCTCTCTTTCCTGTTTTATTCGCACTCTTTGCTGCCGTTTTCGGTAACGGTACATTTTGGTTTGTGATGGCCTGGCTTGGACTTTTTCTCTGGAACCTTCTCGATGGCGTCGATGGGAATATCGCTCGCTATACTGACACCTGCTCCCCTTATGGCAGCCTTTGGGATGCGACCGTCGGGTATCTTGCCATGTTTGTGCACTTCTTCATTATGGGGCTCATGGCATACAAAACCGATGGTTCTTCACTTTTCCTCAACAGTATTATTCCTTCGTATGCATACATCATCATGGGAGCGTTCGCCGGACTGGCGATGATCTTCCCTCGCCTCGTCATGCAGAAAAAACAGATCTTATTCGACGAGGATGCTGTAAGGGGCCTAAAGCAGCGTGGCGAATTCAACTTCGTAAAGACACTGGTCTTTAATCTAACATCCATTAACGGTGCCGCGGGCATACTGTTCCTTATTGCTATTTTGACAGGTTTTTGTCATATTTGTATGCTTTGCTATTTTGTAATAAATACTCTGTTAGCCCTTGCATCATTGTACGGATTATTGCGCAACTAAAGTTTCTTGGAGGTTTTTCTAATGAATATCGCATTAATTATTGCCGGCGGCAGTGGTCAACGCACTCATCAGGATATTCCTAAACAATTTATCAATGTTTTTGATCGGCCTGTTATTATTTATACATTAAAAGCATTTCAGGATCACCCCGATGTAGACTCGATTGCTGTGGTATGCCTCAAAGGCTGGGAAGAAATATTACGAGCCTATGCAAAACAGTTCAATATTAGCAAACTGCAAATGATTGTGCCGGGAGGAAGCAATGGCCAGGAATCTATCCGTAATGGTGTATTGGCTCTTTCCGAACGGTTCAATAACGATGATATTATATTAGTTCATGATGCAATCCGGCCCATGGTTTCATCCGAAATCATTTCTGAAATATCTCCAAATGCAAATTATACGGTTCAGCAATCACTGCTATTCCTTGCAACGAGGCTATGCTTGAAACCACTAATCGGAGTACTTCCAATTCTAGTTATGACCGTGATCGGTTAATGCGCACCCAAACACCTCAATCCTTCCGACTTGGAAAATTGCTATGGGCGCATGAAACGGCTCATCAAAAAGGAATCGTCAATTCAGTTGCTTCGTGCACGCTGATGATTGAGTTGGGGGAAACTGTTTTCTTTGCTGCTGGATCTGAAAAGAACGTTAAAATAACAACAGTTGACGATATCGAGATATTTAAAGCCCTTCTAAGTGGGGGAAATACCAACTGGTTTAAGTAAGGGTGGAGGGATTCTATGCGGTTTTCGAGCGCAGCTTATCAAGACGATATCAATAATATCTGCTTGTTTGATTTGCCTTGGGATCAATTGAAAGGGAAGCGTATATTGTTTTCAGGAGCCACTGGGCTAATCGGGACCTGTTTTGTCGATGTGATTATGTGTCGAAACCTCCAATACAACAGTGAGACTGAAATATATGCATTTGGGCGAAATGAAGCAACTGCACAAAAGCGCTTTGCAGACTATTGGAATGACCCTAATTTTCATTTCATTTGCCATGATATAAACCTACCGCTGCCTTTAGACACTTCGTTTGACTATATAATTCACGGTGCCAGCAACGCTTCCCCACGCGCGTATACTGAAGATCCAGTTGGCACTATCACATCGAATGTGTTTGGGACATATCATCTGTTGGAATATATGGTAAATCACTGTCCTGACGCACGCTTTGAACTGCTTTCTTCTGTGGAAATATATGGCGAAAACCGTGGAGATACCGAAGCTTTTTCAGAGAACTACTCCGGCTATCTTGACTGTAACACTTTGCGCGCAGGTTACTGCGAAGCAAAACGTGTATCAGAATCTCTCTGCCAAGCTTATATCGAAAAATATCATTTGTCCGCTGTTATCTCGCGTCTTTGTCGTTGCTATGGTCCTACGATGCAGAATTCTGACAATAAAGCCTTGGCACAATTTATACAAAGTGCGGTCAAACATAAAGATATTGTTTTAAAGAGTAATGGTACACAAGTCTTCTCATATTGCTATATGGCAGATGCTGTATCGGGAATCCTCTCCGTTCTCCTAAAAGGTGAATGCGGTCAGGCATATAATATTTCCGGCGCTGCCCCCTATCTGCCTTTGAAAGAACTGGCAGTAACTGTTGCGGAATGTGCTGGAACAAATATTCTTTTTGGACTGCCAGAAAAAAACGAGGCAAAAGGATATTCCAAAGCAACAAAAGCAATTCTAGATATTTCTAAAATCAAGCGATTGGGCTGGCATCCACAGACCGAATTGCGAGATGGAATTAAAAAAACGATTGCTATATTGACAAACGAATCAGATAAAGGATGATTTTTATGCCAAAGGTGAGCCTGATCGTGCCGATTTATAAAGTGGAAGCTTACCTTGCCAAATGCCTTGACAGTATTGTAAACCAAACATTAAAGGATCTTCAGATCATTTTGGTGGATGATGGTTCCCCCGATAATTGCGGTGTGATCTGCGATGAGTACGCCATTCGCGACAACCGCATCACCGTAGTCCATAAGCAGAACCAAGGACTTTCCGCTGCCCGTAACGATGGGATTTCCCTTGTGAACAGCGAATATTTTGCCTTTGTGGATTCCGACGACTGGTGCGAGCCAGATATGTGCGAAAAGATGTACGCATGTGCCAAAGAAAACGACTTGGACATTCTGATGGTCGATCATTTTTGTGAACTTGGTAACAGGACGGTCGTGCAGAAATTTTTACCTGAGAGTTTTGTTACCGAAGACAAAAAGCGCCTTGATCGAATGACGGAGGTCGTCATCTGCAATCATTTTCCCGACGAGAATTATCCCTGCTCTACAAGTTTTCCGTGGGCTCGCCTATATCATTCTCGCCTTCTAGCATACGATGACGTGAGATTCATTCCCACGCTCCGTGCACACGAAGACTCACTATTCAATCTATATGCCTATGCCCACGCAAAAAAAGTAGGATATATGCCCATCCCGTTTTATCATTACCGCTACGTTGCCTCCTCTATCGTTCATAAGTACAATCCTGATCGTGTGGCTATCGACACAGATATTGCAAACCAACTTTATACGTTTCAGCAAAAGTACCGTCCAGACCCATCATTTAATCAATCACGCATGTCCAATATCATTTGGCTTTTCTTCCGTTGCAACGATCGGTACTTTTTCAACAAAAACAATCCGCAGACCTTTCAGCAAAAGCTAGGTACGGTCAAGCAGGTTCTGAACGATGAACCCTACCATTCAGCGTTTCAGCACATCAACCCGGTCTATCTAACAACAAAACTGCGGTGTGTTCTGCCCTTCGCCAGGAAAAATCATCCGCTGATCCTCTGGATGTTTTATCTGGTCAATCGATGGATAACAAGACACAAAAGGGGGTAAACACCCATGAAACGCGGAAATGTTTATAAACTTCTAGACCGACCAGCCTTTGATATGCTGTTGCTTTTCCCCCTTCTACAGCCCCAGTGCTTTGATTACTTTGCAGTGACTGACCGTCTTTTTCTGGTATTTAAGATGCTGGCCGCACTGATAATTGGCTTTCTCTACCTTTACCATGTAATATGTAATCGAAAAATCTCTCCCATAATGCTGCTGATCATCTTCTTTGTCGGATGGCAGATGATGTCTACGCTGATCATGGCTGGTTCCCTAATCGAATGGATCAAGAAAAGCGGGCCGCTCGTCGCGTTGTGCATGCTCAGCGATCTTCTGGTCCAACGCGACTGGCGGATACTGGTCAAAAGCCTGTTTGTTTTGCTCGGGCTTGAGACCGTGATCAATTTCATAACGTATCTCCTATTCCCACAAGGTCTGTATACACAGGCCCCGTACACCATTCCCGGCTGGTTTATCTCTCCTGACAACTGGTTCCCGGTAATACTACTCCCGGCGGCATTTTTCGGATTTTTGCTCTATTTGGAAAAACGTACCAAAAAAAGCCGATTCCTTGCCTTGGCGATGTACGTACTGGTAACCGTGCAATTTGCTTTGACGCGATCTGCGACCTCGCTTCTTGGCTGGGCATTCTTTACACTTTTCACTGCATTGATGTTTTTTATCCGTCCAGCGAGATTGGGGCGGCTTGTCAACGGTGCCTCGTTGTCGATTTCCTACATCGTTATTTATGTGGGCATTGTCTTGCTGCGGATGCAGACCCTTTTGGAGCCCATCATCACAGGCGTTTTCCATAAAAGTGTCAGTTTAACAAATCGTACCTTCATTTGGGATGCTGAAATGGCGTACATTCGGCAATCCCTTTTCATCGGTCATGGTACGAATTACCACGAAAACGGGTTCTGGTTTAAGCCCGAGCTGTCACGATATTACTGGGGATCACACAACTACATATTAAATATCGCAAGTATTGGCGGGTTGGTTGCTGTGGCGATATTTATCTGGATCGTAGCCCTTTGCATGTACAAACTATACCGTTGTCGTCGGCATCCCTATGCAATTTTAATCTCATCTATGCTGTGGGTCTTTCTTATCATGATGATCATGGAAAACTACCGGACTGATGGCGTCTTCTATATTCTGCTGGTGTTAGGGTACTATATTTCCATGATCACCACAACACCGAAGAAGGCTAGCGATTGCTGTTCGTTCGTCCAGTGGAAACATACAATAAAAATTCCATATAATACGCCGAATTATGAAGCCGATAAAATCTAAATGTCCTGGAATACATTATTCCCACCGACATTCTGAATGTTGCCCTTCGTAAAGGGGAAGGATCAATATCATTCATGCCGAAAACGACTTCGCTCTTTTACAATTTCATATTCAATCTTATCAAGACCATCAACAGCATTCTTTTCCCGATCATCAGTTTCACCTATGCTGCCCGCGTTTTAGGCGTCGATGGGGTGGGACAGGTCAGCTTTTCAAAGTCTTTTGTTTCCTATTTTGTTATGATCGCCATGCTGGGCATGAACTATTACGGGACCAGAGAAGCGGCAAAGCGCAGGGACAACAATGAGGAACTGAGTCGTTTTTGCATAGAAATGCTGATCATAAACAGTTTCTCGACTGTATTTGCCTATTTGCTGTTGGCGGTTGGAATGCTGTGTATTCCCACTCTGCAAAGATATGAAACACTTCTCCTGATCTGTAGTATTGGCATCGTACTGCAGGGTATAGGTATGGAGTGGCTGTACCAGGCGATGGAAGACTACCGGTATATCGCTGTCCGGTCAGCTCTATTCCAGATTGTTGCGCTCATCGCTATGTTCCTTTTTGTGCGAGACGAAGAGGATGTCATCCCTTATGCGGTGATCACGCTCTTAGCTTCTTCTGGCTCATACATTCTAAACTTCTTTAATGCCCGAAAGTATGTCCATTGGCGCCAACAAGCTCAGTACAACATTAAGAAGCACCTAAAGCCGCTACTTTGGCTATTTGCGATGACGGTATCGATCGAACTCTATACTGTATTGGATAGCACGATGCTGGGTTTCCTAAAAGGAGATACCGCGGTCGGTCTATACACAGCAGCGATCAAGGTGGAACGGCTGATAAACACACTGATCATCTCTGTAGGCGTAGTTCTGATTCCGCGCCTTTCTTACTATGCCTCCCACCAGGAGATTGAAAAAATAATGGCGCTCAGCACGAAGGCATATAATTTTGTGTTTCTGCTTTCCGTTCCTGCGGCCGTTGGCCTTTTTCTCCTTAGTGATGAGATCATTTTACTATTCAGCGGCAGTGCGTTTTTAGCAGCTGGTTTTACCATGCGGCTTCTCACGCCGATCGTTCTTTTGATTCCTTTCAGCGTTTTGACAAACCAACAAATCTTTATCCCTATGGGATTTGAAAAATTGATCCTAATTTCTACAGGAGTCGGAGCTATCACCAATTTCATCAGCAACTGCGTCCTAATTCCCCTATATGCTGAAAACGGCGCAGCTATCGCAACCGTTTTTGCGGAGACGATCGTGGCGATCGTCTGTTTTCTAAATGCAAACCATTATTTCCGAATGCGGGACATTTTTAAGACATATGCTCAATACTGGATTGCTGCGCTGCCTATCGTCCCGATCGTCTTGCTCCTTAAAGCTTCTCATCTGAACTATATTCTGTATCTTGCTCTTGCTGTAGCCTTATCTGCTGTCTGCTATGTTGTTCTTCTGATCCTCATGAAAAACCCTTATATCCGAGAAGCACTCGGTATCGCTAAATCTCAGTTCCTAAGAAAAAGAAATTAGTCTGCCCTTTCAAAACAAGTTGGCCTGAATTAATGTTTCTTCTCTCCACAGTGGTAGATAGAATGCTATATTTAATGATTCGGTGTATCAATACATCATCAGATACCCTTTGAATCACGATCATTTAATCGGTTATTTCGCTACGCACCCTAACACGAAATTGGACGTGTCTACAAGAAACGAGGTGCTACTTTGGACCTGATAAAAAACATTATTCGTCAACAAGCAGAAAAAATTCTGTCGAATCAAAAAGCTGAAAGAAATGCAGAATTTTCATTTTTGCAAGCGGTAGCAATTTTGATGGTGGTACTTAGCCATAACAAAAGTGCCATCGGTCTGTTTGATGATTGGTTTTGGTATTCCTCTTTTTACATGCAGCTATTTGTATTTATTTCTGGATATTTCTTTAATTTTGCGGGGGGGGGTATAGAAATTTCATTCTCTACAAAGCAAAAAGATTGCTAGTTCCATACTATGGATGGAATCTTATATATGGTTTGGTTATAACCGTTTTGAGGCATTTCCAGATTGTGAAATATGGTGAATCGCTGACGCTTTACAACTATCTAATTAAACCGTGGACCTTGGGAGATCAATTTGCATTCAATCGCGCTGCCTGGTTTGTTTTATCACTTTTTCTTGTTCAAGCAGTTTATGCTGGTCTATTCCTGAGTTTAAGGAAAATTCCAGTTTTTCGAGATCGACTTCTTCTGATTTTACTGATCAGCTTGAATTTCGCAACGGTATTTTACTGCGACAATCATTCTGAGACACTTAGCGGTTTTCAATATACTTTCGGAAAACTGTTCTTTCTTTTGCCCTTTTATCATTTTGGTGTGCTGTTTAAAAAGCACGAAAGAAAGATAAAGTTTCGCCCTATCATTTTCCTTTCTGTGATTTTCACGGCACAGTTCTTCCTTTGGTGTACATACAAAGGCCAAGGTATGGGCGTTTGGGAATGCGCTTTTCGACTCGGGAACCCATTTGCCCCATTGTTGATATCGCTTCCGGGGATCTGCTTTTGGTTATGTATTGCAAAACTGCTTCGCCCCGCATATGAAAACAGTAAGATAGTATGCTATATTGGTAAAAACACTTCAACGATCATGACACATCACCCAATAGCGTTCTTTGCCTGCAATTGTATCATTTTGTGCTGTTCTAAGCTCTTCTCTTTGGGAAGCTTCGATACAGAAGCATTTAAAACAAATATATGGTATACCTATCTTCCAGATGGCAATTTTCGATTTGCACTCATTTATGTTGTAATAGCGATTGCTGTACCACTGTTAATAAAATACTCAGTTGAGCAAACGACTATATGGATTTCCAGACATATAAAACAAAGCAGTTGAGAAGTATATCTTGCTTTGAGGTAGGATGTGGTTTCTCAATGACAGACTCGCGGATTTATATACTCAAACAAAACCCACGATTATCTTTTATAAGGATAAGGATTATATAGCGATACATAAACATTGAAATGCTCAAAAATTGGGGGAGCAAATAGCATAAGTTTGGCCACCGGTTCTGAATAAAACAGGGCCGGTGGCCTATCTTTACTCTGGCAGATTTTATGGGCGCAGTGAAAACAGTGAATATGTTTGGCTTCGTGCAAACCGTCCCTTCCCCCACAAGGTCTCTATCTCCTCTGCCCCTCACATCGATCCTTTTTCTATCTTTTTATACAGAGCGTTTCCCTTGCCCCGCCCCCTCTTTTCTGGTATGATGTGGGAAAAGAAGCCGTTTTTCTCCTTTTTTCCCTTTCCCTCTTTTCCCCCTTCTCCCCAATAAGGAGCGTGGCAGAAATGCGTCTGAACCTCAAGCGCACGGTCTTGGTCGGCCTGGCCTTCCTCTCCATCTCGGCCTTCTGGCAGCTGTACGACTACACCATCCCGCTGATCCTCAAGGAGCGCTTCCAGATGAACGACGCGCTGGCGGGCGGCGTGATGGCGCTGGACAACATTCTGGCGCTGTTCCTTTTGCCGCTGTTCGGCGTCTGGTCGGATCGCACCCACACGCGCATCGGCCGGCGCATGCCCTTCATACTCGTGGGCACCGGCGGCGCGCTGGCCTCCCTGGTGCTGCTGCCGCTGACGGCCTCCCTGGGCAGCCTTCCCCTGTTCTTCTGCGCCTTAGGCCTGGTGCTGCTCTCCATGGGCAGCTACCGCTCCCCCGCCGTGGCCCTGATGCCGGACGTGACGGAAAAGCCGCTCCGCTCCAAGGCCAACGCCATCATCAACCTGATGGGCTCCGTGGGCGGCATTCTGGTGCTGGGCCTTATCTCTCTGTTGGCACCCTCGAACGGGCAGAGCTACCTGCCCCTGTTCCTGACCACGGCGGCGCTGATGGCCGTCTCCATCCTGACCCTGTTCCTAACGACGCCGGAAAACAAGCTGCGCCTGCCCGAAGAACCCATATCTGCCGAGCCCGCCGCCCAAAAGACGCCCGCGGGCAAGCTGTCCCGCGGCCAGTTCATCTCCCTCTGCCTGATCCTCTCCTCCGTGTTTCTCTGGTTCATGGGCTACAACGCCGCCACCACCGCCTTCTCCAAATACGCCAAGTTCTATTGGGGCATGGAAGGCGGCGCCCCCGCGAACACGCTGATGGTGGCCCAGGCCGCGGCCATCGTCGCCTATTACCCCGTGGCCATGGTCTCCTCCAAGCTGGGCCGCAGGCGCACCATCCTGATCGGCGTGGGTCTGCTGTTCGCCGCCTTCGCCGCGGCGGCCTGCTTTAAGTCCTTCACCCCGCTCATGTTCCTGTTCTTCGCCCTGGCCGGTATCGCCTGGGCGGCCATCAACGTCAACTCCTACCCCATGGTGGTGGAGCTGTCCAAGAACGCGGACATCGGCAAATACACCGGCTACTACTACACATTCTCCATGGCGGCCCAGGTGGTCACCCCCGTGCTCTCCGGCGCGTTTCTGGAGTACGTGGGCTACTGGACGCTCTTCCCCTACGCCGCGCTGTTCGTGGCCCTGTCCTTCGTGACCATGCTCTTCGTGCGCCACGGCGACGCCCGCCCGGACACGGCTACCATCATCGAGCAGGACAACGAGGCTTAAAAACGTCCCCGCAGCGCGATTTTTTACGCAAATTCCGTCTTGTGTTTTGGCCGAAAGGATGCTATACTATAATTCGCTTTAAGCGAGAAGTATGGAGGGGGATCGCCGCCTCGCCGTACAGTTCATTTGGGAGGTAAACCGATATGCAAGTCGTTATGATCATTCTTGGCGTGATCCTCGCCATCGACTCCTTCGCCCTGATCGCCCTGGTCCTCATGCAGCAGAGCCGTTCCGCGGGCCTCTCCGGCGCCATCGCCGGCGGCGCGGAGACCTTCTTCGGCAAGAAGAAGGCCCAAAGCTTCGAGGGCAAGCTGGTCCTGTTCACCAAGATCACCGGCGGCATCTTTATCGGGCTGGCCCTGGTGATGCTGGTGCTGCAGAAGTACCTCTAAGAAGGGGAGAGAAAAAGACGCAGGGACCCGGATGGAGCCGAATCATCCGGGTCCTTTTTTACGCATAAGCCCTTCCCCTTTCCACCATGCTGACCAAAGGGCCGACCTTGATCGGGCCTAAACACACAAATAGTAAGGGGGTTTTCCCATGACACAGGAACAAACGGGCATAAAGGCCGCCCTGTTCCAGCTGATCTCCGAGCGCGGCGCGGCGGACATCCGCCTGCTCAGCTCCGCGCTTCATATTGAAGAGCCCGCCCTCCGTCCCCTGCTGGACGACCTCTGCCGCGAGGGGCAGCTGGTGCTGACCCGCAAGGGCCGCTACGCCTATCCATCCCTGCTGGGTTTAAAGCACGGCAAGGTGCAGGGCAACCGCCGGGGCTTCGGCTTCCTGATCCCCAGCGACGGCGGGCCTGACCTGTTCATCGCGCCGGGCAACCTGAACGGCGCGCTCCACGGCGACACGGTGCTGGCCCGGCCGCTGCCCGGCTCCCGGGGCGAGTGCGAGGTGCAGACGGTGCTCGTCCGCGCCAACGACTTTCTCTGCGGCCGCTTCGAGCTGGACGGCCCGGACGCCTACGTGACACCCGACGACAGCCGCATCCACATGGACGTGCGCATCCCCGAAAGGGACCGTGGCGGCGCCAGGGACGGCCAGAAGGTGGCGGTGCGCATCGTCCGCTACGGCGGGCCCAACCGCAGCCCCACGGGCCGCGTGGTGGAGGTGCTGGGCATGGCCGGCGAGCCGCTGGCCGAGCGCCGCTCCATACTGCGCACCCACGGACTGGGCGAGGACTTTCCCGCCAACGTGCTGGACGAGGCCGCCCGCGTCCCGGAGCGCGTGACGGAGGCGGAGATAGCGGGCCGTCTGGACCTGCGAGAGAAGACCTGCTTTACCATCGACGGGCCGGACGCCCGCGACTTCGACGACGCCGTCTCCATCGAGCGGCTGGATGAGGGCTGGCGGCTGGGCGTGCACATCGCGGACGTGAGCCACTACGTGCGACCCGGCTCCCTTCTGGACCAGGAAGCCCTGCGCCGCGGGACCTCCACCTACTTCCCCGGCCTGGTGCTGCCGATGCTCCCGGAGAGGCTCTCCAACGGCATCTGCTCGCTGAACCCGAACGAGGACCGCCTCGCCTTCTCCTGCATCATGGACGTGAATACCCGCGGCGAGGTCGCCGCCTACACGATCACGCCCTCCGTTATCCGCTCGAAGGCCCGGCTCGTCTACGGGGACGTGACGCGCGCGCTGGAAACGGGCGAGGCGGGAGCGCTCAGCCCGTTGATGCCGGACCTTCGGGAGATGCGCGCCCTGCACGACGTCCTCTCCGCGCGCAGGCGGGAGCGCGGCTCCCTGGACCTGGACGTGGCCGAATCCGAGATCGTCTTAAACGAGCAGGGCGAACCTGCGGACATCCGCCGCGCCGAACAGGGCCTTGCCAACCACATGATCGAGGAGTTCATGCTGCTGGCCAACGAGACCGTGGCCGCCCACGCCCGCGCGCTGGAGCTGCCCTTTCTCTACCGCGTGCACGAGCAGCCAGACCCGGACAAGCTCCGTGACCTGGCAGCCTTCCTGCAGTTTTTGGGGTACAGCCTCAAGGGCCGCAGGGGCGAGGGCATCCACCCCAAGGCCCTGCAGGCGATCCTCTTGCAGAGCCAGGGCAGGCCCGAGGCGGGCGTCATAGCCTCGGTGATGCTGCGCGCCCTGCAAAAGGCCCGCTACTGCCCCGAGGACCTGGGCCATTTCGGCCTGGCCGCCCGGGATTACTGCCACTTCACCTCTCCCATCCGGCGCTACCCGGACCTGTTCATCCACCGGGTGCTCAAGGCCGCCTGCGCGGGCCGCGACGCCGCCCCTTACGCCCGGAACCTGGACGAGCGGGCGCGGCAGTGCTCGGAGAACGAGCGCCGCTCCCTGGAGGCCGAGCGCGACATGGACGCCATGCTCAAGTGCCGCTACATGCTCTCCCGCGTGGGCGAGGAGGCGGACGGCCTGGTCACCGGCGTGACCTCCTTCGGCCTGTTCGTGACGCTGGAAAACACCGTGGAGGGGCTCATCCACGTCTCCGCCCTGGACGACGACTACTACCTCTTCGACGAGAAGCGCTACCTGCTGGTGGGCGAGCGGACCGGCAGGCGCTACCGCCTGGGCCAGAAGGTCCGCGTGCGCGTGGACGGCGCGGACATGGCCGCCCGCCGCGTGGAATTCTCCCCGGTCCGGGAATAAAACACAAATAGTAAAAGAGAAAGGAAACCTCAATGGAACATCCTGCATATAAAATAGAGCCGCTGCCCAAGGAGAAATGGAAGGGCGCGCCCATCCCGTTGGTCACGAGGAGCGACGGCTGGTACGACCTGGAAATGACCCCGCTTAACGAAAGCGGCTGTACGATCACCCTCAAGCGAAAGCGGACGGAAGAAGAGATCGTCCATACGCCGGAGGAATACGACTTCCCCGACACGCTCTACCAGGACTACTGGGAGAACGCGGAGGCCTACGGCGTCCTGGGGCCGGGCGGCGAGCTGCTGGCCTGCGTCGAAACCTGCCCGGAGGAATGGTCGAACCGCCTCCGCGTCACGGAGCTGTGGGTCTCGGAGAAAATGCGCCGCCGGGGCGTCGGCGGCAGGCTGATGGACAAGGCCAAGGAGCTCGCCCGGCAGCAGGGCCGCCGCGCCCTGATCCTGGAGACCCAGACCTGCAACACGGACGCGATCGTCTTCTACCTGCACGAGGGCTTCGAGCTGATCGGCTTCGACACCTGCTCCTACACCAACGACGACATCGGCAGGCGCGAGGTACGTTTGGAGTTGGGCTATTTCTTCCACCGGGAACCCCGCAGGTTCTGACCCGCCGCATTCGATTTGGAAATCGAAACAGCGCCGCGCATAAAAACTGCACAAAATAAGGCCGTTGACTACCGGGAAGCCGGTGTGTCAGCGGCCTTTTTCCGTATTCGCTTTTCATGGGAAGGCGACAAACGGAAACTTAACTTCTCATCGACTGAAATTCATCCTGGAGCAGCCCATACAAACACAGGTCCGCCCAATTCCCCTCGTTGTTTTTACCTGACTTCTCTGTATCCCCCTCGCGCTTCATGCCCAGCTTTTCCATCCATCCGACCGACTTCACGCCGTCGACGGCTTCCGTGGCCACCTTATGCAGCTTCAAGTCGCAAAAGCAGTATTCCATGACCGCGGCGCAGGCCTCATGCGCAAGACCCTTGCGCCAATAGTTTCGATCAAAGGACTAGCCGATCTCATACACACCCTCGTCCAGCGGCTTAAACAGGATGTAGCCAATGACTTTGCCCGTATGTTTCAGGGCCGCCGCGAGCGCGCCTTTCTGTTCCCAAGGGGCATGCAGCGTCTCGACAAACGGGAATTATCGCTCTTTATATGCGTTTATCCTAAAGACTGAAGCGATGGATTATACATCCCAAATCCCAATTCCTCGATCAATCGCATATATTCCTTCTCGTCAAAAGCCGACCCTGTCGAGATGATATCGTAACATCCGCTGTCATCGATCAATCTGAACGGCACCTTATGAAACCCGTTCCGTTCATAAAATGCAAATCGGCGGATGCGCTGGCCTTCATTTTCAGCATTAAAACCTATCGGTTCAATATTTCCAACTATCGACTTATCGGAATACATCTTCATCAGCCATTGGATCAGCTCTGCCCCATACCCTTTAGAACGCACTTCCGCGGGTACGGCAAGATAAAACAAATAAAGCATCGTTTCGCCGACATTGTAAAAAAGGATCCCGCAAAGCTGTTCTCCTTTCCAAAAAGACTTATATTCTATATGATCTGATCCCGATAATCTCAGGAGCTCCTCCATTGAAAAACTTTCCTCTGGAGGAAATGCCGTCATCTGCAACTCTCTAACAGCGTCATAGTGTGGCATTTCCTTTTTTACATCTTCACACTTCATAGCTTCCTCCGAAAACTTCGATTTGTCGAACAGCCGCCCGCTCGGCGCCTAACACTCATTATACCGCCCCAATACAAAGAAATCCACTGCTCCTTATGACGGCCGGAATTTCCTTTCCGTTCCCATCCATATCGAGTAAAAAAACGAGCGCAAGCGGCATGCTGTTTTTTTGCCCCGCCCGCGTCCCGCCTTTTTCCCTCACCGGCTCTCCTTGGCGTAGCCCTCCTCCACCCAGTCCAGCACCTCCTCAGTCGTTAAGCTCCCCGCGCGGTTCAGGCGGCCCAGCTGGTACAGGCTCTCCGGGTCCCGCTCAAGCAGGTTCACATAGGGCTCGCTGTTCATGGTCGCGCGGAAGCCGTTCTCCTTGAGGATCGCCTCCGCGCCCGGCTCCACCTGCCCATAGGGGTAGGCAAAGCCCGGCAGGAGGCGCAGCCCCTCCCGCTTGGCCCAGACCTCCATCGCCCAGATGTCCCTCTCCAGCAGGGCACGGTAGTCCGCCTCGCTCTCCCCTTCCAGCCTGCGCGCGCCGTGCCTCTGCCCGTAGAGGTGCAGGGAAAAGCTGTGGCTCTGCAGCTCGATCCCCTCGTAAAGACAGAGCTCCCGCAGCGTCTGCGCGTCCATGGCCTCCGTTTCCGTCATCTCTCCCGAGGAAAAGCCGCCCACCACCGACAGCACCGCCTTCATCCCATATTTCTGCAAAACGGGCAAAGCGTTCTGTGCAAAGCCCGGCGCGCCGTCGTCGAATGTGAGCAGGATCGGCTTTTCCGGCAGGCTCCCCTTGCCGTCCACGAAGTCCATGAGCTGTGCGAGCGACACCGTCTCATAACCCCTCTCCGCAAGGGCCTTGAGGTCGTCCTCCAGCGTCTCCGCGGTCACCGCGTACTCCCCCGTTTCCGCCTCCGTCACGCTGTGGTACAGCAGCACGGGCAGGCGCAGCTCCTCCTTCCTTGCCCCAGCCTTCAAGAGCGCGGGCAGCAGCAGCGCCGTCATCGCGGCCAGCACGAACAGGTAGAACGCCATGCCCGCGTAACCCTTCTTTTCTCCAAGCAGCATAAAGCACCTTTCCCTTTTCTTTGACCTTGTCTATTTCCAGACCGTGCGCCTTCCCGCCAGCGCCTGCCAGTAGCCTTTCAGCGAACAGATAGACTGGATGGCCTGAAAGACGGTGAGAAAGCAGAGGAAGCCCAAAGGCGAGTGCTTCTCCTGAACGGCGCCCACCCGTTTTTGGTAGAGGTACGTGCTCCAGGCGCTCACCACGATGGGGGGAAAAGTGAGCAGCGTCATCCGCCCCACCAGATACTCATACCCAAACAGGCAAAGCAGCACACCAGCCAAAAAGCCGAACACATACGCCAGGTCCACGTACACGATGGACTCGTTCAGCGTCTCGAAGTACCCGCCATAGAAGCTGTTCTGCCGCCAGGGCGCCACGGCGCGCAGTCCGTCGAACATGCCCCGCGCCCAGCGGGTCCTCTGCCTGCACAGTCCCACAAGCGTCTCCGGGGCCAGCGTGTAGCCCACGGCCCTGGGCTCGTACAGGGAGCGGCAGCCCCGCTCCAGCAGCCGGTAGGTCAGCACGATGTCCTCGCCCATCTCCTGCCGCCAGCCGCCCACGGCGCGCACCGCCTCCGTGTCGTAGGCGCTGAAGGCCCCCTGCGCCACAAGCGCCGAGCCGTAGCTGCCCTGGAAGCGCTTGACCGCCGCGATGCTGAGCAGGTAGTCATAGATCTGCATCTTCTGCACCAGCGTCCGCGCCCTGCCCACCAGCAGGTTCCCCGCCACGCAGCCCGCGCCGCTTGTAACGATGCGCGACAGGATCAGCCGCACCGCGTCCTCCTTTAGGAAGGTGTCCGCGTCCACGGTGATGAAATACCGCGTGTTCACCAGCCGCAGTCCCTGGTTCAGGGCGTTGGCCTTGCCGGGCCTCTCGCAGATGGTGATAAAAACCGACCTTTGGTCTGTTTTTAGTTCTTCTCTTGCCCTGCGCAGCTCGGCGCGGGTGCCGTCCGTGGAGCCGTTGTCCACGCAGAGTATGCGGATGGGCCCCGCGTAGTCCTGCCGGACCACCCGCTTAACGGTCTCGTAGACGCTCTTCTGTTCGTTGCGGGCGCAGATGAGCACGGTCACGGGCCCGTCGTAGTCCGGCAGGGGCCAAAGCCCCGCGCAGGCGTCCAGCCAGTTGGAGACGAACATCACGCCCGTCAGATACCCCGGCAGCAGGGCGATCCCGGCCACGGCGAACAGTATATACATCTCCGGCAGCCTGCCCACCAAACCGCTCACCCAGGGCCGCGCGACCGCCGCGGAGACAAGCAGCCAGATGAGCCCCGCCCCCGCGCTCACGATGAAGCGCCGGGCTTCCTGTTTCCTCATTTCACACCCTCCCGTCCTATCCTATGCCTTTACTAGCCATTCTGTCCCTGCTTGGCAGGGGCGGGTGAAAGGGTGTATAATAGCAAAGAACAGGGGCCTTCCCCCTGTCCCTTCCCGAAAGGAGCCGCTTCATATATGCGTTTTTCTCCCCTTTGCTCCGCGAGCGACCTGGCCGCCCTGGTGCGCCGGATCGGCTTTCTCCCCTTCTTCCGCAACTGCGCGCCCGGCTTCTCCGTGGAGGAGCTGACGCCCCGCTCCCTGTGGTTCTCCGACACCCAGGACGGCCCCTGGGACTGGAAGGACGCTGCCATCCGGGAGAGCGGCGGCCTGTACGGCAAGCTGTTCCGGGGCAAGGCGGGCTATGTGAGCGCCGAATGGTTCCCGGACCTTGCCAATTACCGCCGGGACGGCTACGACTTCGAGGGCTACTACGAGGACGGCCACGCCCGGCACGAGGACAAGCGCGTGATGGATGCCATCGACAAGACCGGCCCCATCCTGACCAAAGCCCTGCGCCGGGAGGCGGGTTTCCTGGGCAAGGACGGCTCCCGCGCCTTCGAGGCCGCCCTGCACAGGCTGCAGATGCAGTGCTTCCTCTCCGTGGTGGGCTTTGAGTACGCCCGCGACGCCAGCGGAAAGGAATACGGCTGGGGCATCGCCCGCTGCGCCACGCCGGAGCAGCGCTTCGGCCCGCACTTTCTGGATGAGGCCTACAAGCGCGACCCACGGGAGTCCTTCGAGCGCATCATCAATCACCTGCGCTCCGTCCTGCCGGACGCCCCCGAGGAAGCCATCCGTAAACTACTGAAATAACATAGTGCTTTAAGAAAGGAGTCTGTGCGGTGTGATGAAAAGAATACTTACTGTTCTGATTTCAGCTTTTCTGCTTCTGTGCGGTCTTTCCGGGTGCGGAGCCGCGAATGTTTCTGGTCCATCCAGCGAGAACACACCTCAAGCTGCGCCTTCCGTAGCGGAGCTCAGCATGGAAACGCTCGTCGACCATGCCGATCTCATCGTGGCGGGGAAGGTTTCAGGATCAAGCGAAACCGTTACGTCCGCGGATCCGGCCTATAAGACCTCGATCGTTTCCATCGATGTCAGCGATGTATACAAGGGCGGTGTGCTGACCGGGGAAACTGTCGCCGTTGAAATAAACACCTCTCCAGGCGCAAACGGCGCCGTTGCGGAAAACGAGCCCCTGCCGCCGACCTTTTCAGCGAACGATCAGGTCCTTTTGTTCCTGGTCGTCAACGATCACGGCTCCTACTACATCGCCGGCATCGACCAGGGCGCGTATTTTAAGAGCGCAGCGGAGCCTGCCGACGAAATACAATACGAGCGTCAAACGCGGCTAGGCTTTGGCCCCGACACTTTTATGCTTGCCGATCTGCTTGAATGTATCGAAGATTCTGCCGCGGCAGGCACAACGACGGGTACAAAAACACAATAAATGTGTGGTTTTGGAAGAACAGAAAAGCAAGGCCGGGACTTAAAAGGTCCCGGCCTTGTTTCTCTCTTTGCCTAGCTTGTATATCTTTACGCCATTTCCTCCGGGCGGAACACCTCGTCGAAGCGTTCCGGCGTCAGGTATCCCAGCGCCACGCAGGCCTCCTTCAGGGAGATGTTCTCCTTGTAGGCCTTCTTGGCGGTGCGGGCGGCGTTGTCGTAGCCGATGTAGGGATTGAGCGCGGTGACCAGCATCAGCGAGTTGTAGAGGTTGTGCCGCATCTTCTCCCTGTCTGCACGGATGCCGCGCACGCACTTCTCCTCGAAGGAGAGCATCGCGTCCCGCAGCAGGCGGGCGGACTGCAGGAAGTTGTAGATGAGCACCGGCATGAACACGTTCAGCTCGAAGTTGCCCTGGGATGCGGCGATGCCCACGGCCGCGTCGTTGCCCATCACCTGCACGGCCACCATGGTCACGGCCTCGCACTGCGTGGGGTTCACCTTGCCGGGCATGATGGAGGAGCCCGGCTCGTTCTCCGGGATGAAGATCTCCCCCAGGCCGTCCCTGGGCCCGCTGGCCAGCCAGCGTACGTCGTTGGCGATCTTCATCAGGTCCGCGGCCAGCGCCTTCAGGGCCCCGTGGGCAAAGACCAGCTCGTCCTTGGAGGTGAGGGCGTGGAACTTATTGGGCGCTGTGCGGAAGGGCTTGCCCGTGATCCTCGCCACCTCCTCCGCCACGCGCTCGGCAAAGCCCGCGGGGCAGTTGAGGCCCGTGCCCACCGCGGTGCCGCCCAGGGCCAGCTCGTGCAGCCCGTCTAAAGAGCGCTCGATCTGCCCCCTTGCGCTTTCCAGCATCCCCCGCCAGCCGCTGATCTCCTGGGAGAAGCGGATGGGCGTTGCGTCCTGCAAATGGGTGCGGCCGGTCTTGACCACACCCTCGTTGGCCTTCTCCAGGGCGAGGAAGCTCTCCCGCAGCCTGTCCAGCGCGGGCAGCAGGCCGTCCTCCAGCGACAGCACGGCGGCGATGTGCATGGCCGTGGGGAAAGTGTCGTTGGAGCTCTGGGACATGTTCACGTGGTCGTTGGGGTGCAGCAGCTTCTCCCCCAGCAGCTCGTTTCCCCGGGCCGCGATGACCTCGTTGACGTTCATGTTGGACTGCGTGCCGCTGCCCGTCTGCCAGACCACCAGCGGGAAATGGTCGCGCAGCTGGCCGCCGATCACCTCGTCCGCCGCCGCGCAGATGGCCCGCAGCCGCTTTTCGTCCATGCGATCCGGCAAAAAGGCGTGGTTGGCCAGCGCCGCGGCCTTCTTTAAAATGCCGAAGGCGTGCACGATCTCCTCGGGCATCCTCTCCCCGCCGATGCGGAAATTCTCAAAGCTGCGCTGCGTCTGCGCGCCCCAGTATTTGTCCGCGGGCACCTTCATCTCGCCCATGGAATCCCTCTCGATCCTGTATTCCATCCTGCTCCTCTTATCCTCCTTACGCATTTCTTTCTGTCAAAGCTCCGGCAGGCGCAGGTCCTGCCAGCCGTCCATCCACTCGTCGCAGAGCTCCTTCAGCGCCTGCACGTTCTTCTCCTGCTTGTCGTAGATGCCCACCAGGTAGAAGCCCGCCGCCTTGGCCGTGCGGGCCGCGTGCAGCGCGTCCTCGAACACGGCGACCTCGTAAGGTTCCGCGCCCAGGCGGGCGGCGGCCTGCAGGTAGATGTCCGGCGATGCCTTGCTGGTGCCGGTGTCCTCGCAACTGATCACAAAGTCGAACAGATCCAGCAGCCCCAGACGCGCAAAGCAGCTCTCCGCCAGGCGGCGGTTCGTGGCCGTGGCCACGCAGAGCCGCGCGCCCCGCCCGCGCAGGGCTTTCAGCGCCTCCGCCGCGCCGGGCTTGGGGTTTACGTCCACCAGATAGTGCCGCTCCATCACGGCGTTCATCTCGTCCGCGAGCTTCTGCGCGGGCCCTTCCAGGCCGTAGATCTCGATGAAGTATTGCGCCCCCTGCAGGAGCGTCATCCACTTGAGCTTCCCCAGCCGCTCGTCCGGCTGCACGCCCTTGCTCCGCAGGTAATCCCCCGCCAGCGTGCGCCAATAGCCCATGGTGTCCAGAATCGTGCCGTCCATATCCAGAATGCAGTACCGCTTGTCCATCTCTCTCCCCCAAAACGCGCTTATGTCTTTGTGCATTGTAGCCGTGCGGGCCGCCCTCTGTCAAGATGCGTAAACGCCCGCCCTCCTTTAAATTTATCCACAGCCAAACGCCCGCCGATGTTCGGCGGGCGTTTGGACGGCGTTCTGTGCAGCGGCGCCACTACTTCCTCCGCAGGTTCAGCAGCGCCAGCGCGGCGTTGGCAAAGCACGCGGCGGCAAACAAAAGCTGGAACGCCCTCGGAGCGGCAACGTCCTCGACAAAAGCGATGACAATCTGGGCGACGCCCGCCAGCACCCCGCAGAGGCCCGCGACCAGCGCGGCGATCTTCCTCCCGCTCATCTTTTATTCTCCTCCATTTGTTGAAAAGCAGTGCCTTTTTTAAGAAGCGCCCGCCGTTCGGCGGGCGCTTTATCGGTCTTTTGCGGGTCATTCGGGCCTTTTCAGCCGAATGCGGGCGTGCACCCGCCTGTCGTTGGGCCGCTCGACCACGGCGGAAACGCCTCCCACGCAGCCCTCCGCGGCGGTGAAGCGGTTGCTTCCCTCGTCGCACTCCAGCACCACGCCCATGTGGCCCGGCGGGTCGGAGAGGATCACCAGGTCGCCGGGGCAGAGCTCCATCTCCCCCTGCCCGCGCAGGAGGCACAGATCCCGCTCCAGGCCCCAGGTCTCCCAGGCCTCCGCGTCGCTCAGCTCCTCGCCCTCGTCGGTCTGGCGGGCGGGGTATCCGGCCAGGCGCGCGCAGTGGCAGACGAAGGCGGCGCTCCAGTCCGCCTCCGGGTCCAGGTCCTTTTCAAAGCGGCTCAGGACGGGGGACAGGTTGCTCTCCAGCCCGCAGAGCGCGCCGTGGAAGCCGCGCAGGGCCTCCCTGCGGGCGATGGTCACGATGTCGCGGGCGTTCTTCTCCGCAGTCTGCTCCTTCTGGCGGCCGATCTCCTTGGCTAGCGTGCTGCGTGCCTCGTCCCGGGCGATGCGCCGCCGGAGCAGCAGGATGGCCGCAACGCCGCCCAGCACCACCAGCAGGGACGCCAGCGCCAGCAGCTTTGCCACCAGCATCAACGTATCCTCGTTCATGAAGCTCCCTTCCAACATGTCAGTGCACCTTGCCCGCGCGGAACAGGTCGTAATCCTTGAGGGCGGCCTCCAGCAGGGCGGGCGTGTTCAGCTGGTAGGGGCAGCGCTTCATGCAGGCGCCGCAGTGCAGGCAGTTCTCGATCTTGTGCATTTCCTTGGCGAACTCGTCGCTGACGTAGTGGGCGATGGGCGCGCGGCGCAAAAGCTGCGGCATGCGGGCGCACAGGTCGATCTGGATGCCCGCCGGGCAGGGCTTGCAGTAGCCGCAGCCGCGGCAGAAGTCGCCCGCCAGGTCCTTGCGGTCCTTCTCGATCCTCTCCATCATGGCCGCATCCAGCACGGGCGGCTCCTTTTCCAGCGCCAGCACTTCCTCCAATTCGGAAACGCGCTGCATGCCCCAGATGGGCACCAGGTTGTCGAAGGGGCGCAGGTACGCCATCGACGGCGCGGCGGATGTCAGCAGCCCGCCTGCCAAGGCCTTCATGGCGATGACGCCTATGTCCATCTCCCTGCACATGCGCACAAAGTCCAGCTCCTTCTCGGTGGAAAGGGCGGACAGGGGGAACTGGATCGTCTCGTACAGCCCGGTCCTGGCCTCGGCGATGGCTACGTCCAGCCTATGGGCGGTGACGCCGATGTGCCGGATCATGCCCTGCTCCTTGGCCCGGAGCATGCAGTTTGCCATCTCGTCGGAGGGCACCTGCGCGGGGTTGTGGAACTGGTAGATGTCCACGTGGTCGGTCTTCATGCGGGTGAGCGAGAGCTCCAGGTGCTTCCAGAACAGGTCCGGCGTGCTGGAGCCGGTCTTGGTGGCGATGTAGACCTTGTCGCGCACACCGCTTAAGGCCATGCCGATCTTCTCCTCGGAGTCGGTGTAGGCGTTGGCCGTGTCGAAGAAATTGATGCCGTTTTCGTAGGCCTTGTAGAGAAGGGCGGCCGCCTCCTCCTTGGGCAGGCGCTGGATGGGCAGCGCGCCAAAGCCCGAGCGGGTGACCATGAGGTTCGTCTTGCCCAGCCGGATCTTGTCCATATCGTGTTTACCTCCCTGCGTGTTTTGTCCCTGTATGTGTTTTTCTTGAGAGTCCATTTGTTAGATTATACCACGTCGCTTTACCCCTCCGCCACATATTTTTGCAGCGGCCTTTAACCGGGTCCCGACAGGGTCTTTTAAATAGGAAATCCGTCTTTTGCCCCGAAGAAGTTTCACAACATGCCTTTCCTTCATTGACAAGGCTTTGTCCATGTGCTATCATGATATTAACATACTATTTACATGTATGCAAGCGCAACTGCCGCGCGCCGGAAAGGAGGTCCCAGTTCCATGCAGAAAGCCCGTATGGCAGAGTTTTTCTCCGGCAACTGCATCGACGCCTACAAGGAGCTGGGCAGCCACCCCTACGGCGACGGCTACCGCTTTTCCGTCTACGCCCCGAACGCTTCCTCCGTGAGCCTGGTGGGCGATTTCAACGGCTGGCAGGAGGGCGCGACCCCCATGAAGCGCCGGGACGGCGGCTTCTTCGACGTGGTCGTCCCCGGTCTGCCGCAGTTTTCCTCCTACAAGTACGCCGTGCGCAGCGCGGAGGGTCTGCACCTAAAGGCCGACCCCTACGCCTTCCACGCCGAGACACGCCCCGCCACCGCCTCCAAAACCTTCGACCCCCGCTCCTACGCCTGGAAGGACCGCGCCTGGATGAAGAAGCGCGCCTCCACCGACCTGTACAAGAGCCCGGTCAGCATCTACGAGGTGCACTTGGGTTCCTGGCGGCTGGACGAGCAGGGTCGTCTGTACACCTACGAGCGCATGGCCGACGAGCTGGTGCCCTACGTTAAGGAGATGGGCTTCACCCACGTGGAGCTGCTTCCCGTGATGGAGCACCCCTTCGACCTCTCCTGGGGCTACCAGGTCACCGGCTTCTTCGCGGCCAACTCCCGCTTCGGCGACCCCAACGGCCTGAAGGCCCTGATCGACCGCTTCCACCAGGCGGGGATCGGCGTCATACTGGACTGGGTGCCCGCCCACTTCCCCAAGGACGAGCACGGCCTGTACCGCTTCGACGGCACGCCACTCTACGAGGGCGGCGACCCCACCAGGGCGGAGAACCCCTCCTGGGGCACCTGCATGTTCGACGTGGGCCGGCCGGAGGTCTCCTCCTTCCTGCTCTCCAGCGCCCTGTACTGGCTCAAGGAGTTCCACGCCGACGGCCTGCGGGTGGACGCGGTCTCCTACATGCTCTATCTCGATTACGGCCGCGAGCCCGGCGCCTGGCACCCCAACACCTACGGCGACAACCGGAACCTGGAATCCATCGCCTTCTTCCAGAAGCTCAACACGCTGGCCTACCGCGAGGCCCCCGGCGTGCTCATGGCCGCGGAGGAGGCCACCGCCTACGACGGCGTGACCCGCCCCGTGCATTTAGGCGGCCTGGGCTTCGGCTTTAAGTGGGACATGGGCTGGATGCACGACACGCTGGACTACATGGCCCTGGACCCCATCTACCGCAAGTACCACCACGACAAGATCACGTTCTCGATGATGTACGCCTTCAACGAGAGCTTCATCCTTCCCTTCTCCCACGACGAGGTCGTGCACGGCAAGCATTCCATGCTGGACAAGATGCCCGGCGACCGCTGGCAGAAGTTCGCCTCCCTGCGGGCGCTGTACGGCTACATGTACGCCCATCCCGGCAAGAAGCTGCTGTTCATGGGCGGCGAGTTCGGCCAGTTCATCGAGTGGAAGGAGCTGGAGCAGCTGGACTGGTTCCTGCTGTTGTATGAGATGCACCCGGACATGCAGCGCTACACAGCCGCGCTCAACCGCTTCTATACTGAGAACCCGCCCATGTTTGAGGTGGATACCTCCTGGGACGGCTTCACCTGGTGCAACGCCGACGACCGGGACCACTCCGTCTTCTCCTTCCTGCGAAAGGATCTATCCGGCGGACAGATCCTCTGCGTCATCAACTTTACCCCCGCCACCTACGACGGCTTCCGCATCGGCATGCCCAGGGCTGGCGTGGTGGAGCAGCTTCTCTGCTCGGACGAGACCCGCTTCGGCGGCTCCGGCAAGCAGGGGCTGGCCTACCCGGCGCGCACCCAGGACGTCCCCTTCGACGGCCACAGGTACAGCGTCCAGCTGGGCATCCCTCCCCTTTCCTGCGTCTATTACCGCTTCACCCCGTACCGGGGCTTCCATCCCAGGCGCCGCCACGGGCAAAAAGCGGTGAAGGAACCATAGATCAAACTTCAACGCTTAAGCCGCATTGAAGAAGCCATTAGAAAAGAGGGTGTATCTTCATGGGAAAAAAGTGTGTAGCCATGCTGTTGGCAGGCGGTCAGGGCAGCCGTTTGGGCGTTCTGACCAAGAACACGGCCAAGCCCGCCGTCCCCTTCGGCGGCAAGTACCGCATCATTGATTTCCCCCTGTCCAACTGCTCCAACTCCGGCATCGACGTGGTGGGCGTCCTGACCCAGTACCAGCCGCTGGAGCTCAACGCCTACATCGGCACGGGCAAGCCCTGGGACCTGGACAGGCTCACCGGCACGGTCTCCGTGCTGCCGCCCTACGTCACCGGCAAGACCGGCACCTGGTATAAGGGCACGGCCAACGCCATCTACCAGAACATGGCCTTCATCGCCCGCTATGACCCGGAGTACGTGATCGTCCTCTCCGGCGACCACATCTACAAGATGGACTACTCCGACATGATCGCCGTGCACGAGAAGAAGGGCGCGGACTGCACCATCGCCGTCTACCCCGTCCCCATGGAGGACGCCTCCCGCTACGGCATCATGAACACCGACCAGGAAGGCAACATCGTGGAGTTCGAGGAGAAGCCCAAGCACCCCAAGTCCAACAACGCCTCCATGGGCATCTACGTGTTCAACTGGAAGGACCTGCGCGAGTACCTGATCGAGGACGAGAACAACCCCGAGTCCTCCAACGACTTCGGCAAGGACATCATCCCCAGGATGCTGCGCGAGGGCAAGCGCATGGTCGCCTATCCCTTCGACGGTTACTGGAAGGACGTGGGGACCATCGAGTCCCTGTGGCAGGCCAACATGGACCTGCTGCTCTCGCCCCCGGCCTTCAACCTCTACGACAGCTCCTGGCGCATCTACGCGCGCAACCCCATCATGCCACCGCACTACATGTCCGCGGACGCCTCCGTCACCAACTCCATGGTCACCGAGGGCTGCAACGTGCGCGGCACGGTGATCAACTCTGTGCTGTTCTCCGGCGTTGAGGTGGAGGAGGGCGCGGTGATCGAGAACTCCGTCATCATGAACGAGGCCAGGATCTGCAAGGACGCCCGCGTGCGCAGGGCCATCGTCTCCGAGCAGGCCGTGGTGGGCGAAAACTCCGTGGTCGGCGGCGCGGGCGAGATCGCCGTGGTCGGCCAGGGCGTGGAGCTGCCGGAGTATTCCGTGGTCCGCCCCGGCGAGCAGGTGGACAGCCAGGCCGCCGATCCTATGGGCAAACAGGCATAAAGGGGGAAGATACAATGAAGGATACCTTCGGTCTCATCTATACCTCCCACAGCGACATGTACCTGCGGGAGTTGACCCGTTCCCGTTCCATCGCGGCCATGCCCTTTGGCGGCCGCTACCGCGTGATCGACGTTCTGCTTTCCAACATGGTCCATTCGGGCATCCACAACGTGGGTCTGGTCACCCAGCGCAACTACCACGCGCTGATGGACCACCTGGGCTCCGGCAAGGAGTGGGATCTGGACAGGAAGCGCGACGGCCTGTTCATACTGCCGCCCTACGTCACCAAGGAGAACACCGGCTCCTACACCGGCCTGCTGGACGCCCTGCGCTCCAACATCGGCTACATCCGCCGCTCCGCCCAGAGGTACGTGGTCGTCTGCGGCTCGGATATCCTGTTCAACACCACCTTCGACGGCTTCCTCGAGCAGCACATCCGCACCAAGGCGGACATCACCGTGATGTACAACGTGCCCGACGAGGAGGAGCTGCGCGAGCAGGCCGAGCGCACCCATCTCAAGATGGACGAGGACGGCCGCATCGTGGACGTGGAGTTCTCCCCCATCCTGCACACCTACCCGGCGGTCTCCACCAACGTCTACATCATGGACAAGTCCTTCCTCATGTACCTCCTGGAGGTCTCCGCCGCCCACGGCCGCACCGACTTCGTGCGCGACGTGCTGATGACCCAGGTCAACAACTTAAAGATCTACGGCTACAAGCTGGAAGGGTACGTAAAGCGCATCGAGTCCATCGTCTCCTACTACCAGCTGAACATGGACCTTCTGGACGAGGGCATCCGCACCCAGCTGCTCTCCAAGCCCAACCCCGTCTACACCAAGGTCAAGGACGAGGTGCCCGCCCGCTACGAGACCGGCGCCCGCGTGTCCAACTCCCTGGTGGCCGACGGCTGCATCGTCGAGGGCGAGGTGGAAAACTCCGTCCTGTTCCGCGGCGTGCGCGTGGGCCGGGGCTGCAAGGTGCAGAACTGCATCCTCATGCAGGGCGTGGAGGTGCAGGACGGCGCGCAGCTGTCCCACGTGGTGGCGGATAAGGACGCCTTCATCAAGCGGGACCGCCGCCTGATGGGCCAGCCCTCCTTCCCCATCGTGATCGAAAAGAACGCCATCATCTGACCCCGTTCCCGTCCTAGCAAGCGACAAACGGAAAAGGGAGGAATGAAGCCTTATGAAAGTTCTGTTTGCAGCGTCGGAATGCGTCCCCTTCGTCAAGACCGGCGGCCTGGCGGATGTGGTGGGTGCGCTGCCCAAGGTCCTTGCCCGCGAGGGCGCGCAGGTCCGCGTGATCCTGCCCCTGTACAGGGACGTGGGCCCCGAATGGCGCGAGAAGATGACCCACGTGCTCTATACCTACATCAACCTAGGCTGGCGCAGGCAGTACTGCGGCGTGGAGAGCCTGGAGCTGGACGGCATCACCTACTACTTCATCGACAACGAGTATTACTTTAACCGGCCCTCCGTCTACGGCTGGGGCGGCGACGAGGGCGAGCGATTCGCCTTCTTCGACCGCGCCGTTCTGGAGGTCCTGCCCATGCTGGACTTCCAGCCGGACGTGCTCCACTGCCACGACTGGCAGACCGGCATGATCCCGGTGCTGCTCAAGCGGCAGTATTCCGCCCTGCCCTTCTACGCGGGCACCCGCACCATGTTCACCATCCACAACCTGCAGTACCAGGGCGTGTTCGGCATCGACTACATGGAAGACCTGCTGAACCTGGGCTGGGACGCCTACACGGACGATAAGCTGGAGTTCTTCGGCGCCTGCTCCTTCATGAAGGGCGGCCTGGTCTACTCCGACGAGATCACCACCGTCTCCCCCACCTACGCCCGCGAGATCCAGACCGCCTACTACGGCGAGCGCCTGGACGGCCTGCTCTCCGCCCGCCAGAACTCCCTGAGCGGCGTGCTCAATGGCATCGACGTGGATGACTACAACCCCTCCAAGGACCCGCTGATCGCCAAGACCTACAACGTGGTCTCCCACCGCAAGGGCAAGGCCGAGAACAAGGCCGCCCTGCAGAGAGAGCTGGGCCTGGAGGAGCGGCCGGACGTGCCCCTGATCGGCATTATCTCCCGCCTGGCCTCCCAGAAGGGCTTCGACCTGATCGAGTACGTGCTCTCCGAGATCATGGACCTGGACGTGCAGCTGGTGGTCCTGGGCAAGGGCGAGGAAAAGTACGTGAACCTCTTCGGCTGGGCCGCCTATCGCTACGGCGGAAAGCTGGCCGCCCGCATCGAGATGAACAACGCGCTGGCCCACAAGATCTACGCGGGCTGCGACCTGTTCCTCATGCCCTCGGCCTTTGAGCCCTGCGGCCTGTCCCAGATGATCTCCATGCGCTACGGCACGCTGCCCATCGTCCGCGAGACCGGCGGCCTCAAGGACACCGTGGAGCCCATCAACCCCACCACCGGCGAGGGCACGGGCTTTACCTTCTACAGCTACAACGCCCACGACATGCTCGACGCCATCCGCCGCGCCGTGGACCTGTACCGCAACGACGACAAGACCTTCCACAAGGCCATCCGCAGCGCCATGAAGCAGGACTTCACCTGGACCGCCTCGGCCAGGGAATACTTAAAGCTCTACGACCGACTCTGCGCGGACCGCTGACCGATCGGCCAAAACAGCGCTTAAACCCACAAAAGGATGGTGTGCCTCCACGGCATACCATCCTTTTTCTTTGCCTTCTCCGCTTCCCGCATCCCCGTTTCCCATCGGAAAAAAAAGACCCGCCCCGCCACGGAAATCCTGTGCAGGACCGCAAGCGCAGCGCCTTTTCCCATTGGAAAGCAGAAACCAACTGCCCACGAAACGACGGTCGAGCAAGCGTGTGCAAACGCAAAGCCTTTTTCATCGGAAAACGGGACCCGGCCGTCCATGGAACGACGGCCGAACGAGTGCGCACAAGCATGGAGCCTTTAACATGAAAAGGAAACGGCCACCCGGGGGAACGGTCATTCACGAGAACGACTCTCGAACGCTGTTTTTTCATTAGGTAATGGAGATTGCCCCCACAGAGCGACGGTTGCGCAAACGGCCTGCAAGCGCAGCTTCTTTTTCCGTTGGAAACCACGCAAGCGGCGGTCCGGCCCTTTCCCATTATTCCTCCGGCTTCTCCGCCCTCTGGAACTCCAGAATGTCCCCCGGCTGGCAGTCCAGCACGTCGCAGATCGCCTCCAGCGTGGAAAAGCGTATGGCGCTGATGTGCCCGTTCTTGAGCCGCGACAGGTTCACGTTCGCCACGCCCACCCTCTCGGACAGCTCGTTCAGGGACATCTTCCGCGCCGCCATCACGCGGTCCAATCGCAGCACGATCGGCATGTCTCTCCCCCCTTACAGCGTCTCGTCGGACAGCCTCTGCAGCTCCTCCCCGTAGCGGAAGACGCAGGAGAGCAGGAGCAGCACCAGGAACACCACCACGAAATCCGCCTGGAACGTGTAGTTGACGGTCACCGAGCGGAAGGCGCTGTTTTCCAGCAGGCGCTCGATGTCAAAGACCCGCGGAAGGCTCCAGTCCTCGATCAGCCCGATCCCGTTCTGCACCGCCCCAAGGCCCAGGCTCAAGAACGCCAGCCTGCGGATCTCCCCGCTCACGCCGGAGGCAAAGGGCGTCCCCGCCGCCATCGTGCGCAGTATCTTCCGCAAGATGGCCAGCGCCCACCAGAGCAGCGCCGCAAACAGCGCCGCGGCGGCCAGCACGCTCCAGGCGTAGAGCAGCAGCGCGCCGCCGTCCGCGGCCACCTCCCCCGCAAATTCAAAGCTGAGCGAGCCTATCCGCAGCGCGTTGGAGTCCGTCCGCAGCAGCTCCGGCCGCCCAAAAGCGTTCAGCACGGTCAATACGGTCAGCAGCGCCGCCGCGAGGGCGACTACCCCCGCCGCGAGGCACTGCAGGATCTTCAGCAGCCTCTCCAGCAAACCTGCCGTCCGGGCCATCTTTTGCAGTTCCATTCCACATACCCTCCTCATAATTAACGTTTATCGTTAAATACAAGGATAGCAGAAGCCCCGCCCGCTGTCAAGACATTTTTTAACGATTATCGTAAAAAATACATGTGCTCCCTTCCCCGTGACCGCAGCGCAGGCCCCACGAAAAAGCAGGCCCCCGCGCTTGCAGGGGCCTGCTTTTCGTTCAAGATGTTACTCTTCCTCGGGGAACAGTTCCTTCCCGCAGGCGGGGCAGGGGTGCTCGCCCTCCATGTCGAAGTCCTTGGGATCGTAGTAGACGACCTCGCCGCAGTGGGGGCAGGCGTACTCGATGTAGTCGTCGTCCTCCATCTGCTCGGCGTCCTCGTCGTCGTCCTCCTCGTCTTCCTCGTCCTCTTCGTCCTCGTAGACGATGTCCTCCACGTCCGCCAGGTCGTCGCTCACCTGGTCGATGGCCTCCTCGGCGTCCTGCAGGCGGGTCTCCAGCGCCTGCACGGCCTCGGCGGTCTCGGTGAGGGCGTCCAGAAGGGCCAGGATCAGCTTATGGTCCGGTGTGTCGGGATGGATGTCCATCCCCTCGGCGATCCCTTTTAGGTAGGCCGCCTTTTCCGTCAGCTTGCTCATCGGCGTTTTCTCCTTTAATTCGGGCCCGATCAGGCGCGCTCCATGTACTCGCCGGTGCGGGTGTCGATGCGGATCTTCTCGCCCTGGTTGATGAAGATGGGCACGTTGACCACGTAGCCGGTCTCCAGCGTGGCGGGCTTGGTGACGTTGGTGGCGGTGTCGCCGCGGACGCCGGGCTCGGTGTCGGTGACCTCAAGCTCCACGAAGTTGGGGGCCTCCACGGAGAAGGCGGTGCCCTTGAAGAAGCGCACGGTCACGTTGGTGTTCTCCTTGACGAAGGGGATGGCGTCCTCCACGGTGTCGTGGTTCAGGGGCAGCTGGTCGAAGGTGTCCACGTCCATGAAGTAGTACAGCTCGCCGTCGCTGTACAGGTAGGTCATTTCCTTGGTCTCGATGTTGGCGCGGGGCACCTTATCCGTGGGGTTGAAGGTGCGCTCCAAAACGGCGCCGGTCATGACGTTCTTGATGCGGGTGCGCACGAAGGCCGCGCCCTTGCCGGGCTTTACGTGCTGGAAGTCCACGATATTGAAGACGCTGCCGTCCAGTTCAATGGTTACGCCCTTGCGAAATTCTCCTGCGGTGATCATGGGTCTAATTCCTCCTCGTATCTTTTGAAAGTCGAACAAATGAAACGTTGTATCGTGTCCCTGCCTTACAGGGTGATCAGCTTCTTCTCGCTGTGGCTGAGCGTCTTCTGACCGTTCTCGGTCACGATGCAAAGGTCCTCGATGCGCACGCCGCCGATGCCGGGCAGGTAGATGCCGGGCTCGATGGTCACGGCCATGCCGGGCTCCAGCACCGTCTCGCAGCTCTGGGAGAGGCGCGGCGCCTCGTGGATGAGCCTGCCCACGCCGTGGCCCAGGCCGTGGCCGAAGCAGTCGCCGTAGCCGGCCTTGGCGATGAGGTCCCTGGCCACGGAGTCCATCTCCCTGCCGGTCCTGCCGGGGCGCAGGGCGTCCAGGGCGGTGAGGTTTGCCTCCAGCACGATGTCGTAGATCTCGTGGAGCTTCTCGCTGATGGGGCCCATGGCAACGGTGCGGGTAAAGTCGGCGCAGTAATCGTCCACCTTGCAGCCGAAGTCGAAGGTGACCACGTCGCCGGTGCGGATCACGCGGTCCGAGGGGATGGCGTGCGGCAGGGAGGCGTTCTCGCCGGAGGCGGCGATGGTGGAGAAGGACAGGCCCTCCGCGCCGTGGCTGAGCATGTAGTTGTACAGCTCCAGCGCGGCCTGCTTTTCCGTCATGCCGGTCTTTAAGACCGTCAGCAGGTAGGAGAAGGCGTCGTCGGTGATGCTCTCGGCCTTCTGCATGGCGGCGATCTCGTCCTCGTCCTTGATGATGCGCAGCTTCTCGGGCAGGCCGTTCATGGGCAGCAGCTCCGCTTTTGGCATGAGCTTCTTTAGGTCGCGGCCCTCCTGGATGGTGAGCATATCCTCCTCCCAGAGGGCGGGCGCGGCGGCCTCCACAACGCTGTCGGCGATGATCTTGTTCTGGGTGAGCCCGCCGCCGGTGGACAGGATCTCCCAGCCGGGGCTCTGGCGCTGGGCCGCCTCCACATAGCGGAAGTCGGTCACGATGATGTTTCTCTTTTCCGTGACGACCACGGCGCCCTCGCCCAGGAAACCGCTCAGATAGCGCATGTTCTCGGGCTTGTGCACGATGGCCGTTCTTCCGCCCAGCTCGGCGCGGAAGCGCTGGATCCTTGTGGACATAAGTCAAAACCTCCTAAGGCGGGGCGTAAATGACCCTATAACCCTTTGTATTTTACCACAGGGGAAGCAGAAAGTAAACGCACAAAGCCGTCCTTTCGGCTTTTCTTATGAAAAGTCTTTGGGAAAATCCGCCTCGTTCGGGCCGAAGCGCCCCTTGGGCGGCGGTCCCGGCGCGTCTTTTCCCGCGGCCGCTTTCGTCATTTGAGGAAAGGGAAGCGCGGCGGCGGGCTTTTCTTCCGAAAATGCCATAGGAAAAACCGCCTCGTTCTGGCCAAAGAGCCCGTTTTCACCTCTCGGTGCCGCTGGAACACCTTGGCCGTTTCCAAAAAGACCGCCCTGCTGCTGGTCTTTCTTTTGAACTTCTTTGATAAAAACCGTCTCATTCGGGCCGGAGCGCCCCTTGGACGGCGGTCCCGGCGCGTCTTTCCCCACGGCCGCTTCCGTCATTTGAGGAAAGGGGAGCGCGGCGCGGGCGTTTCTTCTAAGAATGTCTTAAGGAAAACCGCCTCGTTTGGGCTAAAGCGCCCGCTTTCACCGCTCTCAACGTCTTGCGCGGCGGCTCCGGGCGGCTCTTTACTTGCCTTCCCTCTTGATGGCCTCCGTCATCTGCGCCAGGAACGCGCGGTTGCCGGGCTTGCCCTTTTCCGGCGGCACCGTGTAGCCGAAGAACAGGTGCAGGGCGGAGAGCTTTCCGTAGCGCCAGGCATGCTCGATTGCGTAGCGGATGTCCCGCTCCACGCTTTCCGGGCGCACGCCCTTCTCTCGGGCGATGGGCCCATACACCCGAGCGCGCAGGTCCCGCAGGCGCTCCCCGTCCTGCAAACAGAGGCACAGCGCCCGCTCGATGTACTCCCTTCCCCGCAGGTGCGTAGAAAAGCCCATCTCCTGCAGGCGCTCGGCCATGCGCCGGGCGGTGGGGCCGTCGATCTGTCTTCTTCCCACAAGGTCCAAACAGGCGAAGGCCTCCTCCCAGCCTTCGCCCACCAGCGCCCCCGCAAGGGGCAGAGAGCCCCTGTCCATGCCCCTGGGCGCGCACAGCACCAGAGCGGGCGCGCCGGGCAGGGCCAGCTCGCCCAAGCGGGACAGGACCGCCGCGCCGTCTAAGAGGGGCAGCACCAGCTCACACAGGAGCGCGTCGGGCCGCTCCCGCCGGGCCTGTTCCAGCAGCTGCCTGCCGTCCAGGCAGCCGCCCAGCACGAAGCAGCCCCGCTCCCGGGCCAGCGCCTCCGCCCTTTGCAGGCTCTCCTTCCGCGCGCAGCCGATCAGCAGATCCATCCCTTTTCCCCCTTCCGGCTATCATTCCAAAAGGGTTTTCTGCGCCCATCCCCCGTTTTCCTGCCGCGAAAAAGGGCGTTTATTGCGCCTCCAGCATCCAGTCGATGAACACGCCGTAGCCGCGCAGCGGGTCGTTGACGAACACGTGCGTCACCGCACCCACCAAATACCCGTCCTGTATAATGGGGCTGCCGGACACGGCTGTGTCAATATAGGGACAACAACTTTCCCATCTCGTCCCGGAAGTTCCACTCGATGCGCAACTCCCCTTCCTCCCCGATCACGATCCTGCGGATCATCTCGTGGGTCAGCGCCGGCGTCAGCGTTTGGACGGGTCGGCAGCGCGTGTCCGTTTCCGGGGCGGCCTGTTCCCCTCGCGCCCCCTTTTCCAGCTCCTTTTCCAGCAGTTCCAGTTTGAGCTTCATCGGCTCCGCATCCTTAGTCAGCGCCGCCTTGGCAGCGGAAAATTCCTCCCGGCTCAACTGCCCGCCCGCGTACTGTTCGTACAGGCGCAGCTTTTCTTCCTCTTTCCGTTCGATCCGCCGCCGGAGGGAGATACATTCCGCCCGCAGCTTGCCAAGCTCTCCCTTCCCCCGCCCCGCCCGCGGCAGCTCCGCTTCCAACAGCTGCATCTGCGCGTTCAGCGCCCGCAGCACCACCTTTTTGAGCTTTTCCTCGTCGGCCCGCACGCGGGCGCAGCCGCTGTCCGGGGCGTAGCGGCGGGTGCCGCACAGCCAGTACCGGCTCTGCGGCCTGCCCTTGGTCAGCCGCTTGCCGCAGCAGCCGCAGACGAGCAGGGAGGTAAACGGTCCCGCCTGCGCCGTCGGTGGAGACTTGCGCTTAGAGCGCACCGCCGCGCGGGCCCTTGCGAACGTCTCCCGGCTCACGATACCCTCGTGGGTGTTCGGGATGAGCTGCCTCTCCGCCTCCGGGACGGGCCGCAGCCTGCCGCTGCCCACCTTGCACACGTGCGAGCGGAAGGGCACCGTGTCGCCCGTGTAGGTCCTGTTTTCCAGTATGTTGCGGACGGACTCGTAGTTCCACACCGGCTGCACCCTGTACCGACCCCGCACGGCGGCAAGGTACGCGGACGGCGTGGCCGTGCCGCTCTCGTTGAGCCGCCGGGCGATCTGCGTGATCGGCACGCCCTGTTCGGCCCAGGCGAAAATCTTCCGCACCACGGCGGCCGCGGGCCTGTCCACGACGATGCTGTTCTTCTTTTCCCCCTTCTTGTAGCCGTAGGGCACGGCCCCGAAGGCGTATTCCCCGCCCAGCTTCTTTAAGTCCACCGCGCTGCGGATCTTTCTCGAGAGGTCGCGGCTGTACATCTGGTTGAGCAGGTTGCGCACGGCCAGCTCCAGCCCGCCCGTGCCGCCGTCCAGTGCCCTGGTGTCGAAGCGGTCGTTGACGGAGATGAAGCGCACATTATAAAGGGGAAACACGAGCTCCAGATACCGCCCCGCCTCTATATAATTGCGGGCAAAGCGCGAAAGGTCGCGCACCACGACCGTCCCCACCTTCCCCGCCTCGACCAGCTGCAGGAGGGACCGCATGCCGGGCCTGTCCATGCTGGTGCCGGAGGCCCCGTCGTCCACGATCTCCCGGAAGGAGCAGACGTCCAGCCCTTCCTCCTCCAGAAAGCGGCGGATGCAGGCCCGCTGGGAGGCGATGCTGCAGCTCTCGCCCGCATCGCCGTCCTCTTTTGATAGGCGCAGGTACACGATCCCCATCCGTTCAGTCGGCATGGCTCTCCTCTTCTCCCGCATTCAGCGCTTCCAGCTCCCGGAAGGGGTCGCGGCCGCGCAGCACGATGCGGATCGAGCGGTCTTTCCTTACCTCGATCCGCTCCACCAACAGGTCGAGCAAGCCGCGGTCGAGCCGGGGCAGAAGCCTGTATTCCCGCAGCCGCGCCGCCCATTCCCGCGCTTTTTTGAGCGTCACCTTTTCCGCCTTCATTTTTTCCTCCGCTTCCCTTTCTTCCCGCTGGGCTTCCGTCAGCTGCGCCTTATATCTTCCCTTCATGTAGATGTACTCGTCCCGGTCGATCACGCCCCGGGCCGCGTCCGCAAGCAGCCCCTCGAGCCTCGCCTCTATGCGCTCTTTCTTGGCCGCAAGGCCCGCCCGCGCCGTCTCGCCCGCGCGTCTGCGGGCAACCTGTCCGCGCTCGATCTCCTCAAGCAGGCGGTCAACATCCGCAAACAGGCGCAGCTGCACGTCCAGCTGGCCCTTCACCCGCTCGTGTAGCCTGTCCTGCCGCAGGTAGTGGCAGGCGCAGGCCGCCCCCTGGCTGCGGCGGTAGGCCGCGCACTCGAAGAAGATGTGGCTCTGCCCTTTGGAGCCCGCCCGCGCGCAGCCCTTGGCCGCGAGCATCGGCGCGCCGCAGTCCGCGCAGAACACCTTGCCGCGGAACAGTTCGCGGTCCTCCTGCCCGCAGCCGGGCCTCGCCCGGAAGTTTTCCCGTTTCGCCCGCCGTTCGGCGGCCACGCTCTGCGCCTTCTCGAACAGCTCCTCCGGCACGATGGCCGGGTGCGCCGCCTCGATCACCCGCCATTCGGCTTTTTCCCTTTGCCTCTTGGGCAGGCCGACACGCTCCCGGCCAAATTTGCCGTGGATGCGCTTTCCCGTGTACACCGGGTCGGAGAGCAGCTTCTGCACGGTCTCCCGCCGCCACAGCGCCGCCTCGTATTTAGGCGCCTTCGTCAGGCCCCGCAGGAAGCGCAGTCGCCCCGGGCAGGGAACGCCTTCCCCGTTGAGCACGCGCGAGATCTGGCCATAGCTTGCCCCCTCTGCCCGCATGGCGAACATCCGCAGGACCACCGGCGCGGCCTCCCCGTCCACGCGGTAGCTCGCCTTCTCCGGGTCGCGCAGGTAGCCGTAGGGCACGCTGCCGGAGGCGGGCAGGAACTCCCCCTTCTCCATCCTCGCCGAGATGCTGGAGCGCACCTTGCGGGAGATGTCCTTCACGTAGTGGTCGTTCATCACCATCCTGAGCGGCAGCGTGAGAGCCTGGGCATCCGCGCCCTTTGCGGCGCTGTCGTAGCCGTCGTTGATGCTTATAAAGCGCACGTTCAGGGCGGGAAAGACCCGCTCCACGAGCCGCGCCGTCCGCGAAAAGTGGCGGCCCAGGCGGGAGACGTCCTTGACCAGCACGCAGCGGATTTGCCCCGCCCGTATGTCCTCCATCAGCCGCAAAAGATCCGGCCGGTCGTACCGCAGGCCGCTCCAGCCGCTGTCCGTATAGAAGTCATGCAGCTGAAGCTCCGGGTGCTCCATGAGGTAGGCGCGGGCGATCTTCTTCTGGCTGCCGATGGAGTTCTGTTCCTCATCGTCCCCGTCCTCCACCGAAAGGCGGGCGTACACTGCCGTCGGGACGGCTTTTTCGGGAAACTCTTTCCAAAACTCCGGCCTTTCCGGCCCCGTTCTCCTGCTCTTTCTCGCCATCTAACCCGCCTCCCCGGCCCGGATCGTCCGCCTAAGCAGCTCCAGCTCGTCCCTGTAATTGAACTCCACCCGTACGCGCTTGCCCTCATACACATACACCTTGTTGATGAGCGTGGCCACCGCCTCGCGGCTCAGCTCCCGCAGTCCGCGGAACTTTAGGTACTGTTCCAGAAAGCCGCCCGCGCTGCTTGCGGACAAAAGCGCCTGCCTTTCCTCCTGCAGTCTGCGCTTTTCCGCCTCCGCCCGCTCGATGCGCGCGCCGTACTTTTGCCGCATCGCCGCGTATTCCTCCCGGTCGATGAGGGCATCTTGCAGGGCCTCGTACAGCCCCATGCGGAACTCCCTGTCCTTCTCGATCTCCCTTTCCTTTTGTTCCAGCTGCCTGTCCATCCACAGCGCGCGCATCTCATTGAAGTCCTGCACGCCCAGCTTTTCGGCCAGCATTTCCGTTTCCGAAACCAGGTCCAGCTGCCCCTGCACAGCATGCAGCACCACCGCCTCCAGCCTGTCCTGGGCAAAGCTGTGGCTGCTGCAGCCCCTGCCCGCCTTGTGGCCGGAGCAGACGTAATAGTGGAACGTCTTGCCGCCGCGCTTAACGCTCCGCCTGAGCATGGAGCTGCCGCAGTCCGCGCAGAACAGCACCCCCGCCAGCGGCAGCACCCGCTTTTCCTCCGGCGGCCTGCGCGTATCGCGGGCAAGCAGCTCCTGCACCACGGCAAACAGTAGCGGATCGACGATGGCCGGGTGGTTGTTGGGCACGCTGACCCACTGTGCCGGGTCGCGCTCCACCACCGTCTTGATCTTGTAGTTGGGCGTCCCGCGCCTGCCCTGCACCAAAGTGCCTATGTAGACGGGGTCCTTCAGGATGCGCTCGACCGTCACCGCCGACCAGAGGGGCGTCTCCCGCCTCTGGAAGCCGCTCTGGTAGCGGAGGGCGTTTGATTTTTTGTACGCAGCGGGCGAGGGGATCCCCCTCTCGTTCAGCCACGCCGCGATGGCGCTCTGGCTGTACCCTTCCAGCTTCATGGAAAACACGGCCCGCACCACGCCCGCGGCGCCCTCGTCGATCTCCAGCCTGTGCTTGTCCTCCTTGGACTTTTTGTAGCCGTAGCGGGCGAAGGCGCCTAAGAACTCGCCATTTGCGCGCTGCACGCGGAACTGGCTGCGCAGCTTCTTGGACAGCTCGCGGCAGTAGGATTCGTTCATGATGTTCTTGATGGGGATGAGCAGCTCGTCCCCGGCGGAACCGCGCTCGCTGTCCACGTCGTCGTTGATGGCGATAAAGCGCACGCCCAGGGACGGGAAGATCATCTCCAGATACTTGCCCGTCTCGATGTACTCCCTGCCCAGGCGGGAGAGGTCCTTGACGATCACGCAGTCGATCCGCTTCTCTCTCGCCGCCTCCAGCACAGAACAAAAGCCGGGACGATCGTAGTTCGTTCCGGTGTAGCCGTCGTCGCAGGCCTCCCCTTCCAGCTCGATCTCCGGGTGCCTTTTGACGTACTCTAAGATCAGCTTGCGCTGATTTGCGATACTGTCGCTCTCATGCCCCGCGCCCGTCTCCCGGGACAGGCGGTAATACGCCATGGCGCGGTAGGTCTTTTTCCCCTGTTCTCCTGCTTTGCTCTCTGCCATAAAAGCCAAACCTCCTTGAAATCCAGTTCTATTCTCAAGGGGCTCTGCCTCCGGCATCCGTCCTCATCGACCACATACAAAAAAGTATGCCTCCCTGCGGCCTTCCCTGTCAATAACGCAAGACGAATTGTCACAAATTCCCAGCGGGCCCGGACAGGCTGCGGGCGTAGGAGAGGAGCCTGTCCTGCAGCGTGACGGAGGTGTCCGCATAGCCGATCTCCACCACCACGCCGTCGTCCAGGTAGCGGTAGGGGTCGCCGATCTGCCTTATGTAATCCCGCAGCCGCTCCTCCCGCGGGCGGCTTACATCGATCGAAACGTCCCGTATGTCGCGGAGTTCTGCCCTGTCAAGCGCCCGCGTTCCATCCTTCTCCATGTCCCTTTCCTCCTTCCATTCTCTGGATAGGATGGACGCCTTTCCCTCCGCCTATGCGGGGTACAGGCATGCGAAAAGCCGCCGGACCCGTTTTTTTAGGTCCGGCGGCTTCGTGCCGTTTGTGTTTTAGAGAGTTTGTCTTAGTCCTTCAGGAAGATGGGGTTGCTCCAGGCGCGGCGGCCCTGCTCGTCCACGATGGTCACGCGGATGTAGTCGAACTCCACGGGCATCTTGAACTCGTGGTGGGTCACCGGCTCGCCCTCGGTGCGCAGTATGCGGCAGGGCCAGCGGCCGTAGCGGAAGGCGATCTCCTTGATGGGGGAGCACTCCACGTGCGCCACGCCATCCTCCACGTAGAAGTCGTAGATCTCCGGCCCGCAGCTGGAATAGAACGCGCCGCTCTCCAGCGCCGCCAAAACGGCGTCCACGTTCTTTTCGGCGTTCACCCGCACCCAGCCGTTGCAGTGGTGCGGCCTGTCGTGCCCGTCGTCCACGGCCACGCCCCACCAGCGCTTGCCCTGCATGAGGATCTCGTCCCAGTAGGCGGCGTTCATGTCCAGGCCGTCCTCCAGCGCGCAGCCGCTGTTCCAGATCTCCATGCCGAAATAGCCCTCGATGTTCTCAAAGTCGCGGGCGGGGGTCGCGCTCCACTCGGGATGGCAGTAGAAGGTGAGGTTGTTCTTCCGCTTGATCTCGTCGATCAGGGGCTGGAAGCTCTTCCAGCCTTCGGTCAGCTTCACGGACTCGGGCCGCTCGTCCTGCTCAAAGCCGTTGCCCTTGTCCTTCTCGGGGCCGATGCACACGCTGTGCAGGCAGTGGATGCCCACGTCCGGGAAGCCGCCGTCCACCTCCATGCCGGGGATGAGCAGCACGCCGGTCTCGGGGGCGTAGTTGACGTAGTTGTAGTTGCGGTGGTCGGTCAGGGCCAGAAAATCATACCCGTTTTCCGCGTGGTAGCGGATGGTGTCCTCCGGGGACATGCGGCCGTCGGAGCGGGTGGTGTGGCAGTGCAGGCCGCCCTTGAGCAGCTTGCGGCCCGGTTGCTGGAAGGCCTGTTGGCGGATCAGCATACGTCTTCTTCCTCCTTAAAAGTCGTTGGGTCTTTATCCTTGAAAAGGGGGCTTTTCTCCCCTTTAGGACATGCGCTCGCTCAGCTTCTTTCCGCCCAGCACGTGCAGGTGCAGGTGCAGAACGGACTGGCAGCCGTTCTCCCCCACGTTGGTGACCACGCGGTATCCGTCGGCCAGGCCTAAGCTCTCCGCGACTAGGGCGCAGGTGCGCATCAGCTTGCCCAGCAGCTTTTCGTCGTCTGCGGCCTTGGCCAGGGACTGCACGTGCTTCTTGGGCACCACCAGCACGTGCACGGGCGCCTGCGGGTTCACGTCGCAGAAGGCCTTGCAGTCCTCGTCCTCGTAGACGGTCTTGGAAGGGATCTCGCCCTTGATGATCTTGCAGAAGATGCAGTCTTCCATGGAAAAAACGCCTCCTTGTCGTATTTATCGGGAACATATTGCTTGAGATCAGGCGCGCAGCAGGGGGCCCGTCGCGGAGGCGACCCTCGCGCGGACGATCTGCCCCGGCTCTCCGCTGCCCAACTCCATGCGCAGGTACTCGCGGGTGTAGCCGCAGCCGTCCTCCTCCACTAGCACCTCCACTTCGCGGCCGACGAAGCGCTGGGCAAAGGCGGCCTCCATCTCCTTCCCCTCGGCGATCAGGCGGCGGGCGCGGGCCTCCCGCTCGGCGATCTCCACCCTTCCGGGGAAGGTCGCGGCGGGCGTGCCCTCCCGCTCGGAGTAGGGGAATACGTGCATGCGCGCAAAGCCGATCCTGCGGCAGAAGTCCATCGTCTCCTGAAATTCCGCCTCCGTTTCCCCGGGGAAGCCGCAGATCACGTCCGTGGTGATGGCGCAGCTGGGGAAGTACGAGCGCAGGAGCTCCACCGCGCGGCTGAAGCGGGCGGTGTCGTACTGCCTGCGCATAAGGCGCAGTATGCGGTCGCTGCCGGACTGCAGGGACAAATGGAACTGCGGGCACAGGCTGCCGATCTTGGACAGCCGCTCCGCAACGCGCTCGCTTATATATTTTGGCTCCAAAGAGCCGATGCGCAGCCTCTTGACCCCCGGCGCGCCTCCGATGGCCTCCAGCGCGTCGATGAGCTCCACGTTTTCGTCCAGGTCGCGGCCGTAGGAGGCGATGTGGATGCCCGTGACCACGATCTCGTGAAAGTCCCGGCCCAGCAGCTCCGCCTGGGCGCGGACCTGTTGCAGAGGGCTTGAACGCACCGGCCCGCGGGCGTCGGGGATGATGCAGTAGCTGCACCTATTCTCGCAGCCCTCCTGAATTTTCAGCACCGCGCGGGAGCGGCCCTCCATGGCGCGCACGTCCAGCGGCTCAAAGGCCGCTTTCTTCAGGCTCCCCGCGGCGCAGAGGGCCTTGCCCTCCCGCTCCGCCTGCTCGAACAGCTCCACCACGTTTGCCCTGTTCTGGTTGCCCAGCACCAGCCGCACGCCCGGCAGGAACAGGGCCTCCCCCTTCATCTGGGCCAGGCAGCCGGCCACGATCAGCTGGGCGTCCGGGTTCCGGCGCAGGGCCTGCCGCACGAACTTCATGCTCTTGCGTTCCCCCGTGCCGGTGACCAGGCAGGTGTTGATGAGGTAGATATCGCAGATCTCGTCGAAGGGGCGCAGGGCGTAGCCCGCCCGCTGGAACGCCTGGGCCATGGCCTGGCTGTCGTACTGGTTGGTCTTGCACCCCAGCGTCATGATGCCGATGGTCCGCACGTCTCCCCGCCTCCTTCCATCTCTCCGCCCAAATACATGAGCAGCGTGAGCGCCGCAGGTCCCGCCGTCTCCGTGCGCAGGATGCGGCTTCCTAGCGTCAACGCCCGGCCGCCGAACTCCAGCACCGCCTGCGCTTCCTTTTCCGTGATGCCGCCCTCCGGGCCGATGAGCAGCCCAGCGCTGTGCACGTTCAAGGGCCCGCGCAGCGTCTCGCCCCCGCGCTCGTAGGGCATGAACAGGGCCTCGTGCTTCTTCATCAGGGGCAGCGCTTCCTTAAAGGAAAGGGGCTGCAGGATGCGCGGCACGCAGCTGCGGCCGCACTGCTTGACCGCTTCCCGCGCGATGCGGGACAGCCGCTCCACGAACTGCGCGCCGCCGCCCCTGGCCACGGAGCGCTCCATCACCACGGGCACCACCGTATCCACGCCCAGCTCCGTGCACTTCTGCACGGCGTACTCCATCCGCTCGCCCTTGGCCAGCCCCTGGTAGAGCGTCACGCGCAGCCGGGCCTCGCCGTCCGGCAAGGGGGAAAGCGGCTCGTACCGCGCCTCGGACTTGTCCACGCTGGAAAGACGGGCCAGACAGCGGCGGCCGTCCTCGATGGCCACGATCTCCTCGCCCGCCCGCAGGCGCAGGACTCTGAAAAGGTGGGCCGCCTCCTCGCCCCGGATGACGCCCTTTTCGCCGAAGAAGCTGTGCATGCCGGCCGCGGCCCCCTTTCCCATCCGTTTCCTGTTTCCCTGCCTATGATACCGAAAAGGCGTCCGCTTTGTCAACGAAAAAGGCTTCTCTCTTTGCGATTTGGTAAAATCTTTGGGCCCTATGGACTTTGCCCGGCAACTGTGCTATTTTTGTGATTGGCGCTTTTAAGATGAAGGGCCGAAACTATCCGGCCGAAAACCAACACAAGGACGATTTGATTTAGAGAAATAAGCCATGCAGAAGATCAGACGCAAACCAAAACTGAACGACTCGCTCAACAACATCACCGAGGGCGTGCTCTGGAAGCAGATGCTGCTCTACTTCTTCCCCATCCTGCTGGGCACCTTCTTCCAGCAGCTGTACAACACGGTGGACGCCGTGATCGTGGGCAACTTCGTGGGCACGCAGGCGCTGGCCGCCGTGGGCGGCGGCACCGGCACGGTGATCAACCTGCTCGTGGGCTTCTTCGTGGGCCTGTCCTCGGGCGCCACGGTCATCATCGCCCAGTTCTACGGGGCCGGCAAGCAGAAGGAGACCAGCGACGCGGTGCACACCTCCATCGCCCTGGCCATCTACGGCGGCCTGCTGTTGACGGTGGTGGGCCTGGCCATCTCCCGTTTCAGCCTGCGCCTGCTGGGCACGCCGCAGGAGATCGTGAACGACTCCCTCACCTATATGCGCATCTACTTCGCAGGCACGGTGTTCTCCCTCATCTACAACATCGGCTCCGGCGTGCTGCGCGCCGTGGGCGACTCCAAGCGCCCCTTGTATTTCCTCATCGTCTGCTCCCTGACGAACCTCGTGCTGGACCTGGTGTTCGTGCTCTTCTTTCGCTTAGGCGTGATGGGCGTGGCCCTTGCCACCATACTCTCCCAGGCCGTGAGCGCAGTTTTGGTGCTGGTCACCCTCATGCGCAGCGAGGCCAGCTTCAAGCTCTACTGGCGGCGCATCCGCCTGCACTTTCACCTCCTTAACCGCATCGTGACCATCGGCCTGCCCGCGGGCCTGCAGTCGGTGATGTACTCCGTCTCCAACCTCATCATCCAGGCCTCGGTCAACTCCTTCGGCACCAACACCATGGCCGCCTGGACCGCCTACAGCAAGCTGGACGGCCTGTTCTGGATGATCATGGGCGCCTTCGGCGTCACGGTCACCACCTTCGTGGGCCAGAACTTCGGCGCCCGCAAGTACGACCGCATGAAGCAGAGCGTGAGGACCGGCCTGTGGATGGCCTTCGGCTCCTCCATCGCCGCCAGCGCGCTGGTGCTGCTGCTGGGCCGCTACGCCCTGAGCCTGTTCACCCACGACGCGGACGTCATCCCCATCGGGATGCAGATCGTGCGCACGATCATCCCCTTCTACTTCACCTACGTGTGCATCGAGCTGCTCTCCGGCGCCATGCGCGGCACCGGCGAATCCTTCATCCCCATGCTCATGACCTGCTTCGGCATCTGCGTGATGCGCGTTGTGTGGATCTTCGTGGTGGTGCCCCGCTTCAACACCATCTCCGTGGTGGCCGCCAGCTACCCCATCACCTGGGCCGTCACGTCGGTCATGTTCATCATCTACTACCTCTCCGGCCGCTGGCTCAAGAAGCACGTGCCGAAGGAGGACTTGGAGCTCATCAAGTAAGTTCCTTAAAACGCAAAAGCCCTGACCGCTGTTTTTCCAGCGTCGGGGCTTTTTTCTGTCCCGCCGGACAAAAAGGGGGCGCAAAAAACGCTTCCCTTGGGGGATTGCATCCGCTGCCGCGCAGGATGTATAATATTATCTGCAAATATATACAAAGGGGTGATTCCTTTATGGATCCCAAGTTCCAGCGGCTCTACGACATGGCCGTCAAAGACCTCACAGAAAACCTGCTCCCCTGGTGGATGGAGCACACCGTGGACGAAGAATGCGGCGGCTTCTACGGCCAGGTGGATTCCAACGACCGTCCCCTGCCCGAGGGCACCAAGTTCATCACCTTGAACGCCCGCCTGGTCTGGACCTTCGCCTCCGCCTACCGGGTTTTAGGCGATGAGAAGTACAAGGTCATGGCCGACCGCGCCTACCATTACCTCATCGACCACTTCCGTGACAAGGAGTACGGCGGCTACTACACCCGCCTGGACCGCAAGGGCAACGTGATCGACGACCACAAGTTCATCTACGGCAATGCCTTCGCCCTGTACGGCCTCTCCGAGTACGCCCGCGCCACCGGCAGCCAGGAAGCGCTGGCCTACGCCAAGGAGCAGATGGAGAACCTCGAAAAGCACGTCTACGACCCCCAGTACAAGGGCTATTACGAGGCCACCACCCGCAACTGGACCTATTCTCCCTGGCTGCACGGCGTCAACCGCCTGCCCACGGACATCAAGACCATGAACAACCACCTGCACCTGATCGAGGCCTACACCTGCCACCTGCGGGTGAACCAGTCCAAGTTCATGCAGAACAAGGTGCGCGAGCATCTGTACCTGATGCTCAACAAGATCGTCAACCACGACATCCACCACTTCCACTACTTCCAGGACCGCCAGTGGAACCCCACCTCCTGGGAGATCTCCTACGGTCACGACATCGAGGGCTCCTGGCTGATGATGGAGACCGCCGAGGTGCTGGGCGAGCCCGAGGCCCTGCGCAAGACACGCGACGTGTGCGTGAACATGGCCCGCGCCGCCTACGAGGAGGGCTTCACCGACGAGGGCGCGATGCTCACCGACTACGACCCCGTCTCCGGCCACAGGTCCCAGAGGCTCAGCTGGTGGGAGCAGAACGAGGCCGTTGTGGGCTTCTTGAACGCCTGGGAGATGACCGGCGAGGAGAAGTTCCTGGACGCCTCCCTCAAGTGCTTCGACTACATCAACGACCACTTTGTGGATAAGAAGAACGGCGGCTGGTTCCCCATCCTCACGCTGGAAGGCGAACCCGTGCTTGCCGCCAACAAGGTGGACGGCCCCACCTGCCCCTACCACAACGCCCGCATGAGCCTGGAGATCATCGAGCGCTACCGCAGGCATTTGGCTGAGGAGCAGAAGTGATCATCGGCTTTAGCCTTACAAAACGCTTCGGTGCGGCCGCGCCGAAGCGTTTTACCTGTCCTTTTTGAAGAAAGGGTTACCTCCATGCACATCGAGAACAACATACTGCGCCACTATCTGCGCGACGTTTACTTCATCACCGGCACCGCCTACGCGGGCAAGTCCACCACCGCGCGACTGCTTGCCGAGCGCTACCACATGGCGCTCTGCGGGGAGAACTACTTCATGCGCGTCTCCGACGTCGTCGCCGACCCAGCCGTGCAGCCGGACCTTTGCTACTTTCGGCAGATGAAGAGCTGGGAGGACTTCGTCCGCCGCAGCCCGGAGGAATACGAGCGCTGGATGTACAGCTGCAGCCGGGAGGCGGCGGGCTTCGAGATCGCCGAGCTGCTTTCCCTGTCCGGCCGGGGGAAGATCGTCGTGGACACCAACCTGCCCCTGTCCGCCCTGCACGAGCTCTCCGACTGGGAGCACGTCGCGGTGATGCTGAGCCCGCAGAGTTTAAGCGTCGACCGCTTCTTCGACCGCGCCGACCCGGAGAAGCGCATGATCCTTCAGGTGATCGAGAGCTGCCCGGACGCCGAGGCCGTGATGGAGAACTACAAAGAAGGCTTAAAACGCATCAACGGCCGGGCGCACTACGAGGAATACCTGCACAGCGGCTTTTTCACGCTCGTGCGTGAGGACGACGGCCGCGACACCCGCGAGGAGGTCCTGGAGAAGGTCGCCAAACACTTCGGGTTGATAGAGACATAAAAGCGCAGCAAACCGGGCCGCCTGATGAAGACGCAGGCGGCCCGTTTTTTGTGCCTCTCTACTTGTGATAGGGTTCCCCGGCGTTGATGCGGCAGCAGCGGTATAGCTGCTCCAAAAACAGCACCCGCATCAGCTGGTGGGGAAAGGTGAGCGGCGAGAAGGAGAGCCGCTCGTCCGCGCGGGCGTACACCTCGTCCGACAGCCCCAAAGAGCCGCCGATCACGAACACGAGCCGCCCCTTCTGCTCCAGCGCCCGCAGACGCGCGGCCAGCTCCGGGGAGGTGTAGCTCCTTCCCTCCACGGCCAGCGCCACCACGTAGTCCTCCGGCCGTATCCTCTGCAGTATGCGCGCGCCTTCCGTCCTTAAGACCTGCTTTTTAAGCGCCTCGCCGCTCCCCGCAGGCTCCGGCTCGTCCTTGAGCTCTGCGACCTCCAGGGAGACGTAGCGGCCCAGGCGCTTCACGTACTCCGCGCAGGCCTTTTGCAGGTAGTCCTCCTTTAGGCGCCCCACGCACAGAAGCAGCGCCCTCATGACAGCCACCCGTAGAAGATCACGAGGGAGTTTATGTACAGAAACGCGCTGACCGCAAGGCCCGGCAGCAGGGGCAGCAGGTTGAGCTTCGAGGGCCGCTCCTCCTGAATGGGGGAGACAGGCCTGCGCCCCCGCTCGAGATAGCCGTAGAGGATGAGCAGGCCGATCAGGGGCACGGCGAAGGTGAGGGCCGTGACCGCGCCGCTCAGGATCTGGGGCAGGCCGCCGGAGAGCAGCGCCTGCTGCTCGGCCTCGACCGTCTCCATGAGGCCCATCCGGTCGTAGAACTGCAGGATGTACTTAGATGCCCAGCCCATGAACAGCGCCAGGCCGTTCTGCATCAGGTGCAGAAGGATCGCCGGGTACAGGCTGTTCGACCAGGCCACGACGGCGCAGAGCAGGATGCCCAGCAGCACGTGGGCGGGCAGGGCGGCGATCTGGCCGTGGAGCAGGCCGAAGAGCGTGCCCGTCAGCAGCACCGCCTGCCAGGGCTTCAACCCCTCGTAGCCGCCCAGCAGCGCGCCCCGAAAGAGGCCCTCCTCCGCCAGCGCGGGGCAGAGGCCCACCACAAGCAGCGAGGGCAGCAGCTCCGCCGCGGTGCCGGGCGCGGGCGCGCCCTGTATGGTGTCGATGGGCGCGAACAGGCCAAGGAAGCCGATCCAGGCCAGCGTGATCCCCTCCACCACGAAGTAGATGCACACCGCCATGGGGATGGTCAGCAAAAAGGCGGCGCGGGGCCTGCCAAACAGCGCCTTCCAGCGGGGCTTCTGTTCCCGCATGCAGGAAAAGCAGAGGCAGAAGCCCAGGGGCACGCCCATCACCAGCAGCTCCACCGCCGTGTTCAGCAGGCAGTAGGACAGGGAGTAGGGCTCCCCCATGGGCAGGAGGGAAGCGAGCAGGCTCAGGGCGAGCAGCAGGATGGCGCTCAAGGAGTAGGCCATGCTGCTCACCCACATGCGGCGCTCCCTTGCGCGAAGTTCGGTCAAGATCGGCACCCCCTTTAGGTTGGTTTCATTGATTTTATGTGTTTACGCCTCCACGCGGATGCGGCTGCGGCCGCTCTCGCTTTCCACCAAAACGCGGGAGGTAAGCGTTTCGCGCAGGGCCTGCACGTGGGAGATGATGCCCACGCACTGGCTGCCCGCGCCGGAGAGCAGGAGCAGCTGCAGGGCGTCCTGCACGCTCTGGGCGTCCAGGGAGCCGAAGCCCTCGTCGATGAACATGGACTCCACCTGCACGCCCCCGCGCAGGCCCTGCACCACCGCCTTGAGCGCCACGGACAGCGCCAGGGAGGCCAGGAACTTCTCGCCCCCGGAGAGGCTCTCCACGCTGCGGGGCTTGCCGGAAAAGGCGTCCAATACGTTCAGCTCCAGCCCGGACTTGCTGCGGCCGTCCCCTTCCAAAGAGGGTGCGAGCGCGTAGCGGCCGCCGTGCACCAGCGCCAGCAGCTCGTTGGCCCGGGCACAGACCGCGCCCAGCATCACGTGCAAGGCGTAGCGGGGCAGGCCGATGCCCTTCTCGCCCCGCAGCAGGCGGGCGAAGCGGTCCATCTTGCGGAAGACGCGCTCCGCTTCCCCCGCCTCCTTTTCCAGCCTCTCGGCCTTCTCCGCGTCCGCAGACAGGGAACGCAGGTCGGCGCGGGCCTCGGCGGCGCGGCTGAGCGCCTCCTCGTAGGCCGCGGAGGCGCTTGTCTCCCTTTCCGTCAGGGCCTCCATGTCCGGCGGCTGCGCCTCCCCCAGGGCCTCGTCCAGGCGGCGCAGCTGGGACTTAGCCAGCTCCAAGTCCATCGCGTAGCGGCCCACGGCCGCCTGCAGCGCCTGTATCTCCGTATCGGCCAGCACCGATGAGCGCAGGGCGTTTTCATCCCCAAAGCCGCTGTTCTTGGCCGCCTGTGCCGCGGCGCTCTCCGCAAGGAGATACGCCTCCCGCGCGGCGTCCCGCTCCTGGACGCTTAAATTTGCCTCGGTCCGGGCCGCGCCCACGGCCAGGGAGGCGGCGTTCCGCGCGCTTTTTAAGAAGCGGTCCCGCTCGTCGCAGTCCTCGATCGCCTTCTTCTCTTTTTCGGCCGCCTTCTCCAGCGCGGCCAGGTCGGGGAGAGCCGGATCCAGCCGCCCCCGCAGCCCCTCCAGCGCCTCCCGCGCCAGGGCGCGCTCCTGCGCCGTTTGTGCCGCCGCTGACTGGGCGGCGGACAGGGCCGACAATGCGGCCTGCTGCCTTTTCTCCGCCTGGGGCAGCTTCCCCAAAAGCGCCTCGTGGGCCTGCCGGGCCTCCTCCGCCCGCGCAAAGGCGGCGCGCGCCTGCTCGCCCTCCTCCAGTGTGAAGGCGGGCAGGGCGGAGAGGCGGCCCCGTGCCTCCGTCTCCGCCGCGCGGGTCTTCTCCAGCTCGAGCTCCGCCCGGGCGAGCTGGCCCTCCCGCTCGGTGTATCCGGCCTGCGCGGCCTTTAGGGCCGCCTGGGCCGCGCGCAGGGCGGCCTGATTCCCGGCCCCTGCCGCCCCGTGGACGTGCGGATGCTCCCTGCTGCCGCAGACCGGGCAGGGCTCACCGGGCTTGAGGGTCGCGGCCAGCGCTCCGGCCGCGTTGGAGAGGTAGCGGTCCAGCTGCGCCTGCTGCTCCGCCTGCGCTTTTTTCAGCGTCTGTTCCGCGTCCCGCGCCGCCCGCTGCGCTTCCCTTTGCGTTCTTTCTGCCTCTGTCAGCTGCTCCGCCGCTTCCCGGCTTCCCTGCAGCGCGGCCCGGAAGGCGTCTGCCTGGTCCCGCCGCAGGCGCAGGGACTCGTAGGGCTTCAGGTATTCCTCCCGCAGCCGGTCCCGCTCCGCGCGCAGGGCGTCCAGCGCCTTGCCCGCCTGGGCCGCCTCCGCCTGCGCAGCCTTTAGGCTCCGCTCGGCCTCCGTCTCGGCCCTGCCCGCCCGCTCCAGGCGCGCGCGGGCGTCCCGCAGGGCTGCGTAGTCGCCCCGCAATGACAGGAGGCGGGCCAGCCGCGCCCGCCGCTCGGGCTGGGCCTCCCGTTCGGGCGCAAAGGCCTCGTCCGCCTGCGCTGCTTCCGTTTCGCGCCGCAGCGCTTCCGTAAGGGCGCTCTCCGCCCTTTGGCAGGCCTGCTCCCGCTCCGCCTGCGCCTTTGCCGCGTCGTCCCGCTTGAGGAGTGCGGGCAGTGCCTCCCGGGCGGCCAGCGCGCGGCGCAGGCGTTCCTTTTGGGCCTCGTTCTCCCCGGCTTTTGCCTGCAGAGCCTCCAAATGCGCACGGGCCTGCCGCCGGGCCTCCAGGCTTTCCTGCAGGGCGCGGCCGGTATTCAAGTCCTCGCGGGCGGCCTGCGCAGCCTCGCGCAGGGCGCTCACGGCCCGCTCGCCCTCGCGCAGCGCCTTTTCCATCTCGTCCCGGCCCGCCCGCAGCGCCGCAGCGCTCTGTGCCTTGTGCGTATCCAGACAGGCGGACAGCTCCGCGTGCAGCGCCCGCTGCTTCTCGCCCTGCTCCTTGGCCACCGCAAGCAGCTTCTCGCAGATGCGCAGATAGTCGCTCACGTCGAACAGCGTCCGCAGGATCTCTTCCTTCTCGCCGGACTTGGCCACCAGAAAGCGCTCGAACTTGCCCTGGGGCAGCAGCGCCACCCGGCAGAACTGCTCGGCGGTCAGGCCCAGTATCTGTTCGGCCAGCTCCCGCACGCGGGCGGCCGTGGGGTTGGCGAGCAGGGGCAGGAAGCCGTCCTCCTCCAGGCGCAGGGCGTTCTGGCGGATGCGGTACTCCACGTCCCCGCTGCGCTTGCGGTGCACGCTCAAATCGCGGGTAAAGAGGTATTCCCGCCCCTTATGGGCGAAGCGCAGGGAGATGTGGGTGGGCGTCTCGTCCCCAGCGCTCTGGCAGCGCAGCAGCTCCAACCGATCCCGCCCGCCGCCGGTGCTCTGGCCGTAGAGGGCAAAGCACAGGGCATCCAGCAGCATCGTCTTGCCGGAGCCCGTCTCCCCGCAGATGAGGAACAGCCCGTTTAATGGGCGAAAGTCCAGCGTCTGCCGGGTCAGGTAGGGACCGAAGCCCTCCACGCACAGCTCAAGCGGGCGCATTTCTCTCCCCTCCTTCCTCCATGGCCTGGCGGAACCAGGCGCTCTCCTCCTCGTCCAGCTCCTCGTCCTCCACCTCGCGCAGGTACCTCTGCACCAGCGCCAGGGGCGAGAGGGCCGAGAGCGCCTCCGGACCCAGCTCCACGCTGCCCGCGCGCACCGCGCGGCCGCGCAGCAGGAGCAGGTGGGGCAAACATTCCCGCAGTTCGCGCTCCAAGGCGTGGTCCACGGCGCGGTCGGTGAGCGTTAAGGACCAGAAGGCCTCGCTGCCCCTTTGTTGCCGGGCAAGCTCCAGCAGCGCCTCCGCGGGGCCGCTCTTTTCGACCAGCTCATAGGGCGCGGGCAGGGGCAGAACGCGCAGGCTCCCATCTTTCGTATCGTACAGCGTGCAGCTCTTCGCCTGCCCGCTCTCCGCAAAGGAGTAGGGCAGGGGCGAGCCCGCATAGCGCACGAAGCCGCCAAGCGTCTGGGGCCCGTGCAGATGGCCCAGGGCGACGTAGTCGAAGCCCTCGAAGGCGGAAACGGGCGTCCGGGCGCTGCCGCCGACCAGGGCGCTGCGGTCGGAGCCCGCCGCCTCCCCGCCCGCGGCGAAGCAGTGGGCCAGCAGCACGCGGCGGCGGTCCCCCACGGGGCTCTGCAAAAAGCCCTGCAAAACCGCCTCCATCGCGGCGGCCATGCCGGGCAGCTCCCGGCCCGGGAAGTAGTAGCGCGCCTCGTCCGCGCCGAAGTGGGGCAAAAGGAAGAAGGCGCACTCGTCCGTCAGCAGCGGCGGGGCGAAGGGGTCCAGCCGCCCGGCCACGTGGAAGTGCAGGCGGCGCAGCACGCTGCGCAGGGAGCCCAGCCGCGGGGCGGCGTCGTGGTTGCCCGCGATCAGGTAGACGGGCAGGCCCAGGTCGTTGACGAACAGGGCCATGGCCTCGTCGTAGAGGGCGATGGCCTCCGGCGCGGCCTGCACCCGGTCGAACACGTCGCCGCTCAGGAGCAGCGCGTCCGCCTTCTCCCTTTGGGCCAGCTCCGCGATGGCGCGGACGATCTGTTCCTGATAGTCGAGCAGGTCCACGCCGTGCAGCTGCAGACCCAAGTGCCAGTCCGCGGTGTGCAAGAGCCGCATCGCAGCCTCTCCCCCTCTCCTTGTCGCTCAAAAGCCGCTGCGTTGAAAGAAGGCGCGCGTATGCCCGCGCGCCTTTCCGTTTGTGTTTCCCTTTACAGCCCCAGCTGCTTTTCCAGCCAGGGGTAGAACGTGTTGTAGTCCTCGCGGCTGAGGAAGTGCGTCCCCGTCCGCAGGTGGTAGCCCACGCCGCCCCCGTGCAGCCGGAAGGGCTGCCCGAAGTCCGGCAGGGGAGCGCCTTCGTCGAACGCCAGTCCGCTTGCAAAGGCGGGGCTGGCCGCGCACATCCCTAAGAACTCGTTCCGGGGCCAGGCCCAAAGGTCGCCTATGGCGCTGCCGCAGTACAGGGGCCGGGGCGCGGTCAGGGCCAGAAGGAAGTGCTGGTCGAAGGGCATGCCCTCCTCGTTCCCCGCATACTTCTCGTAGGCAGGCACGAACCAGTGGGGGAACACGCGGTAGATGTCCGCGACGGTCTCCCCTTCCTTCCTGCGGGAAAGGGAAGTCCCCGCGCAGCCGGACTCGTTGGCGTAGCAGACGTCCACGCGGCCGTCGTTGGCCGAGCACCACAGGGCCGTCTTGCCTAGGCGGGAGTGGCCGATCAGCACGATGGGCAGCGAGCGGGTGTCCTCGCGGGTCTTCAGGTAGTCGATCGTGCGGCTCACGGCGTAGGCCCACAGGGAGATCTTGGAGGTGGTCCTGTGGTCAAAGTCCTCGCCGATAAAGCGGGCGGCCAGGCCGTCGCAGCCGTTCGTGTCGTCGGAGCTCACGTCCAGGTAACAGAGCTGGCAGACGGCGTAGCCGCTGTCCACGATCTCCTCGGTCAAACAATACTCGTTGGGCAGCTCCCGCTTAAAGCTCAGGTGGAACAGAAGGGCCTTGGGCTGCACGCGGGGCAGCGTCAGAAGGATGGGCATGCAGAAGTCGCCGTCCGCAAAGTGCAGGGAAAGGCGCACGCTCTGCCGCACGGCCTTGCCGGCGCAGTCGTCCTCCCGCGTTTCCAGCACCTGGCCGCTCACGGGCACGGGCGCGGGCAGGGGGCCGAACACCTCCTGCTCAAACAAATGCAGCATCTCCTCCCTGTCCCGCAGCGGGGGCAGGCGCAGCTCGTCCAGGGCTTGCCGAATGGTCATCTTGTCCGCTCTCCTTCACTATTCAAAGGGATGTCAGGGGCAGTTGAGAAGCGAAACGCTCACTTTTCCTCCAGGATCGAGGTGCAGTGGGGGCAGCGGGTGGCGTCCTCGGCGATCTCGCTGCGGCAGTAGGGGCAAAGGCGCGGGGGCGCGGCGGCCTCGGCGGCCGCTTCGGCCTTGCGGCCGCGCTCCTTGGCGGCGTTGAGCAGCTTGACGAACAGGAACACGCTCAGGGCGATCAGCAGGAAGTTGATCACGGCGGCGATGAAGTTGCCGTAGGCAAACACGGCGGCGTCCTCGCCGCTGCCAAGAGGGATGGCCAGGGCGCTGAAGTCCATGCCCCGGGTCAGGAGCGAGAGCACGGGCATGAACAGGTCGCCCACCAGGGAATTGACGATGGCGGTGAACGCGGAGCCGATGATGACGCCGACGGCCATGTCGATCACGTTGCCGCGCATGGCAAAGGCCTTGAACTCTTGCAGAAACTTACGCATGGAAAACGCACATCCTCCGTTTTGATTTTCAGGGCCGCGCGGCCGCTTGTTCTCGCCGCCGCTTCCCCGGTATTGTCACAACAGAAGCATATCCCAAAGCCTCCCCGCTTGTCAAGGCGAAAGCCTTCTCTCCCTTCTTTTTTTGAGCCCCTTCCCTGTTTTTATAGTAATTTTTTGGAAAAACGCGCCTTTTGCCTTGGCATTTCCCTTATCTTCCTGTATACTGAAAAATTGGCAGAAAGTATACGAAAGCGAGGTCATTCCTCATGGAAAGATTGGTCGGCACCGTATCCAGGGGCATCCGCGCTCCCATCATCCGCCAGGGCGACGACATCGCGCAGATCGTGGTCGACAGCGTGCTTGCCGCCGCTGAGAGCGAGGGTTTTGCCCTGCGCGACCGCGACGTGGTGGCCGTGACCGAGGCCGTCGTGGCCAGGGCCCAGGGCAACTACGCCAGCTGCGATCAGATCGCCAAGGATGTGAAGGCCAAGTTCGGTGAGGACGCCTGTGTGGGCGTCGTGTTCCCGATCCTGAGCCGCAACCGCTTCGCCATTTGTTTAAAGGGCATCGCTATGGGCGTGCGCAAGGTGGTGCTCATGCTCTCCTTCCCGGCGGACGAGGTGGGCAACCACCTGATCAGCCTGGACCAGCTGGACGAAAAGGGCGTCGATCCCTGGCGCGACGTGCTCACGGAAGAAAAGTACCGCGAGCTGTTCGGGCGCACCGTCCACCGCTTCACCGGCGTGGATTACATCGAGTATTACAAAGAGCTGATCCGCTCCGCCGGCGCGGAGGTGGAGGTGGTGCTGGCCAACGACTGCCGCGCCATCCTGGACTACACCAAGGACGTGCTCCTCTGCGACATCCACACCCGCGCCCGCTCCAAGCGCCTGGTCAAGCAGGCGGGCGGAAATATCGTGTTGGGTTTGGACGACATACTGACCGCCCCCGTGGACGGCAGCGGATATAATGAGCAGTACGGGCTTTTGGGCAGCAACAAGGCCACGGAGGACAAGGTCAAGCTCTTCCCCCGCGACTGCGCGCCCGTGGTGGCCCGCATCCAGGAGGGCCTGCGCGCCCGCAGCGGCAAGCAGGTCGAGGTGATGGTCTACGGCGACGGCGCCTTCAAGGACCCCGTTGGCAAGATCTGGGAGCTGGCCGACCCGGTCGTCTCCCCCTGCTATACCCCCGGTCTCGACGGCCAGCCCAACGAGGTGAAGCTCAAGTACCTGGCCGACAACGAGTTCGGCGACCTGCAGGGCGAGGAACTGCGGGAAGCCATCTCCGATTACATCCGCAAGAAGGACGAGGACCTCGTGGGCAAGATGGTCTCCGAAGGCACCACGCCCCGCCGCCTGACCGACCTGATCGGCTCCTTGTGCGACTTGACCTCCGGCAGCGGCGACAAGGGCACGCCCATCGTGCTGGTCCAAGGCTATTTCGACAACTACACCAAATAAGCGCATTCCTTGAAGCGGTCCCGGCGGGGCGTTTCTCCCTGCCGGGGACCTTCTTTTTCACGCAGACAGCCCCAAGTTTCTGCGGGGGGATCGCCAAGGGGGGCAAAGCCCCCCTTGGCTTAGCGCCGGGTGTCGGGGAGCGAACGGCCCTTTGGGCCGTCCGTTCCCCGACACCCGGCAGGCGGGGGAAGGGGATACCCCTTCCCCCGCACCCCTAACCCCATCCACATTCAAGCCCCTGCTCCTATTTTTCGCAGACGCTTCGGCAAGCTCGGGGGGATTGCAAAGGGGGAGCGCCCCCTTTGCCTGCGGCCGGGATCCCGCCTTCGGCGGGACCCCGGCCCAACACTTTTTTCATTTATTCAAAGGAACGCCGCCCGGTCAACAAGTTGACCGGGCGGCGTTCCATCCGCAAGATCAATTGCCGGGGCTTGCTTCTTTCGCGGACGTTGGTCCACTACTCGAACCACTTACGCTTCTTGCCCCCGGCCTTGCCGCCCATCGCCTCGTCGAAGGCGTGCAGCGCCTGGCGCTGCTTCTCGTTGAGCCTCTTGGGCACCTCCACCTTCAGCGTGACCAGCAGGTCGCCCCTCGCGCCGCCGCGCAGGGCGGGCACGCCCTGGCCCTTGATGCGCAGGACGGTATCCGGCTGTGTGCCCTCGTAGAGCGTCTCCTTCACGGGCTCGCCCTGCAACACAGGGATCTCGATCTCGCCGCCCAGCGCTGCCTGGGCGAAGGAGATCACCTTCTCCGTGTACAGCGTCTGCCCGTCGCGCTTGAAGTCGCGGTTGGGCTTTACGTCGATGCCGATGAACAGGTCGCCCGCGGGGCCGCCCTTGCGGCCGGGCTCGCCCTCGCCGCGGAGCGTGAGCATCTGCCCCTGGTCGATGCCGGCGGGCACGGTCACGGTGATGTTCCTCTGCCGCCGCTCGGTGCCCCGGCCACCGCACTTTTCGCAGGGCTGTTCGATGATCTTGCCCTCTCCCTTGCAGGTGGGGCAGGGTCTGGACGTCTGGAAGCGCCCGAAGGCGGTGTTCTGCACCTGGGTCACCTGGCCTGTGCCGTGGCACTGGGGGCAGGTCTTGGGCTGCGTGCCCGCCTTGGCGCCGGTCCCGTGGCAGCTTTCGCAGTTTTCGTTGCGCAGGATGGAGATCTCGCGCTTGCAGCCGAAGACGGCCTCCTCAAACTTGAGGCTGATGTTGTAGCGCAGGTCCGCGCCCCTCTCGGGGCCGCTGCGCTGCCTGTTGCCGCCAAAGCCGAAGCCGCCGCCGAAGGCCCCGCCGAACAAGTCCTGGAATATATCGCCCACGTCGCCCGAAAAGCCGCCGAAGCCCTGGCCGTAGCCGCCGCCCATGCCCGGCTCCTCGTGGCCGAACTGGTCGTATCTCTGCCGCTTCGCGGGGTCGGACAGCGTCTCGTAGGCCTCGTTGACCTCCTTGAAGTTGGCCTCCGCCACCTTGTCGCCGGGGTTCAGGTCCGGGTGATACTTCTTCGCCAGCTTGCGATAGGCGCTCTTGATCTCCGCGTCCGACGCGCCCTTGTCCACGCCCAAAACCTCGTAATAATCACGCTTGGCCATCCGCCGCTTCTTCCTCTCCGGCCGGGGAGCCGCCTTGCCGATGAAGGCGCCCGGCCCGCTGTTTGCTCATGCGTCCAAAGGGCGCGCGGAGTTTTCCCCCGCGCGTCCGTTTGGCACTTACTGCTTGTATTTCTTACTTATTGTTGTCGTCGTGGACCTCGTAGTCGGTCTCCACGCCGCCGTTGCTGCCGCCGTTGCCGCCCTGCGGGCCCTGGGGACCGCCCTGCTGCGGGCCGCCCTGCTGGCCGGCCTGCTGCTGGTAGAGCCTGCCGAAGATGTCGTAGGCCACCTGGTTCAGCTTCTCCACCGCTTCCTTGATGCGGTTGGCGTCGCCGGAGTCCTTGACCTTCTTGACATTCTCGATCTCCTTCTCGATTTTGCTCTTCTCGTCGGCGCTCACCTTGTCGCCGAAGTCGCGCAGGCTCTTTTCGATCTGGTAGACCGCGGAGTCGGCGTTGTTGACGGCCTCCACCTTCTCCTTGTTGGCCTTGTCCTCGGCGGCGAAGCGCTGGGCCTCGTCCACGGCCTTCTTGATCTCGTCCTCGGAGAGGTTGGAGGAGGCGGTGATGGTGATGTTCTGCTCGTTGCCGGTGCCCATGTCCTTGGCGGAGACGTGCACGATGCCGTTGGCGTCGATGTCGAAGGTGACCTCGATCTGGGGCACGCCGCGGGGCGCGGGAGCGATGCCGTTCAGGCTAAAGCGGCCCAGGGTCTTATTGTAAGCGGCCATCTCGCGCTCGCCCTGCAGCACATGGACCTCGACCTGGGTCTGGCCGTCGGCCGCGGTGGAGAAGATCTGGCTCTTCTTGGTGGGGATGGTGGTGTTGCGGTCGATCAGGCGGGTGAACACGCCGCCCATGGTCTCGATGCCCAGGGACAGGGGCGTGACATCCAGCAGCAGCACGTCCTTCACGTCGCCGCCCAGCACGCCCGCCTGGATGGCGGCGCCCAGGGCCACGCACTCATCGGGGTTGATGCCCTTGAAGGGCTCCTTGCCGGTGGCGCGCTTGACGGCGTCCTGCACGGCGGGGATGCGGGTGGAGCCGCCCACCAGGATCACCTTATCGATGTCGGAGGCGGACAGGCCCGCGTCGGACAGGGCCTGGTTCAGGGGGCGGATGGTGCTCTCCACCAGGTCGGCGGTCAGCTCGTCGAACTTGGCGCGGGTCAGCGTCACGTCCAGGTGCTTGGGGCCGGAGTTGTCCATGGTGATGAAGGGCAGGTTGATGGCCGTGCTCATCACGCCGGAAAGCTCGATCTTGGCCTTCTCGGCGGCGTCCTTTAAGCGCTGCATGGCCATGCGGTCCTTGGACAGGTCGATGCCCTCGCTGCGCTTGAACTCGGAGACCAGGTAGTCCATGATCCTCTGGTCGAAGTCGTCGCCGCCCAGGCGGGTGTTGCCGTTGGTGGCCAGCACCTCGAACACGCCGTCGCCGATATCCAGCAGGGACACATCGAAGGTGCCGCCGCCCAGGTCGTAGACCAGGATCTTGTGGGCGCTCTCCTTGTCCATGCCGTAGGCCAGGGAAGCGGCCGTGGGCTCGTTGACGATGCGCAGCACCTCCAGGCCGGCGATGCGGCCGGCGTCCTTGGTGGCCTGGCGCTGGGAGTCGTTGAAGTACGCGGGCACGGTGATGACGGCCTGTGTCACGGTCTCGCCCAGATAGGCCTCGGCGTCCGCCTTCAGCTTGGAGAGGATCATGGCGGAGATCTCCGGGGGCGTGTAGGACTTGCCGTCCACGTTGACCTTATAGTTGGTGCCCATCTCCCTCTTGATGGAGATGATGGTCCGCTCGGGGTTGGTGATGGCCTGGCGCTTGGCCACCTGGCCCACCAGCCTCTCGCCGTTCTTGGCGAAGGCGACCACGGAAGGGGTGGTGCGCGCGCCTTCGGCGTTCGCGATCACGACGGCCTCGCCGCCCTCCATGACGGCGACGCAGGAATTGGTGGTGCCAAGGTCGATGCCGATGATCTTGCTCATAGATCTTTGCCTCCTGTTTTGCTTAAAAATTCTTAATTTTCTGAAATTGGGATGTTGTTATGCTCGTCGTCCCTTCCTTATGAAAGGAACGGGTCTTTTGTCCTTACTTTGCCACCTTCACCATGGCGTAGCGGATCACCTTGCCGCGCACGGAGTAGCCGCTCTGGAACACCTCCATCACGGTTCCGGCCTCGTTTTTTTCGTCCGCCTCGCCGGTCATGACGGCGTTGTGCATCTCCGGGTCGAAGGGCTTGCCCTTTTCGCAGGGCACCTTCTCCATCCCGAGCTTGGCAAGGGCGTCCATCATGCCCTTTAAGGTCATCTCAACGCCGGAGCGTAAGGGGCTTTCCTCGTCGGAGGCCGCCAGCGCCCGCTCCAGGTTGTCGAGCGTGGGCAGCAGTGCCAGGACGCTCATGCGCACGCCCTCGTCCTCGGCGTCGGTGCGCAGGGTGGCGTTGCGCTTGCGGTAGTTGTCGAACTCGGCCTGCACGCGCTTGGCCATGTTCAGGTACTCGTCCCGCTGGGCCTTGGTCTCCTCGAACTGGCGCGAGGCCTCCTCCAGCTGTTTGCGGTCCACGGTGATGGTCTCGCTCTGCTGAGTCTCCTTCGGTTCGTTGGGCTGCTCGGCCGTTTCGGTCGGAGCTTCCTTCTCGGGCTGCTCCTCCGGCTTTACGGCCTTGTCCTTATCCTTCTTCATGGTGGGGATCCTCCCTCCTGTTGTTGGTTTCCTGCAGGGCCCTGCGCATGGCGTCCAGAACGGAGAGCACGCGGCCGTACTGCATGCGGGTGGGGCCTATGACGCCCATGGTCCCCACGCCGCCCCCGTCGCCCAAAGCGTAGGAGACGGTGACCAGGGAGCAGTCCTGCATGCCGGGCAGCTGCAGCTCCGGCCCGATGGTGACGGAGAAGGAGAGCCCCGCCCGCTGGGCCAGCAGGCTCGCCAGCTTCTCCTTGGTCTCCAGCGTGGAGAGCAGGCTGCGCGCCCGCTCGATGTCGCTGTATTCCGGGTGGAACAGCAGCTTGGACGTGCCGCCCACCACCACGGAGCTCTTGTCCGGCTCCATCTGGCGGTGGAGCGTATCCATGAGTCGCATGAACAGCGCCCGCTGCCCCTCCGTCTCGCCTAAGATCTCCGGCAGGGCGGGGAGCATCTGGTCCAGCGTCTTGCCGGAAAGCCGGTCGGTCAGGTAGTTGGAGAGCATGTACAGCTGGTCCGGCCCCACGTCCGCGGGCACGGGGATCATGGCGTCCTTGTGCACGCCGTTCTCCATCACGGTGACCATCAGGGCCGTATTGTCCGTGATGGGCACCAGCTGCAGCCTCTTTAAGCGGCCCGCGCTGGGGGCCAGCATCACGCCGGTGTAGTCCGTCAGCTCCGACAGGGCCCGCGTGGCGGCGGTGAGCACGTCCTGCACCGAGTCCATCGAGCTTTGGAAGATCTCCCGCAGCTTCGCGTTCTCCTCCGCGGGCAGGCTGGCCACGCGCATCAGCTGGTCCACGTACAGCCGGTAGGCCCGCCAGGAGGGCACGCGGCCCGCGCTGGTGTGGGGCTGGTCCAGGTAGCCCAGCTCCTCCAGGTCGCTCATCTCGTTGCGGATGGTGGCGGAGGAAAGGCCCATCCCGTACTTCTTGGATATGGTCCTGGAGCCCACGGGCATGGCCGTCAGTATGTAGTCGTCGATGATGGCCTTGAGTATCTTGTATTTTCGCGCGTCCATATCCACTTGGGCATCCTTCCTTTCCCGCCGTCTTGTTAGCACTCATCCCGGTCGAGTGCTAACCACAGTCATAACGATAGCACCCATGAGGTAGAATGTCAAGGGTGTACATCAAAAATTCACGCTTTCGTCACGAACGGCTTTCCTCGCGGGCGAAGCGCTCCGCCAAAAAGCGGGCTACGCCGCCCCGCTCGTTGGAGGGGATGACGCCGGTGGCGGCGCGTTTCAGCTCCTCCACGGCGTTCTCGACCGCATAAGCCTCATCGCAGACCTTGAATAAGGGCAGGTCGTTGATCGCGTCCCCGAAGCAGACCATGCGCTCGCAGCCCAGCATCTTCTTTAACCGCAGCGCGGCCTTGGCCTTGGACGCCTCGGCGGGCATGATCTCGCACCAGTAGTCGTCCTGGTAAAGCTCCCGGTGGAAGATGCAGAAGAAGCGCTCATCGTCCTTCACCGCCTCGTAGAGGGGCTGCAGGCGGCCGCGCTCGCCTATGCAGGAAAAGTAGAACACATCGCCCTTGTGCAGCTTCTCCCCGTCCTCCGGGCCCAAGGGCCGCAGCCGGGGATCGCCGGGCCGCTTGGCCAGGTAGGCGCGCACGCCCGTATTTTCCAGGTCCCGCCGCCAGCTCACCGTCTCGCGGCCTTCCTGCAGGGCATAGACCATGGGGGAGAGGGCAAGCCTCTCAAACAGCGCGGCCAGCTCCCGCTTTTCCTCCAGGGAAAAGCCCACGCTCCAGATGCGCTTTTTCTCCCGTACATCGAACAGGCAGGCCCCGTTGTAGAGGATCAGCGGCGCGCGCAGGTCCAGCTGCCGGATCACCTTTTCCGCCGAGGTCCAGGAGCGGGCCGTGGCCACGGAGAGCAGCAGTCCCTTCTCCACCAGGGCGTTCAGCGTCCGAACGCTTTCCTCGGGGATGCGGGACTGCCGATCCAGCAGCGTGCCGTCCAGGTCGGTCAGGTACAGCGTGCTCACTTCGTCTCCTCCAGCGTGAAGGCCCAGCGGCAGCCGCGCGTTTCCCCCTCGTCCGGGTAGCAGAACAGGCAGCGGCAGGATATCCGCTCGTCGATCGTCTTGGCGAACACCTCGTGCTCCACCTGCCCCACGGGTTTGCAGGGGTGCAGGGGCAGCCCCTTGCGGGCGCGGGCCTCCTGCACGCGGCAGGTCTCGACCGAATAATAAAGGGTGTCGCCCCGCCTTTCCAGGCTGCACGTGTTGGCCTGCCAGGCAAAGCGCAAGGGCAGGGCCTTTTCCAGCCCCTCCAGTCCGCAGCGCTCGGGCAGGCGCAAAAAGGCGCGGATGCGCCGCGCTTCCGTGGCCGAAAAGCGCCGCCAGGCCTCCGCGTCCAGGGCCATGGCGGCGTCCATGCCTTGCCTTCCCTCCGCCGCCTGGAACCAGACGCCGTCCAGCGCCAGCAGGTTTTTATCCTTGATCTGAATGAGCTCGACCAGCTCCTCCTTCGTAAAGGAGGAGAGCGCGTTTTTGTCCATCCCTATACCTCCCGCACCGTGCCGTTTTCCACGAAGAAGGCCTTGCCCGTGGGCCAGCCCTTTTCCGCCTCCGTGGCCGTGACGAACGTCTGGGCGGGCAGGGCGCGCTCCATCAGGTACTGCCTGCGGCTCTCGTCCAGCTCGCTCATCACGTCGTCCAGCATCAGCACCGGCCAGCTGCCCGTCTCGTCCCGGAGCAGCTGCAGCTGGCTGAGCTTTAAGGACAGCGCCGCTGTGCGCTGCTGCCCCTGGGAGCCGAAGGCGCGCAGCTCCTTGCCGCCGATCAGCAGCCCCAGGTCGTCCCTGTGGGGCCCGGCGGTGGTGGTGCACAGGCGCAGATCCTCGCTGCGCTTCTTTTCCAAAAGGCGCAGGGCGGTCTCGGCGTCGTCCGCCTGCAGGTTGGGCCTGTATTCCAGCTCCAGCAGCTCTGTGCCGCCGGAGATGTCGCTGTGGTTCTCGTGGGCGTACACCTGCAGCTTCTTCACAAAGCCCGCCCGCTCCCGGCAGATGTAGGCCGCAAGACGGGCCAGCTGCTCGTCCCAGACGGGTAGCGTATCCAAAAGGGAGGGATCGTCCCGCAGGGCACGGAGCAGGTTGTTGCGCTGGCGCAGCACGCGGTTGTACTGCTGCAAAGAGTAAAAGTAGCTGGGGTAGGTCTGGGAAAGCTCCATGTCCAGGAAGCGCCGCCGCTCGGCGGGGCCGTCCTTGACGATGGAGAGGTGCTCCGGGGCGAACAGCACGCAGTTGAGCCTGCCCATCAGCTCGCCTAAGCGCTGCACGGGCTCACCGTCCAGCAGGATGCGGTGGCGGCCCTCGCTCAGGAGGTTATAGCGGATGCGCCGCCTGACGCCCGCCCGCTCGCAGTGCAGCTCCACGGCGGCGTGCTCGCAGCCGTAGCGGATCATCTCCCGCTCCCGGGGCGTGCGGTGGGAGCGGCCCAGGCAGCAAAGAAAGACCGCCTCCAGCAGATTCGTCTTCCCCTGGGCGTTCTGCCCGAAGATCAGATTGATCCCCGGGCAGGGTTCGAGGGAAGCCTCTTCATAGTTGCGGAAGCGGCTCAATTCCAATTTTGTGATGTTCATACACCCTGGAAGGTGCGCACGGGCAGCACCAGATAGAGGAAGCTGTCCCCCTCCTCGGGCACGATCACGGCCGGGGAGATGGAGGTGTTGAAGCGGAACAGCACCTTCTCCTCCGCCAGGGAGCGGATGGCGTCGGTGATGTAGTTGACGTTGAAGGAGATGTCGATGTCCTGCCCCTGGGTCACCGCGTCGATCTGCTCGAACACGTCGCCCATCTCGGAGTTGGAGCTGATGGAGAGGCTGTCGCCCTTGATGGAGAACTTGAGCAGGTTGTTGCGGCCCTCCTTGGCCATCAGGGAGGCGCGGTCGATGCTCTCGCTCAAGGCGGCGCGGTCCAGCAGAACGGAGGTCTGGTACTGGGCGGGCAGCAGCTGGCGGTACTTGATGTATTCCCCGTCCATGCGGGAGACCACGATCTTGCAGCCGTCCTTCTCCATGGAAACGTGCTTCTCCCCCAAGCGCAGGGCCACCTCGTCGTCGCTGTCGCTCAAAATGCGGCCGATCTCCGCCCAGTAGCGGCCGGAGACCACGCAGGAGATGCTCCCCTCGCAGGGGGCGGCCAGCTGTCCGCGGCGCAGGGCCAGGCGGAAGCCGTCCAGTGCCACCATGGTCGCCTGCTCGCCGGAGACCTCGAAGAGGCAGCCGGTGAGGATGGGGCGCGTGGCGTCCTGGGCGATGGCAAAGCCGGTCTGGCGGATCATGTCCTTGAGCAGGTTCTGGGAAATATGCACCTCCTCGCCGTCGTCCACGGCGGGCAGGCTGGGATAGAGGGATGCGTCCATGCCCTGCAGGGTCGTCTTGATCTTGGGCATGCGGATGGTGGCGGTAAAGCGGTCGCTGACCTCCACGGAGACCTCGCCCTCGGGCAGCTTGCGCACGATCTCCGGGAACAGGCGGCCGGGGAGCAGCACGCTGCCCTCCTCCTGCACGGTGCCGGGGATCAGCGCCTCGATGCCTAGGCTCTGGTCGGTGCCCGCCAGGCGGACCCCGCCGGCCCAGGCTTGCAGGAACACGTTCTCGTACATGGGGTTGGGGCTGCGCTGGGCGACGGCGCGGCTGACGGTCTGCAGCGCCGTGAACAGGTCCTCTCTTTCACAAAGGAAACGCATGGGTGCCATTCCTCCTTATACTCATAAACTCTCTGTCGTGCGGATGTTTCTATATTATTAAGTGATGGGGCTTTAAGCGCCCTCGATGCGGCGGCGGATGTCCTCCACGGCCCTGCGGGTGTCGGCGTCGTGCTTTAGGTCCCCCTCCACCTTTTCCACCGCGTGCATCACGGTGGTGTGGTCGCGGCCGCCGAACTCCTGGCCGATGCGGGGCAGGGACGCGCCGTTGAGCTCGCGGCAGAGGTACATGGCCGTCTGCCTGGGCACGGAGACCTCGCGGTTGCGCTTCTTGGACTTGATGTCGTCCACGGACACGCCGTAGTATTCGGCCACCACGGCGGTGATCATGTCGATGGTGGCGCGGCGGGGATCCTTGACGGAGAACATCTCCGCCAGGGCTTCCTTGGCAAGGTCCAGGCTCAGGGGCTGGCCGCCTAAGCGGGCCTTGGCCAGGACGCGGTTCAGGGACCCCTCCAGCTCGCGGATGTTGGACTCGATCTTGGAGGCGATGAAGAGGTTGACCTCCTCGGGGACCACCACCTGTTCCTGCTCGGCCTTGCGGCGCAGGATGGCGATGCGGGTCTCCAGATCGGGCTTGGTGATGTCCGCGATCAGGCCCCACTCGAAGCGGGAGCGCAGCCGCTCCTCCAGCGTGGGGATCTCCTTGGGCTGCTTATCGGAGGAGAGTATGATCTGCCGCCCGGACTCGTAGAGGGCGTTGAACGTGTGGAAGAACTCCTCCTGCATGCTCTCCTTGCCGGCGATGAACTGTATGTCGTCCACCATCAGCAGGTCCACCGAGCGGAAGCGGTTGCGGAACTCGGAGGTGCGGTTGGTCTGTATGGCGGTGATCAGCTCGTTGACGAAGTTCTCGGAGGTGATGTAGAGCACCCGCGCATTGGGGTCGCGCTCTAAGATGGCGTGGCCCACGGCGTGCATCAAATGGGTCTTGCCAAGGCCCACGCCGCTGTACAGAAACAGCGGGTTGTAGGCCGCCGCGGGGCTCTCCGCCACGGCGATGGCCGCCGCGTGGGCAAAGCGGTTGGAGGAGCCCACCACGAAGCTGTCGAACGTGTAGCGGGGGTTGAGCTGGCACAAGGGGCTTCTCTCCGCCTCGCGTGTCTCGGCCGCGCTCTCCTTCGGCTTGCGGTCGATCGCGGCCAGCTCCGCGGGCGTCAGCACGCGCAGGCGCACGTCCTCCCCGGCCGCGCGGCGAAGCGCCGCCTGGCTAAGGCCTAAGTACCGCTCCTCCAGCATGCGGGCCTGAAAGTCGTCCCGCGTGCTCAGCAGCAGCTCCCCGCCCGCATACTCCACGGGCAGGGTGCCCTCGAACCAGGCCTCGAAGGCCATGTCCGACACCTGGGCGCGAATGAGCTGCAGCGCATAGGACCACAGCGAGCTGGCGTCCATTTTCTCCATCCCGGTCTACCGCTCCTCCCATCGGCGCAAAAGGGCGGTCTCCTCCGCGCCGCTTATCTTGTCATACATCTGAAGATCGGAAAGGGCTCTGCGTCCCTTTCTCTTGATCCGGCGGTTCCCAAACAGCCTGTCGCACATGCCTTTCGTGAAAAGCAAGCGCGCCTATCGGCGCGCTTGCTGAAGGTGGGCCATCCGCCGCTTATTATGATACCAAAAAGGGGGCTCCCTTTCAAGGGCGCGAAAAGCGCGTATCGCGGGATTTGGGAGCCGCTTTCCAAAAAATGAAGGCGAAGCAGGGATTTCTTGTGAAAAGTCCCCCTTGACAGCCCGGCCGCTTCTCTCTATAATAAAATAGCTGTCCGTATGTGCAGCGGCATTTTTTCCGCCAAAGGCAAAGGAGTGTATGTTCCATGTGGATGACCTACCAACCCAAGAAGCGCCAGCGCTCTAAGGTGCACGGCTTCCGCCAGCGCATGAAGACCAAGAACGGCCGCAATGTGCTCAAGGCCCGCAGGGCGAAGGGCAGGAAGAGGCTGTCCGCTTAAAGGCACGCGTTTGAACGTTTGTTAGACCGCTTCCTGGATGACGGGCGACCGTTATCGTTGGACCCTAAGGGAGCGGAAACGCGTTTTCCTTTAAAGTCGGCGCAAAACCTGTTCATCCCCGGCGCAAAAAGCAGTCCCCAAAATGCCAGACAGACGGCGAAGGCAGCAAGCGATAAAGAGAAGCCTTTGCCGTTTTTGGCGCGAGGGGAAAGCCCCCCAAACGACGCGGCAGCAGAGCCGCAAAAAGCCTTTTTCCCTTCAAACGGAGCGACAAGAATTTGGAACGCACAGTATCGCTGAAAAAGAACGCCCAGTTCCAGGCCGTATACAGGCGGGGCAAGTCCCAGGCCAACGCGCACCTGGCGCTTTTGTACCTGCGCCGGCCGGAGCTGAAGGTGGGCATCTCGGTGAGCAAGAAGGTGGGCAAGGCCCACGTCCGCAACCGGGTGAAGCGACGGATCCGCGAGTGCGTGCGGCCGCTCCTGCCCTCTCTCCGCAAGGGGCATTACGTGATCGTGGCCCGCAGCGCCGCAGGCAGGGACGATTTTTCCACCATCGCCCGCGCGCTGGACCAGCTCCTAAGGCGCCACCGCCTGCTGGAGGAAGGGCCCGAAGCACAGTCCCCGCAGGCCGGCCGCCCATGAAGAGGCTGCTGCTGGCCCTCATCCGCTTTTACAGGAAGCGGGTATCTCCCCTGTTCCCGGCGCACTGCAGGTTCTATCCCAGCTGTTCCGCCTATGCACTGGAGGCCGTGGAGAAGTACGGCGCCCGCAAGGGCCTCTGGCTCACGGTC
>CANQPP010000007.1 GCA_947625765.1 uncultured Clostridia bacterium
GAGCAACAAGCCAAAGAAACGGCCGAAGCCGTTTTAGACCAGATCGAAGCCATGAAAAAATCCATTCTCGCCCGTGCGTTTCGTGGAGAGCTTGGAACCAATGATCCAGCAGAAGAAAGCGGGGTGGAGTTGTTGAAACAGGCGTTATAACTTTTAGCACCGCTGCCGTATTTGAGCAGTTTCGTACAATGTTTCTAACCACCTACCGATTGCATGAAAGAAAGGGGAAAAATACCATGGGATATACTCCAAAAAAGATGACAAAGGAAGAAGAAGAAGCTTTAGAAAAAGTGGTGAAAGAAATATGGGGTGATCATCCGCTTCCACCGCGGGGAACAATAGGAGAATTGAGACAAATTGAAAATACTTGCCCAAGATTAACGCCAAAAAAACCAGTAAACGTTTGCTTAGATTTGCTGTCAAGCTATAAAACGTCAAAAACACCAGTAAACGATTGCTTAGATTTCCTGTCACGCTTTGAATTGAAACCGTTTAATCTCGTGCGCACATTTCACACAAGAATACACGATCTTAGTAAGCCCGAGAGCGGGGTAAATACAATTACTGCTTTGCGGTTATATGCTCGCAATTTGGAAGTTCCCCTAACCGATGATGATCTTAAAGAATGTATACTTACATATAAGACCTATTGGGTTCTTCTTCGCTTTCAGATATTTGAGGATACTGCTGACAAAATGAAGATGTATGAAACTAAGATTTTATCAGGTGACTATGATTTTGGTGACGTAGAATATACATGTGCATGTGAACCCCTTTTCTCGTATATGTCCAGTCTCCGTGATAACTGTGGCATGTCAGCATATTTCAGATACTTAACCGATCCAAACTGCTCGGAGAAAGATGAAAATAAAGCACTTGAAATAGACCAACAGCTTTATAATTTGTCTCTTTTTCTTAATTAGTCCTTTGAATCTCGTATGAAAAATACCCGTCTCTTTATGAGGCGGGTATTTTTGTTACACAGTTTCGTTTACACAGTTTTCCTCTCTGCTCAGAGATCGTACACAGTATATTACACAGCCACTTACGAAAAACGAGGGGCCTGCCAGTTGTGGCAAACCCCTCGAAAATCCGCAATATGTTGATTTTACGGGCTTTTTTCTTAACCGAAATACCTCTTGAGTAACCCCTCAAACGCCTTGCCGTGACGGGCCTCGTCCTTGGCCATTTCGTGCACGGTATCGTGCACGGCGTCGTAGCCCAGCTCCTTGGCGCGCTTGGCCAGGGCCAGCTTGCCGGCGGTGGCGCCGTTCTCGGCCTCCACGCGCAGCTGAAGGTTCTTCTTGGTGTCGGCATAGACGACCTCGCCCAGCAGCTCGGCGAACTTGGCGGCGTGCTCGGCCTCCTCAAAGGCGATGCGCTTGTAGGCCTCGGCGACCTCGGGATAGCCCTCGCGGTCGGCCTGGCGACTCATGGCCAGGTACATGCCCACCTCGGAGCACTCGCCGGAGAAGTTCTGGCGCAAGCCCTCGACGACCTCGGGATCCAGATCCTTGGCCACGCCGACGCGGTGCTCGTCGGCCCAGGTCAGCTGACCGGCAGCCTTGACGAACTTAGCGGCGGGCGCCTTGCACTGGGGGCAGCTTTCGGGCGGGGTGTCGCCCTCGTGAACGTAACCGCAGATGGAGCAGATCCATTTCATGGTAAACATCCTCCTCGATCTCTTGTTTTTTTCGCCCGCCTTCGCTCCCCGCTTGAAGACACGGGGCGCTCCGGCTCATCGGGCGCGTGTTTCTCTGTTATTATACACTATTTTACCCCAAATGAAACGTCTATGTTTGCTCTTGTATTTGAAAAAGTTTTGCGGCTGTGATATGATAGCGAAGAAGAGAAGATACGCGGCAAAGGAGGAAAAACGCCTGCATGGGCAAGGATCGCAAGCTGTACCTGGTCGTCCCCTGCTATAACGAGCAGGAGGTGCTCCCCGAGACCTCCCGCCGCCTGCGAGAAAAGATGACCGCCCTGATGGAACAAAAACGTATTTCCGAGGAAAGCCGCGTCCTGTTCGTGGACGACGGCTCGAAGGATAACACCTGGGGCCTCATCTATTCGCTGTGTCTCTCCTCTCCCCTGTTCGCAGGGCTCAAGCTCTCCCGCAACCGCGGGCACCAGAACGCCCTGCTGGCCGGGCTCATGGAGGCGGGCAAGCGCGCGGACTGCGTGATCTCGCTGGACGCGGACCTGCAGGACGACGTGGACGCCATCGACCGCTTTTTGGACGAAAACGACAAGGGCGCGGACGTGGTGTACGGCGTGCGCTCCTCCAGGAAGAAGGACAGCGCCTTCAAGCGCCTGACCGCCGAGGGCTTTTACCGCTTCATGCAGGCGATGGGCGTGGACATCGTCTTCAACCACGCCGATTACAGGCTCTTAAGCCGCCGGGCGCTGGACGCGCTGGCCCAGTACAAAGAGGTGAACCTCTTCCTGCGCGGCATCGTGCCCCTGATCGGCTTTCAAAGCGCCACGGTCGCCTACGAGCGGCAGGAGCGCTTCGCGGGCAAGTCCAAGTACCCGCTGCGCAAGATGCTGGCCTTCGCCTTCGACGGTATCACCTCCTTTTCGGTCAAACCCATCCGCCTCATCTGCACATTGGGCTTTTGCATCTTCGCCGTCTCGCTGCTGGTGCTCATTTATCTGTTGCTGCTCAAGCTGTTCGGGCAGACGGTCACCGGCTGGACCTCCCTCATCGCCACGGTCTGCCTCTTCGGCGGGCTGCAGATGCTTTGCTTAGGGATCCTGGGCGAATACGTGGGCAAGACCTACCAGGAGGTCAAGGCGCGGCCCCGCTACATCGTGGACCAATACGTTCAGTTCCCGGACGCGGGCGCGTCCGAAAAAGCAGACAATATATAAAACAAACCTTACAAGGGCTTCTTTCAAGCCCAGAAGGAGGAGGCGACACTCTATGGTGGTCCTTTTGACCGGCGGCGCCGGTTATATCGGCTCCCACACCTGCCTGGAGCTGCTCACCCAGGGATACGACGTTGTCGTGGTGGACAACTACTGCAATTCCTCGCCGGAGGCCCTGCGCCGCGTGCAGGAGCTTTCCGGCAGGACGCTCAAGAGCTACGAGCTGGACATGCGCGACAAGCAGGCCTTAAAGCGCGTCTTTGAGGAGAACCACATCGGCGCGTGCATCCACTTCGCCGGGCTCAAGGCCGTGGGCGAATCGGTGTCCAAGCCCCTGGACTACTACGACAACAATTTGATCTCCACGATCAACCTGCTGGAGCTGATGGTGCACTACGACGTGCGCTCTTTGGTGTTCTCCTCCTCCGCCACGGTGTACGGCGGCGTGGGCGAAATGCCCTTAAGCGAGGAGCAGAGCACCTGGTGCCACTCCCCCTACGGCTGGACGAAGTTCATGATCGAGCAGATCCTGCGCGACACCGCCTTTGCGAACCAGTCCATGTCCGTGGTGCTGCTGCGCTACTTTAACCCCGTTGGCGCGCACGAGTCCGGCCGCATCGGCGAGGACCCCTGCGGCATCCCCAACAACCTGGTGCCCTTCGTCACCAAGGTGGCCATCGGCGAGCTGCCCCGGCTGGTGGTCTACGGCAACGACTACCCCACCCCCGACGGCACCTGCCGCCGGGACTACATCCACGTGATGGATCTGGCCCGCGGCCACGTGGACGCCATCCGCTACTGCGACAGCCACACCGGCTGCGAGGCCATCAACCTGGGCACCGGCGTGCCCTACTCCGTGCTGGAGATCGTGGAAGGCTTCATGCGGGTCAACCAGGTGGACGTGCCCTACTCCATCGGCCCCCGCAGGCCCGGCGACGTGGCCGAGTGCTGGGCCTCCACCGAGAAGGCGGAGCGCCTGCTGGGCTGGAAGGCGAAGCTGGGTCTGGAGGATATGCTGCGCGACGCCTGGCGCTGGCAGCAGATGAACCCCCACGGCTACCGTGGTTAGGGCGAGAGACTTAAGCGTCCTGGAGCTTGGCCCCTTGTGGGAGGCGGGCGTGCGCGGCCTGCTTTTGGACGCAGACAACACGCTCAGGCGCTGGAACGAGCCCGCGCCCGCGCCCTTCGTGCCCGCCTTTGTGGAAAAGGCGCGGGCCATGGGCTTTGCGCTGCTCATCGTCTCCAACGCCGGGGAGGAAAGCCTTTTGCCGCTGTCGGAAGCGCTGAATATCCCCTTTCAGCCCCGGTGCTTAAAGCCCCTGCCCTTTGGGCTGCTTAAAGGCGCGCGCCGCCTGGGCCTGCGCCCGCGCTGCTGCGCGGTGGTGGGCGACCAGCTGCTGACCGACATGCCCGCCGCATATCTGGCGGGAATGCAGCGCGTGCTGCTGGACCCGCTGGATCTGAGCCACGAGTTTCGGGGGACAAAGTTCAACCGCCGGGTGGAAAAGGTCCTCAAGCGCCTGTTCCGGCTGTGAGCGATTTCCCATTTCCATTTGAAAAAGAAACGAAGCCCCACGCGGCGCGGCATCCGAACGGATGCCGCGCCGTTTTTCTATGTTGACTTGACCGAATAGGCACAGCCGAACGGCGGCGCGGCTTCTTCTTTTTCCCGCCCCGCCCGCATACACTTTCCCCGAGAAAAACTCCGGGAGGGGATCGAAGTTGCGTCGGCTGCTGGTGCTTTGGCGCTTACAGGTGCAGGCCTATCTCTGGTGGCACGTGGGCGCGGCCTTCGTGGCGGTGGTGTGCCTAAGCTGCGGGCTCTCCTGCGCCTTTGGCCTGGAGGAGCCGCGCGCGGTCTTTACGCAGCTGACCTTCTTCACGGCGCTGCGCTCCCTGCTGCGGGAGGCCTGGTGCTTTTCCCTGCTGCTCCTCTGTCTTGTGCACGTGATCGGCGCGCCCGTGGCGGCGCTTACGCTCTGCCTGCGCGCTTACACCATCGGCTTTGCCTGGGGCTGGTGGCTGGGCTCTCTGGGCTTCCCCGGCTTTCTGACCTTCCTAGTGTTGCTTCTCCCCCAGGGCGTTCTTGTGCTGCTCTCCCTCGTGGGGGCCTGCTGCGTGGGGCTGGCCCACGCCTTCCGCTGTCGGCCGCTGGACAGGCGCGGCTATGTGCTGGCCATCGCCGCCTGGAGCCTGCCCGCCTTCTGCGCCCTGCCGCTGGAATGGCTGGCGCTGGCCGTCATGCTCTGACCGCTATCATTTATATATAGACAAAGCGTCCGGGGCCTTTGCCCGGACGCTTGTTTTCCCTCCGCCGCTTTAGCGCAGGAGCCTGCCGTGAAAGAACCTCTCCTGGAAGGCGATCTGCTCCAAGATGAAGTCGTCGGGGTAGTCCCGCCCGTCCGATGAGACGATCCACTTGTCCTCCACGTCGTCCTCCCGGCGGTACACGGCGATCACCCTGCCCTCGAAGGCCACGACGGGGCCGTCTTCGCCCAGCAGGTACACGTCCTGCGCCGCGCCGTCCTCCGCCGGCACGCCCTCCACGAAGCCGTAGTTGATCGGATATACAAGATCGGGGTGCTTGGGGTGGCGGCTGCCCAAAGGCCTGTCGATCCGCCCGCGCACCTGTTTGCCGATGATGTCCGGATAATCGCCGCGCACTTTCCATCCACCTCCAAAGGGGTAAAAGGGAAAAACCGCCCGCTTTTGGGCGGTTTTTCCCCTTTAAGTCATGCCCTTATTCCACGGACGCCTCCCGCAGGAAGCGGGCGTAGGCCTCGTCCCAGCCCGCGCGGGCCGCGGGATCGGGCGCATAGGTCTTGACGCCGAAGGAGCGGCGCACCAGCTGCCGTCCTTCGGCCACGTCGCGGATGCGGCCCAGGGCCTTCATCTGCAGAAGCAGGTTGCCGATGGCCGTGGCCTCCGCGGGGCCCGCCGTCACGGGGATGCCCAAGGCGTCGGCGGTGAACTGGTTCAGCAGCTCGTTGTTGGCCCCGCCGCCCACGATGTGCAGGCAGCGGATGGGGTTGCCGGTGGTCTCCCGCAGCCTCTCCACGGTCCAGCGGTACTTGAGCGCCAGGGACTCGTACACCACCCGCGCGATCTGCCCGGCGGTCTGGGGCACGGCTTGTCCGCTGTGCAGGCAGAACTCCTGCACCCTGAGGGGCATGTCGCCCGGCGGGGAGAAGGAATCGTCGTTGGGGTCGATGAAGGCGTAGAAGGGCTCGGCCTCTTTGGCGGCCTCCACGATCCTCTCGAAGGAGAGCAGCCTTCCCCGCCGCTCCCATTCGCGGCGGCACTCCTGGATGATCCACAGGCCCATCACGTTCTTGAGCACGCGCACGTTGCCCTCCACGCCGCCCTCGTTGGTGAGGTTGGCCTTGGTGGCCGCGTCGCTGATCACCGGCTCGTCCGTCTCCACGCCCACCAGGGACCAGGTGCCGGAGGAGATGTAGGCAAAGTCCCTGCCCTCGGCGGGCACGGCGGCCACCGCGCTGGCGGTGTCGTGGCCGCCCACGGCCACCACCGGGATCACGCCCACGCCGGTCTCCCGGGCGATGCGGGCGTCCAACATCCCGCGCACGGCGCCCGGCTCCGTCACCGGCAGGAAGATGCGCTTGGGGATGCCCAGCTTCTCGATCAGCTCCATGTCCCAGGAGCGGGTCGCGGGGGATAAGAGCTGCGAGGTGGAGGCGATGGTGTATTCGCAGCCCATGGTGCCGGTGAGCAGGTAGGCCAGCAGGTCCGGCATGAACAGCAGCTTGCGGGCATGGGCCAAAAGCGGGTCGTGCTCGCGCACCTCGCTGTACAGCTGATAGATCGTGTTGAGCGGCAGGAAGGCAAGCCCCGTGCGGCGGTAGATCTCCTCCCGGGGCACCAGCTCGAAGGCGGCCTCCATCACGCGGTCCGTGCGGGCGTCGCGGTAGTGGACGGGGTTGCCCATCAGATGGCCCGCCTTATCCAGCAGGCCGTAATCCACGCCCCAGGTGTCGATGCCCAGCGAGGCGGGTTCCAGGCCCTCCAGCGCGGCCTTGTTGAGCCCCTGCTTCATCTCGTGCACCAGCCGGGGCAGGTCCCAGTACAGGCGGCCCACCAGCTCCACGGGGTCGTTGGAAAAGCGGTGCAGCTCCCGCAAGTGCAGCTTGTCCCCTTCCAGCGTGCCCAGGATCGCCCTGCCCGAGGACGCGCCCAGGTCGAACGCCATCATGTGCAAGACCTGTTCCATGTCACGTTCCCCCCTCGTCTTCTCTCTGTGGGAAGTTTGGCTTTAAGTATACCACAGGCCGCGGGATTTAACAAGGCATTTACCTGATTTGCGCGCACGCGCGGCAGCCTGCATCGCAGAACGAAAAGGGGGGACTTCATTCAAAGTAGCGTACGACGCCCCGCGCCAGCGCCCGGGCCAGCGTCTTTCGGTAATCCTCCGTCAGCAGCAGGGCCTCCTCCTCGGGGTTGGAGAGGAAGCCGCATTCCACCAGCACCGCCGCCTTGCAGGCGTTTAAGACATAATACTCCCCGCAGGACGGCGCGCGCAGGTAAGGGTCGCCAAGCTCCTCCAGCTCCTCCTGCAGGCAGTCCGCCAGCCTCTGTCCCTCCTCGTTTCCCTGCAGGTAGAACAGCTGCGCGCCGCGGTACTTTTGGACGGTGTAGGCGTTCATGTGGATGCTGAGCAGCAAGTCTGCGTCCGCTTCCCGTATACGGTCGATGCGTTTGTCCAGCTCCTGCCTTTTCTTGTAGCCGGGCGTTGTCTCCGGGTCGATCAGGGCCTCGTCCATCTCCCGGGTGAATATGACGGATGCGCCCAGGGAGCGCAGCTCCTGCCCTAAGCAGAGGGCAAGCGAGAGGTTCACGTCCTTCTCCAGGGAGCCGGACGCGCCGGTGCAGCCCGCGTCGTAGCCGCCGTGGCCGGGGTCCACCGCGATCACGCGGCCGAACAGCGGCAGGGACTCCATGTGCGGGCTCCAGGCCGTGAGCGTTCCCGGCGGCTGCAAGAGGAGGAACAGCAGGCAGCCCATGAGCAGCCCCGCCGTGGCGCGGAGCAGCCGTCCCGTTTCCATCCGCAGCGCCTCCCTTCTCCCGTTTGCTTCGTCATCAATATACGCTTGATACCTCCCTTTCAGACGAGGAAGGCGCGTATCTTAAGACGCTGTTTTCCGCAAGGCACGCGCTTTCCCGTGCGAAATCGCTTTCCGTATATTTCCAGATTTTCCAAATTGAATGTTCGGTTTCCGTTTCAAGTAATCCACATTTTCCACAGAGTTATCCACAGTGAATGGCCTGTTTTTCGTTCAAAAACCATTCTTTTCCACAGGGAGGAAATCTTTTCCACAGTTCGGCGGGCCGGACCCGCATATTCGGAAAGTTCCTGCAGCCCGCGCCGTCAAGCCCTTTTTCAAAAAAAATTTCATTTGTTTTACGGTTCCATTTCTCTTTTTCTTGACGCTCCGTCCCGCGCCGTCCTATAATGAAGGCGCAGTACGACCCCTTTGGACCCTTACGACCACGGAGGTGTTTCCCCATGGATGTCCGCCTTTCTTCCCCCAACGGCCGCCTGGAGCTGGCGCTCTGCCTGCAGGACGGCGTGCCCATGTATAAGATCTGTCTGGATTCCCGCCCCGTCACCGCGCCCGCGCCGCTGGGGCTGGCCCTTGCCGACCGCGACCTGACCCAAGGCCTTCACGAAAAGGCCTGCGCCCGCTCCTCGATCGACGAGAGCTACACGCTGCCCGCCTTCAAGAAATCCCTCTGCCGGGACCACGCCAACTGCCTCACCTGGACGCTGGCGGATGAAAACGGCAGCGAGCTGCAGATAGAGGCGCGCGCCTACGACGACGGCGCGGCGCTGCGCCTGATCGCCCCGGGCGGCTCTTGTGACGTGCTCGATGAGACCACCGCCTTCGGCCTGCCGGAGACGGCCCTGCGGCTCTTTGCCCAGAAGCTCATCTTCTCCTACGAGGACCACTACAACCCCGTGCCCTTCTGTGAGCTCCACCAAAACCCCTACGCCTTCCCCGTGTTGGTGGAGGCGCTGCCGGGCGTCTATACGCTGTACGCGGAGGCGGCGGTGTTCGGGGACTACGGCGGCTCCCACCTGCGCGTCCACAGGAAGGGCGAAAGGCTGCTGCACGTGACCAAGTCCCCCGACAAGCTCAGCCCCATCCACGCCGGGGACCCCGTGACGACCCCCTGGCGCGCGGTGCTGGTGGGGAGCCTAGCCGACATCGTGGAGTCCAACCTGCTGGAGAATCTGAACCCGCCCTCCATCGTGGAGGATGAGAGCTTCATCCATGGCGGCGTCTGCGCCTGGAACTGGATGGTGGAAAACAGGTCCACCCGCGACATCGACCGCATCCACCAGTTCGTGGACTACGCCTCCGAGATGGGCTGGCCCTACTACCTGGCCGACGGCGGCTGGCCGGGGTACATCGACATCCCCGAATTGGTGCGCTACTGCGCCCAGAGGAACGTCAAGCTCTGGATCTGGGAGCACAGCGCCGCCATGCGCGACTACGACACCGCCTATGAGAAGATGAAGCTGTGGAGCTCCTGGGGCGTGGTGGGGCTCAAGATCGACTTCTTCGAGTCCGACAGCCAGGAGCGCATGGCCCAGTACGACATGCTGGCCCGCCTGGCCGCCCAGTTCCGCCTGATGCTCAACTTCCACGGGGCCACCAAGCCCGCGGGCGAGATCCGCACCTGGCCCCACGTGCTCTCCCGCGAGGCCGTGATGGGCGGGGAATACCTGCAGAACTTCTCCACCTTCCTGCCCGGCGGGCCGGACGCCGCCCACAACTGCACGCTGCCCTTCACCCGCTGCGCCGTGGGCCCCGCCGACTACACGCCCGTGATCTTTAAGACCTACCTGACCGGCACCACCGACGCCCACCAGACCGCCCTGACCGTGGTGGGCACCAGCTACATACAGCACATCAGCGAGAAGCCCGAGGTGGTGCGGGAGCATCCCTGCCGCCCCTTCCTCATGGAGGTGCCCGCCGCCTTCGACGAGACCCGTCTGCTGGAAGGCGAGCCCGCCAGCCACGTGACCATGGCCCGCCGCAAGGGCCGCGCCTGGTACGTGGGCGGCATCTGCGCCCGCCTGCCCCGCACCGCGCAGCTGCGCTTCGACTTTCTGGAGGAAGGCGTGGAATATGAAGCCACGCTGTACAGGGACGACATCTCCGACGAGCTGCCCTTCGACGTGTCCATCGGCGCGCTGCCCGGCCCCGACGAGGAGATGTGCCGCTGGCTGATGGCCCACAAGCAGCGCCCCGCCCAGCACCAGCACGACGTGCACAAGGTGGCCGCGGAGAAGTTCCGCCTGCGTAAAGGGGATACCCGCGAGGTGGCCCTCTCCGTCAACGGCGGCTTCGCCCTGTCCATCCACCCGGTCGAATAAACCCGTCTTAAACGCAACAGGGCCCCCGGCTGAATGCCGGGGGCCCTGTTCGTGTGGCCAGTTTTAGGAAAGCGCCTCATAGAAGCCGTAGTCCAGCGTCCCGTGGATGCCTTCCAGGCCGCCGGGGGTAAGCTCGCGGGCCATCAGGCAGTCGATGTGGGGCAGGCGGATGTTGGGGCCCGCATGGATGCCGTGGTCGGCGGCGGTGGTGAAGCCGCGGGCGCGGTAGTTGTTGGGGTCGCCCTCAACCAGAACGGCCTTGAAGCCCATGGACGCGGCCCTTATGAAGCCGTGCTCGATCAGCTCCATGGAGATGTGTTTTCGCTGCAGCTCCGTCTTTACGGCGACGGGCGATAGGAGCAGCAGCTCGTTTTCGTACCTTCCCTCCAGATGGAAGCGGGAGAACATCGCATAGCCGACGACCTCGTCCCGCTCGTCCACCATGATGAGCTCCAGCTCCGGGACGTAGAAGCGTTTTGCGCGTATCTCCTCGGCCAGCCGCCGGACGAGCTTCCCTTCCCGCTCGTTTTCGTGCTCGGTGAACACTTCTTCGACCAGGTCAAGCGCTTTTATCTTGTAGGGCTCCGAGCAGGTCTTGATGGTCCTTTCCATATAATTGCCTCCTTTAAGTTTGGTTTATGCCGCTTCATCCGTTTCGCCATTCCTTGTCCAGCAGGCGGGAAAGTTCCTCGATCCGCTCCACGGGGAAGGGCGGGGAAGCGACGGGCCGCAGGGCCAGGCCCAGCAGCTTCACGGGGTCGTCGTCCGCGGCGATGCGGTTGGCGCTGAGCGCCCCGCAGACGCGGCAGCGGTGGATGAGCGCCCACTCGCCGCCGCGCCGCACCCAGACGGCGATGGGCTCCATGGTGCCGCCGCAGTCCGCGGCGCGGTCGCCCGGCTCCACGTCCAGGTGCAGGCTGCAAAGGCAGCGGGGGCAGTGGTTGCGGTGCCGCGTCCCTGCGCCCTCCGGCGTCACGGTAAAGCCGCAGGCGCGGCAGGTGAAGGTCCCTTCCTTCGATCCCCTTTCGTTTGGTCCGATCTTTTTCATTTGAGAACTCCTTTATAGATCATGCCGCCGCCCGAAAAGAAGTATAGCACGTTCCTTTCTCAAAGGGAAAGCAACCAAATGCTTCCCAAACAAAGAGAAGAAAATGGGCGGCATTTATTCTTCCTGCGCCGCCCGTTCCCGTTTTTAGTTTCCGTCGGATAGGATCTTGTAGATCCTCTGGGGAGAGATGTAGTACGTTTCCGACAGCTGCTTGACGCTCATGCCGTCCTCATGTTTTTGGCGGATCTCCGCATCCCGTTGGGCCAGCTGGGCGCGCAGGGCCGTTTTTTCGCCCCACTTCTTCTTTCCTCCCGCCCGCCTGGGGATGTAGATGGATTCGCCGTCCACGTATCTTTGGACCTGCCTGAGCAGCTCCGCCGGAAGCAGTACGCCGCCGTTCTTGTAGCCCATTTTGTGCGCCTCCAAATACTTTAGGTTTATTTGGAAACGGCATAGGCTATCGGTGCCGCGAACAGCCTACGCCGTGCGCCGCACACTTTCTTTCTTCTTAAGGTCGCGCAAACAGTTGTCCTCCTGTGTTTGTTTTGCGGGCTTCTCCGCATGTATGCAGTATAGCGCCTTTTCTTCCGATTTTCAACCGCGCGGGGAAGGAGAAGCCCCGGCGGGTCGTCTCCGCCGGGGCGTTATCGGGTCGGTTTTATGCCTTTGTGCCGGATCAGTCCTTTTGCAGCAGGGCCATGAACTCCTCGCCCGTGATGGTCTCCTTTTCGTACAAATAGCCGCTGATCTCATCCAGCTTGGCGCGGTTGTCGCTAAGGAGTTTGCGGGCCTTCTCGTGGCAGGACTTCACGATCTTGACCACCTTCTCGTCCACGGCGGAGGCGGTGTGCTCGCTGCAGGCCAGGCTGGAATCGCCGCCTAAGTAGGCGTTCTGCACGGTCTCCAGAGCCACCATGTCGAACTCCTCGCTCATGCCGTAGCGGGCCACCATGGAGCGGGCCAGCTTCGTGGCCTGCTCGATGTCGTTGCTGGCGCCCGTGGTCACGGAGCCGAAGGCCTCCTCCTCGGCGGCGCGGCCGCCGGTGAGCGTGGCGATCTTATCGAGCATTTCCTCTTTGGTCATGAGCGTCCGCTCGCCCTCGTCCACCTGCATGGTGAAGCCCAAGGCGCCGGAGGTCCTGGGCACGATGGTGATCTTCTGCACCGGCGCGGAATGGGTCTGCAGCGCGGCCACCAGGGCGTGGCCCACCTCGTGGAAGGCCACCACGCGCTTTTCGTGCTCGCTGAGGATGGTGTTCTTCTTCTGCGCGCCGGCCAAAATGGTGTCCACGGCCTCCTGCAGGTCCTGCTGCAGCACCTCGTCGCGGCCCATGCGCACCGCGCCCAGGGCCGCCTCGTTCACGATGTTGGCCAGCTCCGCGCCGGAAGCGCCGGGCGTCATGCGGGCCACCACGTTGAAGTCGCAGTCGGGGCCCAAGCGCACCTTGGAGGCATGCAGGCGCAGGATGGCCTCGCGGCCTTGCAGGTCCGGCAGCTCCACGGGCACGCGGCGGTCGAAGCGGCCGGGCCGGAGCAGCGCGGGATCCAGCGTCTCGGGCCTATTGGTGGCCGCCAGGATCACCACGCCCTTGGTGGCGTCGAAGCCGTCCATCTCGGTGAGCAGCTGGTTGAGCGTCTGCTCGCGCTCGTCGTTGCCGCCCATGCCCCGGCCGGAGTCGCGGCGCTTGCCGATGGTGTCGATCTCGTCGATGAACACGATGCAGGGGGCCTTCTCGCCCGCCTGGCGGAACAGGTCGCGCACCTTGCTGGCGCCCATGCCCACGAACATCTCCACGAATTCCGATCCGGCGATGCTGAAGAAGGGAACGCCCGCCTCGCCGGCCACGGCCCTGGCCAGCAGCGTCTTGCCCGTGCCCGGAGGGCCCACCAGCAGCGCGCCCTTGGGCATCTTGGCGCCGATCTTCTCGTACTTCTTGGGGTCGTGCAGGAAGCCCACGATCTCCTGCAGGCTCTCCTTGGCCTCGTCCTGGCCGGCCACGTCGGCAAAGCGCACGGACGCGCCTTCCTCCACCACGTACTGCTTGGCCCCGGACTGGCCGCCGAACATCATGGCGTTCATGCCTCCCCCGCCGTTCATCATGCGCTTGTTGATGGAGCGGCTGAGCCAGGTGGCCAGCAGGATCAGGGGCAGGAAGGGCAGGATCCAGTTGAGGAAGATATAGCCTAGGATGCTCTGCCGCTCGTACACGCGGGCAAAGACCACGCCCGCGGCGCTCAAGCGTTCTACAATTGCGTAATCCTGCGGGATGGCGTTGGTCTGGTAGAGCTGGCCGTCCTTATCCAGGAAGTAGATCTCGTCCTCCTCCAGCTGCACCTCGCTGAGCTTTCCCTCCTCCAGCATGGTCAGGAACGTGCCGTAGTCCACGCTGCGGATGCGGGCGCGCGTCAGCGCCGGGAACAGGAAGGTGTTGAGCAGCAGGATGATCAACAGCGCGATGCCGTAGCTGACGTAGAACGGCATGCGGCGGTTGCGCTTGGGTTCGTTATTCTCATGCATTGCTTCTCTTTCAACTCCTTTTATAAAAAACCATTTTACATATTCTACCATAGGCCACCGTCGTTTTCAAGGAAAAAAACAGGTTTTGTTGCACATCGGGAGCGTTTTTGGTTCCACAAAAAGACGAGGTCGATTTTTGGCCCTTCCCGTGGTAGAATGTGCATGTCGGGCGCAAAGCGAAAAGCCCGGACGGCGGCAGAAAGACGAAAGGAGCGGCGGATATGGCTGCATTGAACGAGATACTCGACAGCTTCGTAAAGCAGAGTCAGGAGATATTGGAAAATAATCTGGTCGGTCTCTACCTGCACGGCTCCGCCGTGATGGGCTGCTACAACGAGAAAAAGAGCGACATCGACCTGCTGGTCGTGGTGAAGGCTGCCCCTTCAAACGAGACAAAGCGCCGCTTCATGGACATGGTCGTTAAGCTGAACGCTTTCGCGCCGCCGAAGGGAATTGAAATGAGCGTCGTCAAGCGGGAGGTCTGCGACCCGTTCGTCTACCCGACGCCCTTCGAGCTGCATTTCTCCAGCGCGCATCTGGCCAGGTATGAGGCCGATCCTTCCAAGTACATCGAGGAGATGAAGGGGACGGACAAGGACCTGGCGGCGCATTTCACCATCGTACAGCACCGGGGAAGGCGCCTTTGCGGGGCCTCGATCGAGGATGTTTTCGGCCCGGTCCCCAAGGAGGACTACATGGACAGCATCTGGTACGACATCGGGGCCGCCGAAACGGAGGTGCTGGAAAACCCCACGTATGTTGTCCTGAACCTGTGCCGGGCCCTGGCCTACACGGAGGAGGAGCGCATACTCTCCAAGCGGGAGGGCGGCCAGTGGGCGCTGGGCCGCGTTCCCGAAGGGTTCCGGCCGCAGGTCGAGAAGGCGCTGGAGGAATACGCCTCCGACGGCGCGGCGGAATGGGACGGGACGAGCGCCCGCGCGTTCGCCGCGTATATGCTCGCACGGATCAGGAGCTGAAGGCTCCCCGCTTGTCCGCCCGCTTACAAACCTCGGGCAGCAGAAACGATACCTCCGCAGCTTTGCGGAGGTATCGTTTGCGTTTTTTTCATATAGTTGTATCCTGAAGGGCCTTTCTCAAGCCTTTTTGGGGGCCAGCAGGCGCAGGGAGTTGAGCACGCACAGCACCGCCAGGCCCGCGTCCGCGAACACCGCCAGCCACATGGGGCAGAGCCCGAAGGCGGACAGCACCAGGAACAGCCCCTTCACGCCCAGGGCGAAGCCGGCGTTCATCTTGACGTTGCGCATGGTGGCCCGGGCGATGTCCAGCGCCTGCAGCAGGCCCGCCGGGCTGCCGCCCAGCAGCACCACGTCCGCGGCCTCGATGGCGGCGTCCGCGCCGGACAGGCCGATGGCGACGCCCACGTCCGCGGCCAGCAGGCAGGGCGCGTCGTTCACGCCGTCGCCCACGAAGGCCGTCTTGCCGGGCAGCGTCTTTAGGATCTCCGCCTTCTGGTCGGGCAGCAGCTCCGCGTGGGGTTGAATATCCAGCTCGCCCGCGATCTGCTCGGCGATGGCGCGGTTGTCGCCGCTGAGCATCGCAACGTCCGCGATGCCCCGCCCGCGCAGGCCGTCCACGGTGCGTTTGGCGTCCTCGTGCAGCGTGTCGCGCAGCAGCACCTGGCCCGCGTATTTGCCGTCCCAGGCGATGAGCACGCCCGTGCCCGCCAGCTCGTAGGAGCCCACGCCTTCCTCCTCCAGCAGCCTGCGGTTGCCCACCAACAGCTGTTTTCCCTCGCAGAGGCAGGCGACGCCGAGGCCCGACAGCTCCTTGACCTCCCGGACGCTCTCCTCCGGCATAGGCTCGGCCGCGGCGGATAGGACCCTTGCGATGGGGTGGCTGCTGAAGCGCTCGGCGGAGGCCGCCAGGCGCAGCAGCTGCTGTTCTGTAAAGCCCTCCGCGGGCCGCACTTCGTGGATGGACAGCTCGCCCTTGGTCAAGGTGCCCGTCTTGTCGAAGGCCACGGTGCGGACCTCCGTCAGCCCCTCCAACGCCGCGCCGCCCTTAAAGAGCACGCCCCGCCGGCTGGCCCCGCCGATGCCGCAGAAGAAGGAGAGGGGGATGGACAAAACCAAAGCGCAGGGACAGGAGACCACCAGGAAGGACAGCGCCCTGTACACCCACACGCCGAAGTCGCCGCCGAACAGCGGGGGCACCAGCGCCAGCAGCGCGGCCGCGCCCACCACCACGGGGGTGTAGATGCGGGCAAAGCGGGTGAAGAACAGCTCCGTGCGCGCCCGGCCCTTGGCGGCGTCGCGGATGCGGGCCAGCACGCGGTTCACGGCGGAGCCTTCCGCGGGGCGCAGCACCTGCAATACCAGGCGGGAGCCGCCGTTGATGCAGCCGGAGAGCACCTCGTCGCCGGGCTGCACGTCCTTCGGCAGGGATTCGCCGGTCATGTCGCGGGTGTCCAAATCGCCGGTGCCCTCCAGCACCACGCCGTCCAAGGGGACGCGCTCGCCGGGAAGCAGTTCGATGCGCGCGCCCACGGGCACAGCCGCGGGATCCACCCGCTTTACGCCCTCGTCGGTCAGCAGGTTCGCGTGGTCGGGCCGCACCTGCATCAGCTGGCCGATCGAGGCGCGGGAGCGGCGCACGGCGGCGTCCTGCAGCTGCTCGCCCAGGTTGAACAGCAGCATGACCATCGCGCCCTCGGCGTATTCGCCCAGCAGGCAGGCGCCGATCGTGGCCACGGTCATGAGCAGGTCCTCGTCCAGAGGATCCACCAGCGGCCCGCGGAAGATGGACTTAAGGAAGGCCCAGAAGGTCTTGATGCTCGATAAGATCACCTCCGCGCCCGCGATGAGCCAGCTCAAGACGAAGCACACAGGCCGCCAGCTCTCCGGCAGGAACAGGCCAAGGACGAACAGGGCCGCCGCCGCGATCAGCAGGACGCGCTCCCGGAGTGGGTTTTCTTCTTCCTCCTCGTCGTCATCCTCTTTCCCGCCGCCGCCCGTTTCGTTTGTCGTCTCCGTTTCTTTCTCGGGTAGTATGCGGACGCCTTCCTCCGTGCGGTCCGCCACCTTCTGCAGGGCTGCCTGCATATTCTCGCCCGCTTCCTCCTCGCAACGCACGCTCAGCGTGCCCTGGGAGAAGTCCAGCGCGGCCTCTTTCACCAGAGGTTCCGCCTGTATGGCCCTCTCCAGCTTGGCGGCGCAGTTCGGGCAATCCAGACCCTTGACGCGAAAGCGCAGTTCCATGGTCGCAGCCTCCCGTTCTTTTTCGTTTCGATTGCTCATATTATTATATGAGCATCTGTTCATATATAATATACAACGGCCGCCCCTCCCGCGCAAGTGTATTTTTTGTTAAGTATTGCCCGCGCCGCTTTTTTCAGAGTTGTAAAAAGCGTCCCGGCTGCATTGAAACGGCGGCCTGCTTCGTTTATATTGTAAAAGCGGGAAAGGAGCTGAGCGTAAGACCTCATGTCCAACAAGCTGCGCACCACGCTGATCGTGCTGATCTCCCTGGCCCTGGCCGCCTGCGTGGCCTTCCTGGCCCTCTCCTTCTGGCAGATCACGGAGAGCCAGCGCAAGAACAGGGAGCTTGCCGAGGAAGTTACGACCGCTCCCCCATCGGTCTCCCCCGCGGACGAAGCGAACGACACGCCCGCGCCGGAAGGCACGCCCGTTTCTTCTGACGAAGCGGGCACAGAGGTGCTGGAGGCCTACCGTTCCCTGCACGAGCGCAACCCCGACATGGCCGGCTGGCTGCGGATCGAGGGCACGAACATCGACTACCCGGTGATGTACACCCCCGACGGGGACAAGGACGACCCCGACGAGCGCTGGCCCTACCTCTACCACGACTTCGACGGGCAGGAGGACGTGGCCGGGCTTCCCTTCATCGACGAGCGCTGCACGCTCTCTCCCCGCAGCACCATGATCCTCATCCACGGCCACAATATGAAGGACGGCTCCATGTTCCACGACCTGCGCTACTACGAGGACAAGGACTACTTCGAGGAACACCCCACGATCCGCTTCGACACCCTTTATGAGGAAGGGACCTACCAGATCGTGGCCGTCATCAAGACGCAGGCCCGTGAGACAAGCCTGGAGGAGGCGGGCGATACCTTCTACTTCCACGACTTCATCAACGCCGAGACGGAGGAAGAGTTCGACGACTACTGGCAGAACATACTCTCCCTTTCCCTCTACGACACCGGCGAGGAGGCCGCCTTCGGCGACGAGCTGCTCACGCTGTCCACCTGCTCCTACCACGTTGAAAACGGCCGCCTGGCCCTGATCGCCAAGCGCGTTTCCTGATCTTTTCCACAACGACCAATCAATTTTCGGAGGTAATACAACATGTTTCGTAAGATCCTGTTTTCCGCGCTGCTGGCGTTGAGCCTGGTCTGCGTGCCCTTCTGCGCCCTGGCCGCGCCCGCGACCAACAGCTTCACCTGCTACGGCGAGGACCTGAGCGCCGAGCAGTATTCTCAGGTCCTGAAGCTCCTGGGCACCGACATCGACAACGACACGCTGATCTCCGTGAGCATCGAGGACGAAAAGGCCCTGCTCGCGGGCCTGGTGGACGAGGAAAAGATGGGCAGCCGATCCCTTTCCTCCGCCCGCGTGACCTTAAAGGAAGCGGGCTCCGGCATCAGCGTCACCACCCACAACATCAACTGGGTCACTTCTAATATGTACGCCTCCGCCCTGTCCACGGCGGGCGTGCAGGACGCGGACATCGTGGTGGCCGCGCCTACGGAGGTCTCCGGCACCGCGGCGCTGGCCGGCATCTTCAAGGCCTATGAGAGCGCCTCCGGCGAGGTGCTGTCCGACGTGGCCAAGGCCCTGGCCGGCGAGGAGATGCTCACCCTGGGCAATCTGGCCGACTTCATCGGAACCGAGCAGGCCGAGGAGCTCATCGCCATGGGCAAGCAGTACGCCCTGGACAACGGCCTCACCGACCCGGAGAAGGCCCGCCCCTACGTGGAGGAAGCCGCCCGCCAGCTGAACGTCTCCCTGACCGACAGCCAGATCGACACCATCACCTCCCTTCTGGTCCGCATCGTCGAGCAGGACATGAGCCCCGAGGAGATCGCCAACCAGCTCAACAGCATCAGCAGCGCGATCCAGAAGTTCGAGCAGGCCAAGCAAGGCGCCGCCACCTTCTTTGAGAAGGTGAAGGTCACCTTCCAGACCATCGGTGACTGGTTCAAGGGCCTGTTCAACAGGTAAGCATATCCCTCCAAAACAGACCGGCCGTCCCGCGAAGCGGTTTCGCGGGACGGCCTTTCTTTATAAACAGCAGCAAACCTTAGACATCTTTGGCGGCGGCTTCCCTTCCCGGCAGCGGTAAGGGGGGTTCGCCAAGGGGGGCGGCGCTCCGCCGCCCCCCTTGGCACAGCCCCGGCGCAGCCGGGGAACAGCAGAGGCGGAGCGCGAAGCGCTCCGCCTCTGTTCTCTCTTTATTCGTTCCCGTCCTCTTAGTCCGCCAGCACGGCCTTGAACACGTTCTCCATCTGTTCCTTGGTGAGGTCCCCCTCGTGGACCTTCTTGCCGTCCACGAAAAAGGTGGGCACGTACCAGTAGTCGTACTTGTCCGCGGTCTGGGGATCCAGCTTCTCGTCGATGGTCTCCATCTCGATGGCGGCATAGGCGGGGTTCTCCGCCTTGAGCTCGTTCATCAGGCGGATGGCCTTCTGGCAGTAGGGACAGGCCTCGAACATGAAAAACTGCAGTTTCTTCATCTTAAGTTTCCTCCTTGCAGTCGTGGATGCGGCCGCTCACTTTCTCCTGCGGCGGCGGATGAGTGCCAGCCCGCCGAAGCCCGCGATCACGGCCATATAAAATCCCAGGTCGTACAGCACGCCGCCGTTCGCCGTCTCATACATGCGCACGCCCTCCACGCCCAGCAGCTGCATGACCAGCGACAGGGGCGCGATCCAGCCGTGCCAGACGCCCGTCAGGAAGCCCGGCGGCGAATCCGGCTCGTACTCGGTCACACCGGCCAGGCAGCCGCTCAAGCACAGGGCGCACAGGCCCAGGCAGAGCGCCAGGGCAAGAACGCGTCCTCTCCTTCTTCGTTCGCCCATCTTCGCCTCCGTTTACACGCGCAGGTCGTAGCCCAGACCCTGCAGCGTTGCGAAATAGTCCTCGGGCGTCTCCGCGCGGCGGATCAGCTGCACGGTGCCGTTGGGCTTGAGCAGCAGCTCCTTGGAGCGCAGCTTCCCGTTATAATTATATCCCATGGAGAAGCCGTGCGCTCCCGTGTCGTGGATGCAGATCAGGTCCCCGATGTCGATCTTAGGCAGCTCCCTCTCTACGGCGAACTTATCGTTGTTCTCGCACAGGCCGCCGGTCACGTCGTAGACGTGGTCGCAGGGCATGTTCTCCTTGCCCAGGACGGTGATGTGGTGGTATGCGCCGTACATGGCGGGGCGCATCAGGTTGGCCGCGCAGGCGTCCAGGCCGATGTAGTGGCGGTAGGTGTCCTTGCGGTGGATGGCCGTGGTCACCAGGGACCCGCAGGGGCCGGTGATGTAGCGGCCCAGCTCCGTCTTGATGGCCACCTTCATGCCCGCCGGGCACAGGATGCGCTCGTATTCCTCCTGCACGCCCTGGCCGATCAAGCGGATGTCGGGCTCCGCCTCCTCCGGGCGGTAGGGGATGCCCACGCCGCCGGAGAGGTTCACGAAGTCCACGGACGCGCCGGTCTGCTCGTGCACCTCGCGGGCCAGCTCGAACAGCTGCGCAGCCAGGCGGGGATAATACCCGTTGTCCGTGGTGTTGGAGGCCAGGAATGCGTGCAGGCCGAAGCTCTCGGCCCCTAAGAGCCGCAGCTCCTTGACTCCCTGCAGGATCTGCTCCCGCGTCATGCCGTACTTGGCCTCGCCGGGGTTGCCCATGATGGCGTTGCCCAGCCGGAACTCGCCGCCGGGGTTGTAGCGCAGGCAGATCTGCCTGGGGATGCCTCCGTTGCGGCGCAGAAAGTCGATGTGGGTGTAGTCGTCCAGGTTGATGACGGCGTCCAGCCTGCGGGCGTAGAGGAAGTCCTCGGCGGGCGTGGCGTTGGAGGAGAACATGATGTTCTGCCCCAAGCACCCCACGGCCTTGGCCAGCACCAGCTCCGTAAAGGAGGAGCAGTCCATGCCGCAGCCCTCCTGGCGCAGTATGTCCAGTATGGCGGGGTTCGGGCAGGCCTTGACCGCGTAGTATTCCTTAAAGCCCTCGTTCCAGGCGAAGGCGGCCTTCAGGGCGCGGACGCGGGCGCGGATGGCGGCCTCGTCGTAGATATGGAAGGGCGTGGGGTATTCCTCCACGATCTTCCGCATCTGTTTAAGCGTGTAGGGCAGCGTTTTCATCTTACGGTATCCCCCTTCATGTCCCAGCCGGGACGCTTGATCCCTTAGTTTTTTAGGGAAGGCGGCGCTTCCCCTGCTCTGTTACAGCCCCAGCAGCTCGGCGCGGTTGATGGCGCAGAGCACGCCCTTGATGGAGGCCATGTTGATGTTGGACTCGATGCCCACGCCGAACACCGTGTTCCCGCCCGGCGTGCGCAACTCGATGTAGGCGATGGCGTTTGCGTCGGAGCCGGAGGAGATGGCGTGCTCGCTGTAGGAAACGAAGCTGTACCTATCCACGCCCACGCGCTTTAGGGCGTTGAAGAAGGCGTCGATGGGGCCGTTGCCCGAGCCCTGCACGGGCACGCGCTCGCCGCCCATGCGTATGTTGCCCCTGAACTGCACCGCGGAGCCGCGCTCCCCGCTCTCGTGGAAGATGGAGGAACCGGAAAGGGCGTAATGCACGGGGAAGTCGATGTAGTTGTCGCGGAAGACCTGGAACACCTCGTCGTTGCTCAGCTCCGCGCCCTTCTTGTCGCAGGCCTGCTTGACCAGCGCGCCGAACTCCGCGTGCATGGCCTTGGGCAGCGTGTAGCCGAAGACGGTCTGCATCACGAAGGCCGCGCCGCCCTTGCCGGACTGGGAGTTGATGCGGATGATGGGGTCGAACTGCCGGCCGATGTCCGCGGGGTCTATGGGCAGATAGGGCACGTCCCAGAGCTTGGAGCCGCTGCGTTTGCGGTCCTCCACGCCCTTGCTGATGGCGTCCTGGTGGGAGCCGGAGAAGGCCGTGAACACCAGCTCGCCGGAATAGGGGTGGCGCTTGGGCACCTGCATGCCGGTGTAGGTCTCGTACATCTCGCGAAGTCTCGGCAGGTCGGACAGCTCCAGGCCCGGGTCGATCCCTTGGGTGTAGAGGTTCAGCGCCATGGTCACAAGGTCGATGTTGCCTGTCCTCTCGCCGTTTGCGAACATCGTGCCCTCCACGCGCTCCGCGCCGGCCATCAGCGCCAGCTCCGCGCTGGCCAGGCCCGTGCCCCGGTCGTTGTGGGGGTGCACGGAGAGGATGGCGCGCTCCCTGTGCTTTAGGTGCGTGTGCACGTACTCCACCTGGTCGGCGAAGGTGTTGGGCGTGCCCAGCTCCACGGTGTTGGGCAGGTCCACGATCACCTTGTTCTCCTCGCTGGCGCCCAGCGCTTCCATCACCTCGTCGATGATCCAGACGGAGTTCTCCACCTCGGTGCCGGAGAAGCTCTCCGGCGAATACTCGAAGCGGTAGCGGGTGCCGGAGGTATCCTGCTCAGCCAGCTCGCGGATGAGACGCGCCCCGCGCACGGCGATGTCGATCACGCCCGCCATGTCCGTCTGGAACACCACGCGCCTCTGCGCGGTGGACGTGGGGTTGTACAGGTGGATGATGGCCTCCCGCGCCCCGCGCACGGCCTCGAAGCTGCGCCGGATCTGGTTTTCCCTGGCCTGCATGATCACCTGGATGGCCACGTCCTTGGGCACCAGATCGCCCTCGATCAGGCGGCGGCAGGTGTCGAACTCCACCTGGGAGGCCGCCGGGAAGCCCACCTCGATCTCCTTAAAGCCCACCTTACAGAGCATCCGAAAGAAGTCCAGCTTCTGCTGCAGGCCCATCGGGTTCACCAGCGCCTGGTTGCCGTCGCGCAGGTCCACCGAGCACCAGATCGGGCAGTGCTCGATGGTGCGGCCCGGCCAGAGCCTCTCCTTGAGCGGCACCGGCGGGAAGGGCCTGTACTTTTCCTTGGCAGTGTGCATACGTTCCTCAAAACCCCTTCGTTTGGCGTATTTTTCTTGAGTTGCTTTGCAGAGGTTTATCCGCAAGAAAGCCCCCGCGCGGCGTGTCTGTTCGCCGCGCGGGGGCGATGCTTTCGCTTCGCGGTACCACCCTGCGTTCTAAGCGCTCCGCCCCTTCGGTCAAAACCGCGGGGAACGAAAGGCGCTCCTTCGTTGCTCGGGACCGCCCGCTTTGAGCGGGCCTTCCCTGTCCTATAACGGGGACCTCCGTTCCGCCCTACGCAAAGGGTCTCCCCTTCTTCAGGCGGACGGCTCCGGGATGAGCGGCCTTACTTACCGCGCACCTTCGTGCACGGTCGCGCGCCTCCCCGCCGGCTTTACAGCGGCCGCCGGCTCTCTTTGGAGGATGAGCGCGCGGGCCTTGCGCCCTTCATCGCCATCTGGGCATACAGTATACCCGAAGGCATGTAAAAAAGCAAGTCCTTCTTCGTTAAACGCCGCCGCTCCATCCCGTATAATAAGGCTTTTTCGCTTGTATGGCCGGGGTATCCCCTACTCCTCTCGGCCCGTCAGGAACGCGCGCAGCAGCTGCACGGCCCGCCGCTCGTCCGCCAGCAGGGCCATCTGGCCCGCGGCGCTGAGCGTCTCCACCTTGGCGTTCGGGTACAGGGACTCCAAAAGCGCCTTTTCCTCCTCGGAATAGTACTGGTCCTTCTCAGCCTTGAGGATCAGCACGCGGCCGGGCCAGTCGGCGAGGTCGCCCTTCTTCAGGGGGAGCTTTTCGTAGATCTCCGGGATGGCCAGGCAGTTGATCCAGATGAACTGCTGCTTGTAGATATGGTACTCGTAGGTCTCTGAGATGAAGGCGCGCCAGAACACCAGGTTCTCCTCCAGCTCCGGCGGGCACATGTTGTAGTAGGTCTGGTAGCCCATGCGCTGCCGCATGGAGTCGAAGGGGGCCATCTTGTAGCTCCAGTAGTTCTTCCTGCGGTGGGTCCAGCGCTCGCGGCCTGCCTCGCTCAGGCCTTGCGCGGGCGCGCCGGTCATGCACAGGGCCAGGCCCTCCACCTCGTCCGGGTACATGCGCACGTACAGCTGCGCCAGCAGCCCGCCGATGGCGTGGGCCACAAGGATCACCTTTTTAACGCCCAGCTGTATGAGCAGCCCGTGGACCTGGCGGCAGTAGCTCTCAAAGCTCTTTTCCGCCGGGTACGAAATGGCGATGACGCGCGTCACCGCGGAAAGCTCCATCAAATAGGGGAACCAGATCTCCCCGTAGCCCATGCCCGAGGGCAGGAACAGGGCCGCCCTCTCCCCCTGCCCCATGTCCCAGACCTGGTAGAGCTTCTTCTCCACCTCATAGGTGCGGGCGGGCACGCGGTCGCGGAAGCCCTTGAGACGGTTCACCGCGGACGGCGGCGCGATCTGGTAGATCTCCTCAAAAGAACGCTGCATCTTCATGCTGCATCACAACTCCCTTTCACAGACGCAAGAGCGCATACAAGGAACGCTTTTCTTCTATTGTATAGTTTTCCGCTTGATCTGGCAAGCCTTGCGCGGCACAGCTTTTTTTGATAGAATGAAAAAAGGCCGCTTCAAGGCCCGAAAAACCCCGGAAAGGACAACCAACACCATGAAACCTCGCGTGGCCATCGCTTCCTATATTTACGACGACTCCCCGCTTTCCGTCAACTACGTGCGGGCCGTGGAGCTGTTCGGCGGCTATCCTATGCCCCTGGGCGTGACGGGCGAGGACGAGCTGCCCTTCCTGCTTGGCAGCATGGACGCCCTGCTCTTAAGCGGCGGCGGCGATCTGGACAGCCGCTGGTTCGGCCAGCCCCTGCACGAAAAGGCCCAGCTCTGCTCCCCCAACCGCGACAGGACCGAGCTGCTGCTGGCCCGCGCCTTCGTGCGGGCGGGCAAGCCGGTGCTGGGCATCTGCCGGGGCGCGCAGGTGCTGAACGTGGCGCTGGGCGGCGACCTGCACCAGCACGTCTTCGACCTGCCGAATGTGACGATCGCCCACCAGAACGGGGAGACGCGCCACGGCGTGAACCTCGTGCCAGGCACGCTGCTTGCCTCCATCTTTGACGGCAGGGAAACGCTCACTGTCAACTCCACCCACCACCAGGCCGTCGGGCGGCCCGGGCCGGGGCTGACGGTCAGCGCGCGCTCCACGGACGGCCTGATCGAGGCCGTGGAGATGGGAGACAGGGTGCTGGGCGTGCAGTGGCACCCGGAGAGGATGCTGGAGGAGGGCATGGAGCCCATCTTCCGCTGGTTCCTATCCAAGGCCGCCGAAAAACAAGATACCGCATCATAAAGCGAAAGCCGATCCCCTTATTTATTCGGGGTCGGCTTTTTATTTGCCTCTTTTCTTGGGGGCTACCACCTGCGGGTGGTCCTGACCACCTTGCCCAGTATGCGCAGGCTCTTGCGCTGCTCCCCGGAGAAGACGCGGATGGAATAGGCGCTGTTGAAGGGCTGAAGGACCAGATCCTTGCCGGACTTGATGACGCGCTTGATGGTGGCTTCCTCGTCCTCGATGAGCACCACGGCCAGGTCGCCGGTGTCCACGTCGCTCTGGCGATGGACCAGGGCCAAGTCGCCGGAATGGATCTCCGGCTCCATGGAGTCGCCGGTGACGTTCAGGCAGAAGTATTCCTCCGGGCTGGGCACGTCCACCATCTCGTAGCCTTCCAGCTCCTCGTTGGCCAGCAGGTCGTAGCCCGCGCGCACGCTGCCCAGCACGGGGACCGCCTGCAGCTTGCCCACGGGATAGCCGCCGCCGGGGACGAAGTCCAGCAGTTCGTCGATGGTGCATCCAAAGATGGCCGCCATGGCGCGAAGGGTGTTGGTGTCGGGCTTGCGGCGTTCGGATTCGTAGTGGTTGTAGGCCTGGCGGGTGATCCCAAGGGCGTCCGCAACCTGCTGTTGCGTCATTTTGCGATCCTTGCGGATCTCGCGGAATCGGTTCGGCATCTGCATCCCTCCTTGCCTCTATTATGCAACATTTCATTGCATCTTGCAAGGGGTTTAAAAAAATTTTTCCAAAAATATCCACGAACTGTTGACAAATGACAGGGCAGGCGCTATACTAAGAATCGCAACGCATCGTTACATATACTGCCGGCCCGATGACCCAAGCAGCAATCTGTCAGCAGGAGGTATACAAAATGACGACAATCCAGACCAGCGCTCCCTTCCCCTTCCACGACCGCCATATCCAGGGCAGCACCCGGCGCGCGGTTTACGATTACATCAATCTGTATTCCAAGGAACACGGCTACGCACCCACCGTGCGCGAGGTCGCCTCGGGCCTGGGCCTCTGTTCGCCCGCCTCTGTCCACCGCCATATGACCACGCTGGCCAAGGAAGGCCTGCTCGTGCGCGAAAAGTGCAAGGCCCGCGCCGTCTGCGTGATCGAATCCTGATGCGAAGCTCCACCGCAGAGGCCGCCTATGCTGCTGCCTAAGGCCGTGGTCGACCGCATCTACCTAAAGGCCCGCTCCCTGGACGAGCTCCGCCTGCGCGATACGCCCCAGGACCGGCGCTGGCTGCTGGCCTTCGACAGCGTCTACCAGAGGCTGAACCCGGACATGCGCCGCTTCTTCGACCTGCATTTCCGCGCCTCCCGCCCCTGGACCGACGTGACCTACGAGCTGTGCATTGAGCGCAGCACGTTCTACGCCTGGCGCGAGCAGATCCTCATGCAGCTCGCCGTGGCCGCCGTGGAAAGCGGCGCAACGCAGATCTTCTACTCATAATCGCAGCTCTTCTACTCACAAGCACCCATTCCGGGCCTCCTCCCAAAAGCCCCCCGAGCGGCGGACCCACTTCCGCCGCCCGGGGGCTTATTGTTTGCAGCGTCTATTTCTTTTCCGCGTTCTCCACCGCCTCGCCGAGGGCTTCCTCGAAGGAGGGGTGCGGACGGACGGCGCGGAGGAAGCCACGGGCGGTCAGGTGGTTGGAGACGGCGAGGGCCAGCTCGCCGACCAGGTCCGTCGCGCGCTCGCACATGAGCAACGCGCCGAGGAGGACGCCCGTCTCGGCGTGCGCCATCACCTTGATAAATCCCCGCTCGCCCTTGGCGATCTGCGTGCGGCCGTTGCCGCCCATCAGCGCCTTGCCCACGCGCACCGGGATGCCGCGCTCGGCGGCATCCTTCTCACTGAAGCCAACCTCCGCAATCTCCGGGGATGTGTACACGCAACGAGGGATAACGGAAAGGTCAGGCGTGGGTTCTCGTCCCGCTAAGATCTGCGCCACGGCCCTGCCCTCGACGCTGGCAGCGTGGGCCAGCTGCGGGCCGGGGATCAGGTCGCCTATGGCGTAGACGCCCGGGACGCTGGTCTGGAAGCGCCCGTCCACCTGGATGTGCCCGGCGGGCGTCGTTTCTGACTGCATTGGCGGCGCAAACAGCCCTTCGCTGTTCGGACGGCGGCCCACCGCGCAGAGGATGTACTGTGCGCGGGCGGTCATTTCCTTGTTGTTCTCGGTGAAGGTGCATTTCAGCGCTTCGCCGTCCCGCTTGACGCTTTGCAGCATGGCGCCGATGTGCAGACCGATCCCGCGCTTCTTGAAGATCATCCGCAGGTTCTGGGAAATTTCTTTGTCCATCTCCGGCAGGAGCCGCGGCTGTGCCTCGAGGATCGTCACTTTCGTCCCCATCGCGGAGAACGCCTCCGCCATCTCCACGCCGATCACCCCGCCGCCGAGAATCACAAGGCTCTCCGGCAATTCTTCCAGCGCGAACAGCCCGTCGCTGTCGAGCACGCCGGGCAGGTCCATGCCGGGCAAGGGCAGCGTCTTCGGGCGCGAACCCGTGGCCAGCAGGATATGTTTCGCTTCGAGAACCGTTTCTCCCTCGTCCGTTTCGATGCGGACACGGCTCTCGGGCAGCACCTGCCCTTTGCCCGCAAGGACCATCACACCTGCCGCGCGCAGCATCGCCGCCACGCCGTCGGCGAGTTTTTGTACCGTCTCCTGTCGGTAGGCGAGCATCTCGCCGTAATCGAGCCGCACATTCTCCGTGTGGATGCCGAACGCTTCCGCCGGCCGCGTCGTCCGTAAAATCTCGGCCACGTGGAGCATGGCCTTGGTCGGGATGCAGCCCAGGTGCAGGCAGGTGCCGCCGAGCTTCCCGCTCTCCACGAGCGCCGTCTTGAGGCCGAGCCTTGCGGCCTCAGCCGCCGCCGTGTAGCCGCCCGGCCCGCCGCCGATCACGACGAGATCATATTTTTCCATCCTTATACCTCCAGCGGCGCGGTTTCCAGCCACGCCGCAAGCTCTTTTTCTGTGTCGTTCTCTGAAAATGCCGCGCTCAGCGCCGCCTTTTCAAGCGGAACGCCAAGCAGCTTCTTTTGCAAGCGTTCCGGCAGCTCCGGCTCCATCGCGTCCGTTTCGATCTGTATATCAGCGATTTTGTCTTGCACTACACGGAAGCACAGCGTGATCTCGCCCCAGGAGAATCGGCGAGAAAGGGTGTGCGAAAACAAAGGTTTTTCGCCGTAGATCCAGCGCGGATCGGCAAACTTTTCCTGACGGTTCTCCACGTCGTGCAGGTCTTCCTGCGTGAGAATGAGCGGTTCAATCTCGCCCACAAAGGCACGCGCAAAGGACGTGCGCAGCGCTTGTTTGAGGTTTTCAACCGTGATCTCGGGCTTTACCTCCCGCAGGTTCACGACCCGCGACCGCACAGACGGAACGCCCTTCCCCTCGAGCTTCGCCGCGCTCGGGCGCAGGTACCGCTCCACCGCCGACCGCTCCACGTCCACCATCACCGTGCCGTGGTGGCAGCAGAAGTTTCCGCTCCTGAAAAACGCGCTGCCGGAGACTTTCCGCCCGTTTACTAGAATATCGTTTCGTCCAGAAAATCCCGCGTCGATGCCAAGGGAGCGCAGCGCCTCCAGCACGACCCGCGTCTGCTGTTCCGCGTAATAGTTCTTTTCATGCGCGAAAAAGCTGAAATTGAGGTTTCCAAGGTCATGGTACACCGCGCCGCCGCCGGAATTGCGCCGGGCGAGGTGCGCGCCGTCCCGCTGGAGCAACTCCAGCGCGCACTCCCGCTCCGCGTTCTGGTTGCGCCCGATGACCACCGTTTGGTCGTTCTGCCACAGGTAGAGGATGCGCTCGTCCTCCCCGCAGCGAAAGAGCAGGTGCTCTTCCAAGGCAAGGTTCCAGTAGGGATCGTGTTGATCCGTCTCAATATAGGAAAGCCTCATGCTTTGAGCGTTTCGAGATACGCCGTGTATTCCTCGGCGGTCAGTAGTTCCGCCGTCTCCGTCACGCCCTCCACCCGGATAAGCCACGCGCCATAGGGGTCCTCGTTGAGGCGGTCGGGCTCGTCCGCCGCCGTCTCGTTGATCTCCGCGACCGTGCCGCTCACCGGCGAAGGGATGTCCGACACCACCTTGGTGGATTCCACCTCGCCGAAGGGTTCCCCCGCGGTCACCGCGTCGCCCGCCTCCGGCAGGTTCACGAACACGATCCCGCCGAGCTGCGACTGGGCGTAGTCCGTGATGCCCACGAGCACCGCGCCGTCCTCCTCGCGCATCCACTGGTGGGTCTTTGTGTATTGTAAGTCTTCCCGAATCGTCATGGTTTTCCCCTTTCTTTTTCCGCGAGCGCCGCGCAGCCGATGGCTGAAAGATACGCAGCGTGTTCCGGCACCGTGACCGGCTTTTCCAGCACCGCCTCGGCGTATTTGGCAATCCCCGGTATTTTTGTGAGGCCTCCGGAAAGGTAAATTCTGTCGCAGTCTACCTTGCCGAGCAGCGTTTTGGACTGCGTCAGTATTTGCACGAGCACCGCCCGGAGGATCTCGTCTTCCGAAATGCCCTCGGCGATCCGCTCCACGATCTCGCTCTGGGCGAACACCGCGCAGGTGGACGAAAGCCGCAGATTTGGGAGCTTGCCGTCCGAAAGATCGAGGCTTTCAAACGGGACGCCCAACCTATGCAGCGTGTTCTCTAAGAACATCCCGCAGCCCGCCGCGCACTTGTCGTTCACGAAAAACGAGAGCAGCTTTCCGTCCCACTGGCGGATGAGCTTCGTGTCCTGCCCGCCGATGTCGAGCACCGTCTCCGCTTCGGGCGCGACGCGGTGAACGCCCGCCGCAAGGGCGCTGAGTTCGGAGACCGCGCGGCTGCCGCCAACGTTCTTCCTGCCGTAGCCGCAGCTCACCACGGGAATACCCCCGTATGCTTCGCGGAGGCTTTGCAGCTTCTCCGCAAAATATTCCTTCTGACGGACGGGCGTTTCCTCCGCGCGGAGTGCCTCGACTTTCCCGGCTGCCCCCAGCACACAGAGCTTCGTGTAGGTGGAGCCGATGTCGATCCCGATGCCGCTCATACGATCTCCCTCAAGATGTCCAGCTGCGCCTTCGCGCGCTCGAGGTCGAGATATTCCCGGTCGATCATGTCGATCTCGAGCTCCACCTGTGGCAGGTCGATGTATTTTGCCGAGACGAAATCGCACTTGCAGCTCTTGTTCCGCAGGGAGATCGCGGCCTTTGCGCCCGAGCGCTCGATGCAGCCCTGCAGCCGCTCGCGTTTCGTCTTCGCCGAGAGGTTCAGAAACGTGTAGTTGTACGCGGTGAAAAGCTGCTCGAAGGGGTCGCCGCCGCTGTAATCGAGGCTCCACCAGGTGATGTAATTCGAGCCGCAGATGCGGAAGTCCGGCAGGAGTTCTTTCAGGTACCGCTGCGGGTGATACCAAAGCGGATAGCCGAGCCAGAAGATGGGAGTGCGCTCCTTATCCGCCTCGGGCGCTTCGACCTGAATGTCGTACATCGCGTCGTACAGAGCGGCGGTCTCCGGCTTGCACCGGTCGGTGATGAGGTAGGAAATGCCGTCAAAAAGCGCGGTCGGTTCGATGCACCGATCCGAAAGCAGGCCCGCGACGCGGTTCCATGCTGCGACGCTCCTTTGGCTGTTTTGAATGAGTTCCGCGAGGCGGGCTTCGTCCAGCTTGTTCCCGCTGAGCGCTTCCATCTTCGCGATGAGGTCTTTGTGTTGCGCCGTCACATATGGCAGCGCGCGCCCCTTCTCCACGCTCTCGCCGGGGTAGTCCAGCACGATGAGCGGGACGTGGTATTCCTCCGCCAGGAGGTTCCACCAGTTCGGAAGCGTGTTGCACTGGTTGTTGGTAGCGATCAGCACGTCGGGCTTCGGTGGCAGGCCCCGCGGGGCCTTGCCGGTGGCCAGCGCACCGTTGAAGCACCCGGAATACGCGCAGCAGTCGAGGCAGAGGCCGCCTCTTTCGCTCTCCTTGAGCAGCGCCTGCTCCTGCCCGCTGGCCGCGATGACGGCGGCGTAGCTTTCCGGGTAGATATACTCGATGTCGAGCGCCTCCAGGATCTCCACCGGCGTGAACGCCGTGACCCACGCCACCTTTCGGGTCGGCGCTTTTCCCTTTGCGTACTTGGAAAAGTCCTTGTAGTAGTCCCGCATCAGCTTCGCCTGAAGCTGCAAATAGAGCTGTGCCATGTTTTCCCCTCCTTACAGCAAGTCCGCGAACGTTTCGATGGCGAGCGCGGCGTTCTTCGCGCTGCTGCCCGTCTCCGTCACCCGGAGCACCGGGATCTGGAGTTCATCGAGCATCCGCTTGTAGGAAGGGAAGAGGTAATCGTAGGGCTCGCAGTACTTCTGCGTGAGGAAGATGACGCCCTGGACTTGTTTTTGCAGAAGCTCGTCCCGATCTGCTTTAAGGATCTCCGCGAAAGCGTCCTGCGAGGGGGAGGGCAACCCGGCAAGGAGGCTCTTTGCGATATTCTCGTAGATATCGCCCTCTGGGGACACTTCCGGCGCGAAGATGAGCCGTCTCGACTCGGGCAGACGGTCGCCGACGATGTTCATCCCCGCCGTCTCGATCTGTTGGACGAGGCCGGTCCCGGCCTGCGTTGAACCCACAAGAAAAACCCTTGGGGACGCAGAAGAGCTGCCCACGGAAATCTCCGTCGGCACTTCCTGCTCCCACAAGGGTTTTTGCAGAAGGTTGTGTATGGTTTTGAGGTATGCGCTGTAACTCAGTTCCGGGAGAGCTTCGTACAGCGTGCGCAGGGCGCGATTGCGGGCGTTGATCCGCTCAGCACGCTCCGCGATGCTGGTGATCTTTACACCGTAATGGTTCTCAACAGCAGCCTGGTATGCACGGACGCTTTCCGCGAGAAATGCGATAGCTTCGCGGTCTTTGCGCGCCGGAACAGGGAGCTGATATAGGAACTTATGGTACCCCCCCCCCGATATAATTTTTTAGTGTTCGGCTGCTGTCGCAGGTGCGGGGGAACACCGCGCCGTCGATAGTATCATCTTCCAGCACGCGAGCGATGAACTCTGCAGCGTATTCGCAGTAGTGCGAAATTCTTTGCTTCCCCTCGTATCCGAAGAACCGCTCCGTGTCGCAGATCTGTTCCGGGATCAGGGTAGATAGGGATAGAATGTGCATGGGTTTCTCCTTTGCTATCTATGGTAATTGCGCAAGCTCTTCTTCGGTCAGATACGGTGTGATGATCTCTTTATACTTGTCGTAAGCCTCGTCCCAGCTCTCGTACCCCCCCCCCCGGTTTTTTCAGGGAAGTCATAGTGGTCGAGGAGGTATTGGGAGAGAAACTCCGTGACTTTGATTGCGCCATGAAGATTTGTATGCTTCCCATCTTCTCCAACATAATCCTGTGATAAATCTAAGCCAATTTCATCAAAATGATCCATCATATCCAAGACAGGATACCCCCTGCTTTCAATATAATCCTTAGCTGTATTATACTGCGCCGTCCTGCTTTCTTCTTCTGTGAACTGTGGAACAATAACAAAAAGAATATTAACTTTCTCTCTATCGCAATAATTCAGAATATCATTAAGTACTTTAGAGCCATATTCAGCCAAGGGTTCTTTTTTGTCAACTATCATAAAATTTGAAGTCATATCGTTCTTCCCACTAAGGAAATCATCGAATATCCGCACGCCTTTTAACCCAAGAGTTTCTTCAAAATGGAAATCCTTCCAAGTCAAGCCTTTCCACCTAGTATGAAATCGTAGCAGCGGAAAGAAAAACTCCATAATACTGTATGCATCTCTGCCATCTCCAACATTATATAGATATTGAACCATATTGATCTTTGTCATTGATAGCGGGAAAAAATCTGCTATGTTATGAACTACACCACTGGTTGCTCCACTCATAACGAGTTGGTTGACGTTTGCAATAATCAACGCTTGTGGTTGTGTTTTTCTAGCTTCCTCTATTAGAAAAGGGACTGCCGACATTGGTTGTGAAGAGGTCGAGAGTGGATAAACCGTTATCCCTGTCTGTTTCCACGCAATGGGCGCTAACCAATACATATAAACATGACTTGCTCCAAGATAAACTGCATCTAAAGTGTTGGGGATTTCTTTGTAAAACTCATATACCGTCTCGTATTCATACTGGGCATGTTCATTGAACTCGCCTTTGGTGGCTACTAATTTTGATGAACTGTTTAGCAATAGAATAAATAACACAACGAACACACATACCCTTATATATTTGCTATGCTTACAGAGTAATTTCATAGAGCAAATGTATCCTTTCTCAGAACCCCCGATAAATAAAGTCTGCTGGATCATACCCCGGCCCGTACATGCCAAAAATCAAGATTCCGAAGATCAGCGCGTACCAGATCGCCCAGCGGAAGACGAGATTCTGCTTGGCGATCTGTTCCCGCAGGCTGCCCTTTTCCTGCAGGATCGAGACGATCAGCAGCACCAGCAGGGCGATCACCATCAGGATGAAGTTTGGCGCATCGAGGCCCAGCTTGAAGAGCGAGCCATCGAAGAATATCTCCGGGTTGTTCGGAAACAGGCCTGCCTTGATCGTCCGCAGCGTGGCCATGAAGCCATCGATCCTAAAGAACATGTTACCGATGACCGCAAGGCCAAACACGCGCAGCGACTGGAACAGGTGCCAGCTGAAGCAGTTTGTGTTGATCTTGAGCGCGGCGATGATCTTCTTGAACACCGGCTCCAGCACCTGCGCCATGGCGATCAGGAACCAGAACCAGATGCCCATGCCGATGATGTATTTCCAAGCTCCGCCATGCCAGAGGCCCATAAACAGCCAGACGCACAGCATGCCGAGGATGCTGGGAATTTGTTTGGCGGCTTTCTTGCCCCAATGCGCCTTGATCCACTTCGTCATGCCTTTCCACAGACGGGAACGCATCACGGGATAGAGGATGTAGTCCTTCAGCCAGGCGCCCAGCGTCATGTGCCAGCGCTGCCAGTATTCCTGCACGCTTCGGGAAAAGAGAGGGCTGCGGAAGTTCTCCGGCAGGATGATCCCGTAACACTCCGACGCGCCGAGGATGATATCCATGCAGCCGGAGAAGTCCGTGTAGAGTTGGAACAGGAACGAGATCGCAGCGACCCAGATGTAGAAGCCGTTATAGGTAACCGTATCCGCATAGATGGTGTCCACGATCACGCCAAGCCTCGCCGAGATGACCAGCTTCTTGAAGATGCCCCACAGCATCCGCTGCATGCCGAAGGCGATCTGCTTGGAGTCGAACTTGTGGCCGGCATAAAGCTGGTCCTTCACCTCATTGTACCGGGTGATCGGGCCGGAGGTCAGCTGCGGCCAGTACCCAACGAACAGCGCGGTCTTCACCAGGTTCGTCTGCGCCGGGCAGATGTCCCAATAAACATCCAGCAGGTAGCCAACGACCGACATCGTATAGAAGCTGATGCCCAGCGGAGCGAGAAGGTTGAGCTGCGGGATACGGGCAGAACTTCCCACAAGAGATGAAGCGAGATTTATATTGTTGATAAAGAAGTTGCTGTATTTGAGCGTCGCCAGGATGCCCAGGTTCACGACAAGCCCCAGCACGAGCCACAGCTTCGCCTTTTTGCCGTTCCCTGTCTCTTTCGCCATTGTGATGCCGTGCGTGCACAGCGTCGTTACGAGCACGGCCGCTACCGCATAGATGATGGTGTAATCCGCTGCGGAAAAGTGAAAGAACGCCAGGCTGAACACAAACAGCGCGATCCACTGGAAGCGCTTGGGGATGATATAGTACACCCCGAGAGACAAGATGAAAAATAGCAGAAATGGCAAGGATGTTATAGTCATAGACTTCTCCTTCTATATGATCGGCTTCTTCGATCAATACAGTTTTTACACGAGAACGAATTGATCGTTGTCCCAACGGAACACCTTACTGCATACCTGTTGTTGGTTGTATCGGTCGAGAATGACCACTTTCAGCAGGTCGTTTTCTGCAGTTATTTGTATTGGTTCGTCGCTAAAGTGAACCTCAAATGTTCCTGCTTTTTCAAAAAGAGGAATGCTTGCCAGACCTTCTTGCCCCGATATCGAAAAGCACTTCAAATAATCATTATTATCATTGATTGATATTGTTTCATTTTCTACCAATTTTAAAGATGATTCCCCTTCCACGAGATTATGATAATATGCATCAAATTCACCTGTTCCGTCACTCACAATAACTGTATAATCTTTTCCATTGATCCATCGCAAAAGACTGTCAACCTTTGTCTCCTGCTTCATATAATAGTTGAGTGCATCTATCCGTTTTGTGGAATATAAATCTTCTGCAAAGTCTTCTGGATACATCTCCTTAATTTCTGTGCTAAGCTTAAATGACCCATGGTAATTCATGTGTGCTGTATCCCAAAAATACTTTTGTTCGTAGTTGTTTAGCCAATCGACTGTGATCTCCGGGTATTCTTTTTGCAACGAATCATAATACCTATAAAGCTCGTCTCTATATTTTGCTGAAAATACTGTGTTTTTGGGGAGCGGAAGCTTTATGATTCGAACTTGTATCTCGTTATCTCGACACAGTTCAATGATTTTTCGATAATATGTATCAAGAAGAGGGGTTACGTAAAAAGAATCATAAGAAATTTCGGTATCATCAGAGTATTCATTCCATCCAGAAATATATACTCCCTCCCGCATTTCGATTTCTTTCATTGCTCCAAGGTTATATTCCTTTCGTTGATTAAACCTTGCATTCATAATCGATGTCATATATCTGTTGGGCAAACCCAAATCAAATTCCGGTATATCCAAAATCTGGTTCATAAATTCAGCACGGCCTTCATGATAGCATATCGCATCCACAAACATTTGCAATTCTTGTTGAGGTTTATATCTATGCGTATAGACCACTCTCCTCCAGAAAATATCTATATCCCACCGTCTAAAATGATCATCGCTAAAGCTAACATAGCATACCCTGGGTGATCCATTATGCTCTAACCAATCCTTCAGTGTATAATAGTTTTCTAATGGCGAAGTTCCCCCCAAGGCCAAATTCAAACAGCTGTCCGAGAGCACCGCTGGCAAATAACTTGCATTTGCGGTGGAATCCCCAAGAACAATGACGTCATACTGTTTATCCTGTGTTGTGTTCGCTTTTTCCTTATTCCAGATATAGTATGGTGCTTCTCCGTCCGCAAAGGCTAACAGGTTGAACCTTGCATACAGACACAGAAACAACAGCGGCAGAAGGATGCACGCGCATGTCGAATAGAATCGGATCTTCTTTCCCATATCTTCCTCCGCTAAAACTTCTGGTACATAAAGTCCTGCTCGCTATAGGTCCCATACATACCAATGGTAAAGACAAGTATCGCGAACATCAGGATGACGACCCACTGAAACACAAGATTCTGCTCGGACAGCCATTTCCGCACGTTTTTTCCCTTTTCCTGCAGATAGGAGACGGCCGCCAACAGGAACAGGCCAAACAGCATTGCAATAAGCTGCTGAAAATCGAGTCCCAGTTTCAAAATGGAACCATCCAGCAAGATCCCTGGGTTCCAATGAAAACCAGCCCTGATCGTTCTTAAAGTGGTCATGAACCCGCCTAGCCGGAAAAACATGTTGCCGATGGTGACCAGAACAAAAACGCGCAAGGATTGGAACAACCGCCAGCTGAAGCATTTGGTGTTGATGTGCAGGCGCGCGATGATCTTCTTGGAAAGCGGTTCAAATATTTGGGATAGTGCGATCAGTGTCCAGAACCAAAGCCCCATGCCAATGATGAATTTCCATCCTCCGCCGTGCCAGAGGCCCATAAAGAGCCAAACGCACAGCATCCCCAGAATGCTCGGTATCTGCTTTGCCGCCCTTTTTCCCCAGTGCGCCTTGATCCACTTCGTCATGCCTTTCCAGACTCTGGAACGCAGAACGGGATAGAGGATATAGTCCCGCATCCAGCTGCCGAGCGTAATGTGCCAGCGCTGCCAAAATTCCTGTACGGAACGGGAGAAGAAGGGCGTGCGGAAGTTTTCAGGCAGCGTTACGCCATAGCACTCGGAAGCGCCCAGCACGATGTCCATACAGCCGGAAAAGTCTGTGTAGAGCTGGAACATGAAGAGCGCGGCCGCCAGCCAGATATAGAAGCCGTTGTACGTAGCAGTGTCTGCGTAGATGGTGTCCACGATCACGCCCAGCCGCGCAGAGATGACCAGCTTTTTGAACACACCCCATAGGAGCCTCTGCAGGCCAAAGGTCACGTTTTCGTAATCGAAAGCGCAGCCTTCATACAGTGCTCGTACCCCCCCCCGATTCAAATTATACCGTGTGATCGGTCCGGAGGTCAGCTGCGGGTAATAGCCCGCAAAAAGCGCAGTTTTGAGGATGCTGGGCTGGGGCTCTGCGATGCCCCAATAGGTGTCGAGTAAATAACCCATGACGGAGAACGTATAGAAGCTGATGCCCAGCGGCGCTGCCAGCTGCGGCACGGGAAGCTGCAAAGAAATATGCACCAGGGAAAACACCCGGTTGGCATTGTTGATAAGGAATCCGCTGTATTTGAGCACAACGAGCATCCCGGCATTGACCGCGATCCCAATGGCCAGCGCCAGCTTTGCTATTTTTCCCTGTTCTTTTGCCTTGGCCCGCCCGATCCACTTCGCACATAGGGTCGTTACAATTATGCTGGCCAACAAATAAACGATCGTGTAGGGCGTGGAGGATAACATAAAGAAGAGGATGCTGAAAACCAGCAACGCTATCCAGCGAAACTTTTTGGGAAGGATATAATATACCACAAGCGATACGGCGAAAAAGAAAAAGAATTGAAATGAGGTCAGGGACACAGGTTTAAAATCCCCTTTCGGTCATCAGATCAAGCTGCCCCCGGAAACGAGGAAGTTCTGCCCGGTGACAAAGCCGCTTTCTCCAAGAAGCAGGTATTCGAGCAGCGGCACGACGTCGTTCACCGACGCGTTGCGGCCGAGCGGGTTCTCCGCGGCGTTTTTCTCCACCATGAGATGCGAAAGGGAGCCAACGAACTTCGTTTCCATCATGCTGGGCGATACGGCGTTGATCTGGATATTCTTAGGCGCATACTCTACCGCCAGCCCACGCAGGCAGCCGAGAAGCGCATATTTGGCGGCAAGGTAATCGTTCATAAACGAGGGCGGCGTACCCACCGTCGCGGACGACAGGACCGCCGCGACGCGCCCCTCCCGCCGTTTGGCCATCTTCGGCAGAAACGTCTGCAGGACGACCACGAAGGAGCGGAGCTGCGTTTGCAGCATCTGTTCATAATTCTCCCAGGATAGGGAAGAAAAGCGCACGGTCCTCAGCCTTGCAGACGGGCAGTGAAGGATGTGGGTCACCGGCCGGTCGGCCGCCTCGACATCGTGCACGAAACGCTGCGTGCTCTCCATATCCGTAAAGTCCGCTGAGAAAAGCCGAAGGTTGGGAATATCCTGCTGCAGTTGCTCGAGCTCCTCTTTGGAACTGTGGTAGTGTGCAAATACCGTATCAAATTGGTTCGCCATTCGCTTGATCGCGGCGATCCCAACGGCGGACGAGCCTCCCAACACCAACAGATCACGTTCCATCGTCTCTCACCCCCGCTACGATGCTGCCACGCGAGACCAGGGTCCCTTCCTGGTTCGTTATCCGCGTCTTGATCCGAACGAATTTCTTTTCTGTGTCGACCTTTTCGACCTTGCCATAGACCCGCAGCGTATCGCCTACGAACACGGGCGAGGCGAACAGGGAATCCACCTCGTACAGCAGGCAGCGTTCGCCCGGAAGGTAGACGCCTGCCAGCGTCGAATAAAACGAAGCCGTCAGCATCCCATAGACCACCCGGGAAGGGTACCCGAAGGACCGGGCATAGTTTTCATCATTGTGCAGGGGATTTACGTCTCCGCTGATCTCAAGAAACTTCCGCAGCATTTCTTCCGTCACCTTTGTGGAAAAGCACGCATCCATCCCCACCTGCATCTCCTCGATCCTGTAGCTGTTCATAGGTCAACAGCTCCACAAGGCCGATCTGTGCGGAATACAGGAATAGGACCGTACCCCCCCCCCCGCCTAAAATCGCGGGTGCGGGCGTCGGTTCGTCGATCTTCAGAAATCCGATATCTTCCAGCATCTTTGCGTCTCTTTCCATGTCGACCGTCTCATAGCAGATATGGTACGGCGCGTTCTTGTATGTACGGATGAGGTTCGCCACGACGGATTTCTCCGACTTCGGACTGACGAGCTCTACGGTGTAGCCGTCCTTTTCCCAGAACGAGATGTCCACGTCCCGAATCGGGTCGTAGAGGACCGCTTGTTTTTCCGTGTACCCAAGCGAGGAGAAGACCTTTTCGGCCTTCTCCGATCGCTTTACCAGGTATCCGATGTGATGGACCTTCATCATGCCAAGGTTTCCTGGATGAGGTCGACCATGGCACCCACGTCCTTGAGGCCCTGCACGGCCTTCATGTCGAACTTGATCCCGAAGTCGTCCTCGACCGCAGAAAGCAGCATGATGTGGGAAAGGGAGTCCCAGTCCTCGATGTCGGCGGCGGTGGTGGTCTCGGTCAGCTCGATGCTCTCATCGTCGAACACGTCGCGGAAGACCTCGGTCAGCTTTGCAAAAATTTCGGTTCTGTTCATGGTTGTTACTCCTTTATGTTAGTTTTGGATTTGAATGACATGCTGTTTCTTTTCGTATCCGTTCGTGAGATCCAGCTCCCAGCGGGTATTGCCCTGTTCGTCCTCATCCACCTTCGTAAAGCCCTGCAGAGCGTAAAACTCCTTGACCATCGCGTTCTTCGCGGTGGGGTAGTAGTGCCCGATGAGTTTCTTGAGGCCGCGCTTTTGGGCTTCCGCCGCCAGCTCGTCCATCATGGCGAACTCCATGTCGCGCTTTAAGACCCGGCAGCTCATCAGCCACAGGATGATGTCCAGTGCATCCTCCTTTTCTTCGGCGATCACCACAGACACCACGCCGTTGTCGCCGAAGCAGTCCTCCAGCTTCCCGTACAGCGTCACCGTCTTGGGGTCGGCTGCCGCCGCCTCGATCTCCTCCTGCGTGTAGCGCTTGGTGGTGAGATTGAACTGGTTTGACTTGTTGGTGAGTTGGGCGATGCGGGACATGTAGAGGCTCTCGAAGGACTTGATGGTGGCAGTCATCTTGAGGGACAGGAGGTAGTCCTCGTAGTTTGCGAAGCTGGCCTGCATCTCCGCGCGCTTCACGTTCTCCTTGTACATCTCGTTGCGCTTGAGGTCGTCCTTCGAGAGGTTCGTCGCCTCGAAGAACCCGCTGCGGTCGATGACGTCGATATAATGCTCCACCTTCCCGATCTCCGGCGCCGGCACGCCCGGCACCTGCTGCCGGATGATCGCCCGCTCCGCTGGATTGTCGTCCACGAACACGAAGCTCTCCGGGAGAAGCGTCAGCTCCTGAGCCATCTGCGTGAGATTGAGGCTTTTCGGCTCCCAGTTGGCCTTGATGGAGATAAACTCTTCAGGCGGCAGGACGCTGTCCGGGTGGTTCAGCCCGGCGAGGGCATTCTCCCGCTCGTTCTTCGAGACGACATTCAGCAAGACGCCCAGCTTCTTGTGTGCCTTGAGGTACTGCTGGAACTCGGAATAGACCTGCCCCATGCTGGTCTCCGGCCCGATGGCGAGGTTCTCCACGCCGTCGTCTCCGACGATGCCGCCCCAGAGTGTGTTGTCTAAGTCGAGCGCGAAGGCCTTCTTGTTCTTGCCGAACAGGGATTTGATGATGTTGCTCACGCTGAACGCCAGCCGCGGGATGGCGTCCATGCAGCAGCAGTATTTGTACATGTGCCAGTAGAACGGATCCGACCACTTTTCGAGGCCGTAGTCCGCCGCGAGGTAGTTGATGTCGTTGATGAAGAAGCCCTCGTGGGTCTGGGCGTACCCGTAGAACTCCATGTTCAGCCGGGTGATGAAGTTCACGCGGCCGTGGATGTTCGAGGCGTCCTGATTCCCGAGCAGACGGTAGAACGGATACTCGAAGTTGTTCTGGATGATGGGGCAGTGGTATGTCTCGCGGAGCTTGTCCCACATGGAGATGAAGTGGGCCATGGTCTGGGCGAGCATGGCGTCGATCTCCTCCGGGGTGTTGTCCACTTCGGGATATGTATTGATGTTTCGGTTTGAGGTGTGGATGAAGATGACGTCGGGCTTGAGCGCCACGAGTTCGGGGTTGTCGAACATCGCGTCCTGCCAGTACTGGGCGTATTCCGATTCAAAGAACACCGGCTTGATGCCCTGATCCAACAGGAACAGCTCAAGCATGTCCTTGATGTCATGCGTCGTGGATCCGCCGAGGATGGCGACGCGCTTTTCCATGAGGTTCGGCGAAGCCAAAAGCTCGCGCTTCAGCGACTTGCGCTTGCGAAGGATGAGCTGGTTGTCAAAGGGGTATTGTAATGTGGGGTGCATAGTTATATCATCTCCCTGCCATATGGAAATAGTTTTTGTTCTATTACCGCCTAATGTATCCTCTTATTTCATTATCGTGGCTCAGCGCACTTAGTTGTTATCATTATTCTATAGCTACTCGTGGGTATTGTCTTCCATTTTAGGTTCTTAATGCTCTGCTTCTTTTTGGAACAAATAGGTTTGTCCAAAGTTTCTTCTCCACATCACATCCGTTCTGTCAGCACTTTCATAACCATGAAATTTGCCGCCATTGTGATCGGAGTGATGATAACCTTTGCAATGATCTTTGAACAGCTGACGAGGAATGGGATCTCTGCAAATGTTTGCGTGATCTTTCCGGCCAACAACTGACCGATGGAGGATACGATCAGCAATAGGATGAATTGGTAGGCAATATAGATCACATATTTCACCGGGACTGGAATCTTTGTTTTCGTTCTCCGAAAGATCTTCGACGTAGACACGAAAAATATCAATGTCACAGCCGGTATGGCGCTAAGACAATTTGAATAGAACACATCCCAATGAAAAAGGGACGTGAACAGTAAATAAAGAGAAAAGTCAATCAGCCAGCCCACGCCCGAAATCCCAACGAATCGGAGAAGCTGCAGCAGCAATTTCTTCACGGAAATTTCCTCGTTTTCTAGTGTTTACTCAGGGGTATATTCCTCTAGGAAAGCGTTTAGTTCTTCTGGCGTGCCCAATACATGGATCTTATCCTTTTCAACCAAAGAGATATAGACATCCATGCCTTTTTCTATCATGTAGTTATAAAGAGGAGCGACGTATTTTTCGCCTTTTTCTAAGTTTTCTTGGCTTTTGTAATAATCATTGTAAAGCGATTCATACAACCTGCATGAGGAAAAATAATACGCACCCAACGTGCAGTTATCCGAGATACGTATCTTTTCTCTCACTTCTACAGCCTTTCCATCCTTGTTCAAGCGAACAAAGCTCCAATGGTCGCCTTCTCCATAAAAGCAAGGGATAAAGCCATCGCCGTGCACGTCTTCAATCTTCAGTCCAGCATCTACAAACGTATCGATATTATAAATAAGAAGCTCATGCCCTGGATCCCATTCTTTTTTCGCCAACATCGCAGTCGTCGCCTGCCCGTCCGTCAACTCGTCCAATTCGATCAAACGGACATTGGTGATCCCCAGCGCATCGCAGGTTTCACGGATAAAAGTTTCTGCATGATCTTCTCTGCGCACAAGAAAGATATGCCGATCTGCTGCGCTCCGATATCCCTCCAAGCTTTTCAGAGACCACTCAAACAGAGTCCTCCCATGAGCCTCGATCATATATTTGGGAACCGTATATCCCGCCTTCCGAAACCGGTTGCCTAAACCTGCCATCGTTATCACAATATCCATTTTCCTTGTCATTATCATTCTCCTTCTGGGCGTGATCTCTCGCAGATCATTTTAAGCTCATCCGGCGTATACTGTAAAAACTCATCCGGCCGCACAGTACGGTCATCAACATAGAACCCTTCATGGCCCGGCCAGGGCTTCCCATAAATGATCTCATCATAGGGAATCTCCCATTTTTCCAACCATTTCAGAAGGATCTTTGCTGTATTCGCATTGATCAATCCGATATTGCCCTGATAGCTGTTCATATTTCTTGAAGTAAATAGAACGATTTTAGCGCCGTTTTTGCTGTAATATCGGATCTTTTCTACCATGGAGGGATATGGGACCAAATCTTCATACCGTTCTTCACGTTTTTTGATGGGACAAAGCGTACCGTCAATATCAAAAATGAAAGTCATGTTTTCATACATTGTTCAATGTCCTCCATGATCTGAATCGCATTCAAAATAAAACCGAATACCTTCTGCGGGCGATCCATATGCAGTGGCAGCATAGAGAGAAACAACGAGGCTTCATAGATACGAACTGCCAAGTAAGAAAAACCATTTTTCTCTACGTATTTCTTGAAGAGCTCCATATACTTCGTATTGTCAAAATCGATCTCAAGACGGAAGATCAAGTCCGTGTCAAGCGTGATATGGTGTAGGTCGCTGTTGAAAAAATCGTACAAGCCACAGATGGAATGCGAGAGCTTTGCAATATCATAGTATGGATCGGTCCAGAGTTCCTCTTCTTTTACTGCGCCTTTAGGATCTATTAAACGCAAAAGATTGGTGTCCTTGCTAAAGAGAATGTTGGAAAAGCATAAGTCTCCATGTCCGATCACGCTTTCAGGCGTTCCAATTCTGAGCTTTCCAGTCTTCTCAAATAAGGATTCATACCATTGGAATATCTCATCCAGTCCGCTTGAGAACCTTGTGCCAGTCGTTATATACTTATCCAAAACAGCGTATTGTTTATGCTTTTTTAGTTCTTCCAGTCTCTTTCTCACTTTCGTTAGGTATAAAGCTTCTGCCATCGTTTTTTGTTCTACGGCTGTTACTTCCTTGCGCTTTCTTGTATTGATAAACAAGAATAATTTTTCCAATATTTTGTCCATCTCATCCAAGCCGATCGCTCGGTGGACCCAACGGAGGGCAAGATCCGGCACATAATATCTCTCCATCCGATAGGATGCGCCATCCACTGATTTTTGAAAATCATACGGCATGACAAACCACATCTTCATGTCGTCTGGCAAAAGGTGATAAAACTTGTATTCCGCAAAAATCTTATCGCTGTTTTGAGAGGACTTAACAACAGTCAGAGCGTCTCCACGCAGGACATTGAAAAAGCGTACATCAAATCCTCCGGAGATATATCGAAGGAACTTTTCATAATCTCCCAGGTAATAAAAAGCATTGGCGTTGATCGAAAGAAAATCTTCTTCAGAGCTGCCTTTAACATACAACTCAGGATTTTGCAATGTGCTTTCATGCTTAGAGAGAAAGCGAATATACGCATCTGCACTTCGCATTACCAGTGCAACCGGGATGCCATCAGCAAGAAGCACGTAGTTATCTTCCATATAAGCGATCTTACGCAGAAGAAGCTCCGCCTCTTTCTCGTCTTGAACAGCAAAGTTAGAAAAATAGTGAAGGATCGGGGTGTTGCCTTCCACTTTCCGTAATGTTTCAAGGAGCTGGTCCATTTGCCAGGAATGATCGAAAGAAAAAACTTTTTCGATGCTGCCACAACCTAGAGCAAAAGACTGAAAGCGATTCTTTACGCTTTTTCTTTTTAGAATGACCTCTCCGAAGGATCTTTCCCCGATGATATTTCGGATAAAAGCGTTTGGCTGAACATGATCGTCATAAACACAAAAGGCCTTCATCGCCGCTCCTTCTTTCTATAAACCAATCTTATCGCAAACATGAGCACACCACTGACGGCCAGGAGTGCACTGTTGATGCCAATATACAATCTTCCAAAGTTCCCTACCTGACCTGACAAAATCGAGCTCATATACAGCAGAAAGCTGCCGGGCCCAAAATCAAGATTTAGACCCTTTGCCAAGCAAAACAACGCGCTATATTCTGAAACCCATGCGCAAGCAGAAAGGAAAAGGAGGAGGATCTCCCTGCCTCGAATAAGCTCCTTTAAGCTCATATACCCATCGTTGACTTTTTTTAGCAGTTCAAGCGCGATCAAACTCTTCTTTGTGTCTTCATTAGCGATCAAAAAGTGATTCAAATAGAGGTAGGAGGAGGGAAAGATGACATATAGCATTGTAATGAGAACCATCCCCGCCGCCAGCACCCATACGATCGATGACGCATTTCCTCCACGGATCACGATACCGAGCAACAACACTACCAAGGGAACCGTATCAAAATAACGATCGATCAGTACAAGAAGGATGCCGACTTTGATCTGCCGCAGTTTTTCTCCATATACAAAAGCGCGGAACAGTTCTCCAGATTTGAATGGAAAGAGTACGCTGATCAGAGTGGTCCCTAGGTACGTCTGTGTAAACTCCAGCAGTCCCATTCTCTTTTCTAATACAATGAAGTAAAAACGAGCTGCTTTTATCAGCAGAGTGCATACGATCAAAAGAAATGCTGGAGCCAAGAAAAAACTGAATTGGCCCGCTGTTCTCATCGCAGTGACTACGCCGAAGAGCGGGGATGCCAATATCGGGAGAGCACATAGGTATACTACTACGCTTATGATTCTATATAGCTTCTTCATACTATTTCCCATCGGCGCTCCATACGACTTCTGCTGTATATTCTTCTATCGGTCGATCGCGCAGATCGCTCCGTAGAAACTTATCGTGATGCAAGGCATATCCCCAAAGCATCTTCAAAACACGCTTTGCCTGATCAAACAATTTCACATTTGAAACTTGGTCCGCTTCCTTCCAAGTGATCGGGAAAAACTTCGCTTTTTGTTTGTACTGATGTATAGCCATCACCATGCAGTAATTGAACATAAGGTTGTTGGGATACATTTCATAGAAGGGGTCTTGCAGCATCTGAACCTTGTACAGATTCAAACCAGAGCCCAAATCATAGATTCGATATCCGCAGACAACAGAAAACAAAAGATTGTACACAAGATTACCAAAAGTTCTAAATCTTGAGTATCCCTCTAGTTTTGATCCCTTCATGAATCGCGCACCGAGGCAGCAATCATAATGTTGATACATTCCACTTTCAAAGATAGGTACGAGATCTAGAATCTCCCCTTGATCATCCCCGTGCAGCACTGCTACATAGTCGAATCCGTTTTTTATTGCATATTGGAATGCTACTTTGTGAGATCCTCCCAGGCCATAGTTTTCCGTGTTGCGAAGCAGCTTAAGTGGAATTGATACCGGTTCTCTCTTTAGATGCTCCTGAACCGCCTCTTCGCTTCGATCGGTACTGCGATTGTTTACGATGATCACTTCCGAAAAATGCTTGCATATTTCTGGTGTGAGCTGCCTCAACACACGCACGATTTGCTTTTCACAATTGTACATTGGAATAAATAGCAGAATTTTATTCATTTTGGGTCCTCCTTTCTTTAATGCCTTCTTGTATTTTGTAACATAAAAATGCTGCGAATCTGAAGATGATAAAATTACCAAAAAGCCATAGGTTATAGTAGTACATGAAAATCAACGCAGGCGCTGTCAAAAACGTTAGAACCATCCGCACTTCCATAACTAAAGCAACAAATAGATACTTAGAACGACTAATTGCGAGGTACAATGTGAACGCAATGATCGCTGCTGTTTGAGCGTAATAATTGAATGTCCAACGAGTAAGGTTATACCCATCCCCTTCCGCGTTAAGGATCTCTCCAACTTTGATCCGAAGCGTGTTACTTAGTGGACGATTCAAATGATAACTATGAGAAAATACTTGCAAGGACGGTCTCTCGGAAGTATAGAGCCAACCTATAAAACCAGCGCTTTCCTCTTTCCAGCTATCGAGAAAGGTACTTATTCTCTCGCTCATATATATCATCGGATATCGAAGCACCAGCTTAACATAAGCCAACTTAAAACCATTATAGTCTTCATCCGAGAAATCATTTTGAATCAGTTGGGACCGATCATTCCAATAAAGTTGAATTCCGTCGGTGCCATTTTCATATCCATTCATTATCGTGTCTATATTGATAACCTTATCTATTTCAGTCAGGATTTCTGTCTGCTCATCCTCAGCAGCCTGTTGGATCAGCGGGGAGATCGGACGTAATACTCCGGTGAGATCATAGTCTTTATTAGGGCTCAACCCATACCGTTGAGGCAAATAGAGGGTGCCGGTCAAAACAATACAGGAAATCAGTACCCCCCCCCGGAGCATTTTTTTCGACTTAACAGGATAAATTACAAAGAGCAGAGCAGGAACCAAGAAGCAATATAGAATACCTTCTGTTCTCCAGTTGGCAAGAATTGCTGTCAAAACAACAAGAGTCATGAGGCGTTTGGGACGCTCCCATATATCTGCGCAATCAATAACTTTAGGTTCTAGAATTAGTACAACAAGAAGAACCTCCAGCATGCAATACAAGGATAGTCTTAGTGGCCACATATTATGGTCGAAAGTCGGTATAAAGAAGAAAGGGATAAGCAGGAGATACCTCCATTTTGTCTGATTCCATATACGCAGTCTTGCTACTACATATACGCAGTATGCAAATATGATCGATATGATCGTGAATTGGACAAATACTATCCCGGCCGGAAAAGGTGCTACAAATAAAGCAAAGATATAAAAAACGATCGTCAAGTAGTGTTGCCAATAATTCAATTGCCCGTTTGCCATAAAAGCATTAAAGACATTGACATCATCCCATCTCCAGGCGCCAGGATATATCAAAATCAGAATAATACCGTTTAAAATTTCATAAACAAGAAATGCTGCTATTGCCATCTGTACTGGCTTTTCATTTCTCTTTGTCCAGAGCTCTTGTATATAATATAGAGCACAAAAACAAATCGGGATATAAAGTGTCCGCAATTCAGTAATCGTCTCCGATTCTGTCTGAAAAGCATACATCTTCGTTGCCAGAGACCATATATACAAAAACAAAGTTCCTAATAAAGGAAACACATAGCGCTTATATGACAAGTATTGTTTCTGGTCCAAGCAAATCACCTCCCTGTCCTGATTATCATGCATTATTAAGCAGACAGAAAACATTCATGATGCTATATTTCTCTAAGTTTTAGTAATCGTGCTGTACTAATTGTAGGTACACTAATTGGCTCGCCATCTAAATCCATCGACACTTTCACACCATCATGATCGTGCAATAGCCATCCTTTGCCAACCCCCAAGGGAATAAGGAGTTTGCCCTTCCCGACAAAGCAGCGCAAATTAACCGCATTTCCACTTTCATCCTTCCAAGACACGGTTATATTTTTGCCTTCATTGTATCTTTTTAGAGAGAAATATTCTCCAGAGTCCGCTTCTTTATTCAAGTCGTATAGTTTATACTGATATTCGTTATCCATATCTTCCAATTCTATGTATAAGAAATCAGCTTCATCTCCGTCGATAATACGAGAAAAGTTTAATTCGGAAATCAAGTTCTCCGAATTCACCGTAACAGCAACATTGGGGTCTGAAAAGATTTGCTGAAGAGAATCGATAGATTCACCCCAACTGCTCGCAAATAGCTCCCCGTTATATAAATCTATATTAGCGCTAAATTCACCATTCATTCGCTTTATAGCTTCTATATCATATTTTCCATCTGTATATTGAAAAGTATTTGACGGACTATCCCAGTAGTAATCTCCAGATGTCAACAGCCAATTATATAGATAATAGTTAGAAAGCAGGCCAAAACTTCTTCCTACAACACTCTGGTTCTTCTTCAGGTTATGAGCCGCTTCTACCGATGCACTATATCCTTTTATGGTACCAGTTTCCAACGTTGCAGCACCTTTAATGTTGTATAGATAATAGTATCCAAAGTCTTCCCATTTTCCAAAATACGATTTCTCTTTATCAAGTTTCTTTGCTTCTTCCCACCGATTCTCAATATTCTGATACACGTCCATTTTCACGAATCCTGTGCCAAGCTTTTCTACTTGATCATTTTCTACATAGACATAGTTCTCGGGAACAGTATAGAAACTAGTCATTTTACTTCCATTTGCAGTAAAAGCAAGCAAAGGTGTAATTGCAGCCATAATGAATGCTACTCCATACACCATATATTTTTCTGCGGAGCAGAAAATGCATTCTTGCCGAATTAATACTATGAACATGATTGAAGCTGCCGTTAATGACCCGACACTTCTCATGAATAAACTATACGGATCCAGGCGAAGGAAGGAATATGTATAGGAAACTGAAAGCATTATGGCGATAGATATCCAACAATAGATCGTTGCCGAGTCCTGCAAATGTATTGCTTTCTGTCCAATTCGTATTCTACTGAATCTAGTTGCTAAAAATACTGGCAGCCATACGCAGAACGCCGGAAATACAATCGAAATTAAGTAAAAAATGCCTCTTCGAATCGTCTTATGCTCATTCAACCATGGGAGAAAATTATTGGGTAAGCTCTGGGCAAATCGCGCAATACCATCTGCTAGAAGGCTCTGTCCTTCCATAGCCAAAATATGCTTAAGTGTTCCAAGCAGCAAGGGGACGCTAATCAAAACCAAAAGAATACATGGTGCCCATCCTAGCCAAAACCGAATAGATTTGATTTCCTTTTGAAGCTCTCCGAACTTAAAAAACTTATATATCTGCCGTACTGCCAACGGAAGGAACGCAAGGCATACCGCGGCTCCATAAACTGGGTAATATAATCCATGGAAAAGGCTAGTAATCAGCCACAGCTTCAGCCAAAGATTTCTCTTGCCAATTATTTTTTTACTAGACAGAAGAAGCATAATGGGCAAGATCAATACCGTGCGATTATAGTCCTGAATATAAGTGCATAGTGAAATCAAGAAAATAAAGGATTTGTCTACATGTAGTTGCAAAAGCAAGACAAGAATAATTATAAAAAATGTAAAGAATAAATTGTTCGTAATCGCATAGTTAGAATACAGGCCTTCGCCAAATAACTCAAAAAATGCACCATGAACTATCGAATACATTCCAGATACAGGTATATATTCTGAAAACGGCATCTGCCCTAGTTGAAAGATTTGAGAGAAACCTATAATATTTTCGAACGGATGATGCATGTCTGAAAGCATGATCGCTCCCGTTCCACTAAATCTATTGAAGGACATAATGGCTATGCATGTCCCTATTGAAATAGCTTCGCTTAATTCACCCCCCTCTGCGTTATTCCAATGCTTTGCTAAATTATATACCGCAATAATAAATAAAATCAAAATGAGAAGAGCAACAAATATGTTCGCTCCAATGGGTGTTTCTACGATCTTGATTTGTCCATCATATGTCTTATACTTAGACTGAAAAAACACTAATAGGAGAAGCGGTATTGGTATCTGGCAGAGCATCGTTGCTTTCAATACCAACGTACGCCTCGATTTTGATATCAGCAGGAGAATAGTTAATAAAAGCGCAGCAAACGTAAGCGTCATATTGTTGATGGGATCCTCCCCACCAAGAAACACATATCCCCTATAAATAGCAAAAGCGGCATAATACGCCGAAAACAAAAGACAAAGTGCTGGCGGTATTAAGTCCTTATCGATCAACAGCAATAATGCAGCTGTAAGCAGAGCTGCCATCAAAAGGGGATCGATACTTTGGCAAACAAAGTAATACACCCCGAAAACTGTGCAAATCGCACACATATAAAAAGACAGTGTTTCTCTTTCGCTTTTCCATGCGCCTAATTGCCAAGAATGTTCTTGATCTATTCTATTCACAAATAAACCGTACAAAAACGCTAGAATACTACCTACAAGAATCAGTCTCCGAAGAAGTGCGACTTCAATCGATTTATTTGTTCCCTTTACCGCATCCCATCCATAGATAATATCATTGAATGCTTCGGGACAGTTTCCTTCTGTCAGAAGCACGAGCAAAACATATACTCCGCTCAATAGAATGAGTCCCAACCAAAATATAATTGGCTTTTTTGGATACTTGCAAACGCTTTTCATATTTTTCCTTTCTGGGGAATAAACATATTTCTCTTATGCTCTATTCCATAATAAGATTTTTCATTTATTTTCTAGATTAACCTTCTAGAATTCTTTATGTTTTGTAGTGTCCCCTATATGCTTATTGCGTTTGATAAAGATCACAACTTTCTATCGTCGATTAAAAACTCCTAGTCCTCTAGCTTATTCTCCCAACCGCACAACAATGCGATTGATGTGTTGTCAATCCTTGAAATGAGCTGATCCCGCAAACATTTTATTTCCACTTAGCCGCTTATCGACAGGTATTGAACCTCTGAATAGCCGCCGCGATCACTTGATCCATATCATAATATTTAAATTCACCAAGCCTACCACCAAATATGACCTTCTCTTCTTTCGCAGCAAGGCGTTTATACGCAGAATATAGCGCCTCATTCTTTTCATCGTTGATTGGATAATACGCTTCATCCCCCGGTTTCCACTCGCTGCTGTATTCCCGACTGATCACTGTCTTAGGTAAATCTTTACCGTTCTCATCCTTGCCAAACTCAAACCATTTGTGTTCGATGATCCGCGTCCAGGGTCTTTCACTGTCTGTATAGTTGACCACTGCGTTCCCTTGGAAATTGGCCTTATCTAGTATTTCCGTTTCAAATCGAATAGAGCGATACTCAAGCGGGCCGAATCGGTAATCGAAATATGCATCAATAGGGCCCGTATAGACAACCGTCTTGGCAAGCGCATCCAACTCTGCTCTATGTTCGAGATAATCCACATTTAGATGGACCTCAATACCATCTAGCATATTCTCCACCATCTTAGTATACCCACCGATAGGAATGCCCTGATAGAGCGCGTTATAGTAATTGTTATCGAAAGTCAACCGCACTGGTAAGCGCTTTATAATGAAAGTAGGCAAATCTTTGCAATCACGGCCCCATTGTTTTTCCGTATAACCTTTGACCAATTTTTCATAGATATCTGTACCCACAAGCGAAATCGCCTGCTCCTCCAAATTCGTGGGCTCGCTGAACCCTGCAGCTACGCGCTGCTCATTGATCTTTGCAGCAGCTTCTTCCGGTGTCACTACACCCCATATTTTGTTGAATGTGTACATATTGAATGGGAGTGAGTATAGCTCACCCTTATAATTTGCAACAGGTGAATTTGTAAACCTGTTGAAAGTCACGAAGCGGTTCACGTAATTCCAGACAGTTTTGTCGTTCGTATGGAAGATATGAGCACCATACTTTTGGACGTTGATTCCTTCCACACGCTCTGTATACACATTCCCACCTATATTCGAGCGTTTTTCCACAACGAGGACTGCTTTCCCCGCACAATGAGCTAAATTGGCAAATGTCGCGCCAAATAGGCCTGCTCCAATGATAAGATAGTCATACATGTATTACTTTCCTTTCGCTTTCAGTACAAAATATGGTGTATACCTACCAATTGAATACTTAATTTTGTTTGTAGCTCCATCAATTTGTTTCAGTGGAGTATGTTCTTTCATTTCCTTGTCCATCCATGCCTGCGAGCGCATAGGAATGTCTCTGAATTTAGGATTGTCAAGGAATTCAATCAAGCATTGCTTTAATCCCTTTTCTGGCTCGGTAAACTTCAGCTTTCCAACCACGCCCTCAAATTTGCTGTTATCAAATTCCCGATTAAACAATCGATCGTAAATCACCTGGTATTTGTTTCCCATCGCCTCATAAACCGGCTTTAGGTCATTGACATACTTTATTCTAATTAGATTTCCAGTTACATCTTCAATGACTTTCTCATATACCTGCAATACAGCATCCCACTTTATTTTCTTGTTGCTTGTAATATGAAATACCTTTCCCATTGCTTCTTTATTACCGATAAGCATAGAAATCCCCATAGCCACATCTCGTCCAAGGGTCATGGTCGTATACTTTTCCGCAATAGCTATAGGGAAAACAACAGTTTGGTTATGTAGGGCTCGATAAAGCCATTGTTCTTTTTCATATACTCCTAACTGTAATCGTTGATTGCTGTAGGTAATATATGGTCGGACAATCGTCCAGTTGCTCTTTCCGGATTCTAATAATATGTTTTCCTGACGTGCTTTCGCTAGTGCATAATCGTCAGTTTTTATGTATGCTTCATCCAACGTTACGTCCAGCAAACGTGGAGACTCCTCTGTAAGTGGCTCAGATGAGTCAGCATATACACGGCTTGAGCTTAGGAATACGTACTGACATGAATAATTGAGAAAATACTCCCATCTTAATTTGAATTCTTCAGTGTTATAGACCATAAAATCCACTATCGCATCATATTGAGCATGTAATAGTGATCTTATAAAAGCCCGATCATGGGCGTTGCCCTGTACATATTTCACGTTATTTGTTTCGGATTGTCTCTCTAGCCTACTGGTGACGGTTACACTCTCGCCACGTGCAGCTAAGATTTTAACCAAATCCACGCCCATCGCGCCAGTTCCGCCCAAAATTAGAATATTCATATCGGTTCCCTTTCATAATGGTAGAGTAGACTATACGAAAGAAAACCGACTACCCTTATTTATCCATGCAACGTAATTGTTCCGCTGCCCCCTGTTATATAAAATGTATCTCCAACAATCATATTTCCCAAATCGCTGACCATAAAGGTTGCTAGCGCAGCGATTTCCGATGGCATTGCATACCGTTTGGCAGGGCAGACATCATTATAAATAATGTCACCTTGATTTTTACCAAGCATAGGTGTTGCCGTGGGCCCTGGAGCAATAGCATTGACGATGATATCATAAGGGAGCAACCTATCTGCCATTCCCAGCGTCAGACCACGCACTGCCCATTTAGACATTTGATACGGGGTCCACGCTGGGCGTAGGGCAGAGGAAGAAGTCACATTAAGGATATGCCCATGTACTCGGTTTTCAATCATATTCTTCGCCGCTGCCTGAGACATGAAAAAAGTGCCTTTTGCATTGATATTCATGATATTGTCATACTCTTGTTCCGACATATCTAAAAAATCGTTTTGGGACAATATCCCGGCAGAATTGACCAGAATATCAATATGTTCTTCTGGGAAAAGGGCTTCGGCAGCTTTCACTTTCTCTGGCAAGGAGCAAACATCTAAAACATCAATAACAATTGATGAGACGTTTCTACACCCCCCCCCCCCCAAATTTTTCGAGGCATTTCTCAAGTTTTTCCTCGGATGTCCCTGCAATGATTACCTTCGCGCCACTTTTCAAAAAGCTATCCGCTATTGCCATGCCAATTCCTCCACTTCCGCCTGTAATTAGCGCAACTTTTCCAGTTAGCAATTCAGTCGTGTTGATTGGGGTTGGAATAGGTATTTGCTTTTCTGTTTTCAAGAGCATAACAGCAGATTTAACGAGATGTTTGAGTTTATTCATAATCTTCATTCCCTTTTTCTTTATGATTTTTGATATTCAAAAGTTTCATTATTGTGTCCATAATCTGTTTTCTAAACAAAAAGCAGAGAAGGAGTGCACAACCAAGTACTCCATATCGCACATATGGATGTGGGTAAGTCAGCAAAAGTAAAAAGCCTACAACTAAGAACGCTGCAGCCATCGAAAAATATTTGCGTACGCCGTATGGCTGTCGGTTATCCAAATTCTCTTTGCATATTTTCCTCATGAAGTAGAAATGGAAACTGGCATAAACCACGTAGCAAAATAATGTTGTATAACCAGCAGCATAGTATCCAAAAGCCTTGATAAAAACATAATTCAAAATAATATTCAATACCGCGCCAACACAGGTTGCAGTTGCAATCAATTTTGTCTTTTCATAGAAGAACTCAAATTCCGCAAACAGAAAATAAGAAAAAGTAAAAAAAGCACTCATTGCAACAGGTGGCATGATCCAAATTGCATCATAATACTCACGTGGCGCAAATACAGCGATAGCTTCTGGTGCTAATGCAATCAACAGAACATTAACTGCAGCAATAAACATCAATGTCGGATATGCTATTTTCGATATTGATTCTATATCTTTTTCATTGATTTTCTTGTAAAGCCACGGCTCTAACGTTTGAATAAGCGCAGTGCTAAAGAGTCCCATGACCAAAGACACCGAATACGCGAGGCTATATATGCCCGCTGCTGACTCGCTAACCATTTTACCAATCATAATTCTATCCGCACTATTTAAAACGGTATTAGATAGATAATGCGGAATTAGTGGAACATTAAATGCCAAAGCATGTTTCCAATATTTGGATGAGTAAAAAATCTTCCCCTTGCGCAGCTGGGCCCAAAACAGGATGATCCCAAATACGACATCAACTAACGCCAAGCCGAAGATCCTCGCCGTGACCTTATCCACTGCCAATTGAACAAGAATAATCCCTAGAAGTGGTTTGATTAGCGACATCACAAGCGTAACCACAACCAACTTCTGATAACTAAAATCCACGCGTTGCTCCATAGACCAAAACCCAAACACACTCGTTCCCCATATAATAAGGAACATAAATCCCATTTGTGCAGTTGTCAGAGCAAATAGTTGATTCCAAATGGCATGAAAAACGAAATATACTGCCGACCAAACTAATACGAGTGTCATTGATAACCCTTGTAGGGAAGAAATAAAGACTTCCCTGTCACTATCAAACGTCACCAATCCGCGGGAATACACACCACAATATAAATTCAAAGAAATACAGACCGATAGGATACCCAGCCATGAATTGAAAATGTTATACTGACCATATTCAGCTGTAGATAGTAATCGAGTGAATATAGGGGTAGTCAGGAAAGAGATTCCCTTCTGAAGAAAAGCGCATATTAGAAACCAAAACGAAGCACGCGCCTGAATGGGAATATCTCGATATCTTTTTATCATTTTTCTATACATATCTAGGCCTTATCTCTATGTATTATCTTATCTATTAATTATCTTCTATTAATTATCTTCTTTATTTTTTGGACATTCTTTGACCCAATGACTTTTTTTGCAAAGTTCACAGTACTGCCGCTTACCGAAGTGCACAGATTATCTAATATTCTTTGAGCGGAGTTTTCTAAATCTTCCTCAGTAAAAACCTCAAAAATAATAGGTTTTTCTGTAAGATTTGGTTGTACGAATGTGTCTAATAGTGAGATGAATTCTTCTTTATTTGATGCGGTCATATACTGGAATCCTAAGTCCTCTGCATAATGACGAACTAACTCTCTTGATTTTTGAGCAAAATGGCCACGGGCAGCAAAAAAGTCATCTGCGTATTCTCTAAACTGTGACTGTATCGGTGCTGCAGATCTATAGTATTTCATTTCAAATCCAGTTCCATTGTTTACAAGCATTAGTCTGATGTTCTTCCCTAAATGGCGATTGCCTAGTGAATTAAGATCATAGAAAAACGCCAAGTCTCCAATAACTCCAAAAAAGAGCTTGTCAGGAGATACCATCGAGGCCCCCAATAAAGAAGAAATGCTACCATCAATGCCAAACCCGCCCACATTTGAATACGCACGTACAGATTTGGGGAGTAAAAAATAATTCCATGTGCGCAACGAGTTAAGTATACCTAAGTGCAGAACAGAACATTCTGGCACTTTTGGTGCAGTCTGTTGCGCTATCCAAGCACTAGAAAAAGGTAAATCCGGTATCTTCTTTCTTAACTGCTCGTCTTCATTACACCATTCTTCCCAATAATTTGGTTTCATTTGTCTTGGTTTATTGATTTTCTTTATGTATTCTTCAAAAAAGCTTTCCTCGTTCATCTCAAAAACTTTAGTAAGTTTCTTAAATGTATCTCGAAGTTCTCCGTCTGGATTAACTCGCCATACTTGTTTAGGGTGCAATGATATACCTGCGCCCGAAATATCACCAATATGAATTAAAATATCCGGTCTTGTACAGGATGCATGATACTGGAGTTGTTTGCCTATTAGGCACATATTTACTCCATATATTCCTTCATAGTTACTGGTGTGATCATAAATAACAGTGGCGTTATAATATTCACAGAACTTTTCAACCGACTTCGTAAGTTTCTCACTCCAGCGAAGATGCGCACCTACAAAAACAGCAATTCTTCCATTTGGTAATTCTGGGAGAGCGTCTTCATCTGTATAGCGACGAATTATCCTAGAGGGTGGTAATATAGAAACTGAATAATCATGTGAATACCTTGTTTCCAAATTAATATGTACAGGTCCCCCTCCCCTATGACGTAACTCAAGAAGTGCCTTGTTTGCCGCTATTTCACACTCCCACTCATCATCTTTGTCTTTTACAATGGGCAACTGAACACTTAGCAAGGCGATATCAGGTAATGAGGACCGTCGATCAGTGACTTGTTCAATATTGTGGCCTATTCTGTTATTTGGCTGGGATGAAGTGATCGCCAAAATAGGGAGCTTTCTATAATATGCTTCTGTTAGACCTGGGAAATAGTTTCTCGAAGCTGTTGCTCCTGTGCAACTCAGTGCTATGGGTTCACCACATTCTGCGGTCATTCCACAGGCCATGTATGCAGCAGCTCGTTCGTCTACAGAGGAAAAGACTTGAAAATAGTCATCTTGCTGTAAACTAGCTACTAAGCATATATTAGTTGTTCCCGGGCTTGCAATCACTCTTCGTATACCATGCTCCTTCATAAGCGCAATCAATATCTGAGCATTTCGTTCGTCTGTATAATGCGTGTTCATTCTGATTCTCCATTCTGAAGTTATCTGTACTTAAAATCACCATGCATAGTTTTAGCTTATGCCTCTGTTTTATATTTTCTTCAATACATCATCTCTAAATAATACTACTGTGGAACATTTCTTATTTATTCGTCGCATTGCGGAGGGATTTTTGTACGGAATACATATCGATATTACAGGTATTAGATAGCAGTCATTTGGTAATATGGTTCATCCATATTCACCAATAACTATATTCTATACTATAATTATATCCAATTCAAATGTCTATGAATCCGTATACAGTTGCATATTGGATAGCGTTATAATAGGTTCTCAAAAACACTATGTTCTTATGTCAATCGTTAGTGAACGCCTTTTGTAAATAATTGAAGCTTTCCCTGCGTAAAAATTCTAGCCTATCATTCACTGCATTGAAAGTTTTAGCATTATGTTTTCTCTCTTCAATGTTCGTAATTTCATTTATTATACGTTCTTTCAATTCTAGCCGTCTCAGAATGTCGGTTTTTCTAAACTCAGTTCCTGTTGTTTTGCATATCGAATAGAACTCTTTTCCAAAGTTCACTGATAAGATTGTTCCATGGTAAGAATCTGTTATAATTGTTTCTGCATTGTATAATTCATTTAAAAACTCACGTGGCCCTAATCCGGGACAATACTCTATCTTCTTATCTAGAGCAGGCAGGGACGCAAAAGGCGCAACAATTTTTACTTTACACATCTCTTCTTGCGCTATTTTTCTCAAATGAGGGAGGTGTTCTGCAAGTGTTTTGGGACCACAAAGAACGTATACTAAAATATATTTTTCTTGCGGTGATTTTTGTAAGTTTAAGCGATCCACCCATTCTTCTTCTGTCAATAGAAATGTAGGATCGAGAACTGTTTCAACCTTCTTTTCTAGTATTGAGGAAACGCGCTCAGCGCTTTTTGATTCACGAAATGAAAGAGCATCAAACGTCTGTAGCTCTGGAAGAATATAGTGAAGTTCTTCGTCTGTCATGTTTCCTATAGAAGAAGCATAAGAAATTTTCCGGCCTTGGAAGCCCTTCAAGAGATAAGGATCCATATATTTCCATTCATTATGTTCAAGTTCACATGAATGTTTATTTAAGATCTGATCGCTGCCACTTATAGCGATATCATATTCCTGCAATATCGCATTTACTCCTTCTGGGGAGTTTACTTCCTTCGTCATGCAAAAGTTTTCCTTAAAGAAGGTTTCGAAGCGTGTTGCTCGCTGTATTCTTTCTTTATAATATGGAAATTGAAGGATGTCTTTTACCCAAGTCTTTACCCCATAGCTTGTTCGATACAAGGGTTCATAATAACGTTTTTGTTCTTCCATGCGATAATTAATTATATCTGTTGGATGGCCGAGTGTGCGAAGTGACTGTTGCAAAGCAAAAGCTTGGAGTACAGATCCATAATTATAAGCAGAATGATATGTCAATAAGGCTATTTTCCTCAAAATGACACCTCCCCATAAGTTCCATTGTTTATGCTCTATTGCATATTGTAATTCCTAAAGCACACACGAGAAAATAAGAATTTCGTACAAACTAGGACGAGTATAAATTTTATAAATCCAGTACTTATAATTGCAGAATAGAAACGATTAGAGAAAAATGAAAATACTAACCCATAGAACATGTAGGAATACATAATAACACATAGGTCAATCTGGCCAACTGCGCTACTGGTGAGAGCCTTATTAAACACTATTTGACTAATGACAGCCATAAACGTAGTGAAAATGAATAGTGCAATAAAACCTCCGTCGTGCATGAACCAGTAGAAAACAGTTGATACATTTCCTAGCGAAAATCCATTTATGCTATAAAAAGGCTGATCATAAAAGTGTACCCATTCATCAATACCTAAATGCTTCCCAATAAAATTAATAACGCTATATACTGTTTGCCAATTTGAAATATCACATCCAAATTTTCCGTGACGAATAAATGTGTCCAAATTTTTCAGCTGTGCTGATAAATATATTGCAATATAGTCACCAAGACTTCCACTTGTTGTTCTTCCAATTAGTGTTCCAAAATACTGAAATCCTATGATTAATGCTATTCCCCCTATCAAGGCGTATAAAAAGTACTTTCTTGATATATGTATCTTCCAACCATTTCTCTTGCCATAAATAAAATATGCTTGAACTATTGCTGAAATTATTAATGCAACAACATCAAATCTACTTCCAATGATGATTCCAGAAAGAAGGCTTATACAAATGCAGACAATGTAAATAAATCTATGCGATCTGTAATGATGTGCTGCACTATGCAGCAGAAGATATAGCGCAATATAACCATAAAAAACAGAAAAGTCTCTTGCGTATAAGAGAGGTTTCGGCATTGCTTGGCCTTGATCTTCAAGTCCATTGGGAACAAATTTCGTGATGTAATTATAATACTCAATCTTTTCTCTAAATGACGCTCCATTTAAAGTGTTAATATAGAATACGAGCGCTATGAAAATATACACCTGCACAAATAAAACTAATAATACTTTCCAATTATCTACATGTATCCTTTCATTTACATTGTCGGGATGCTGTACCTTTCTCACAGATAAATAACTAATTCGATGTGAAATAATTCTTGATGTTATATAACTAATTGCTAGGAATGTAGCTGTTCCCCCGCAAAGCACAAAAAGTGTATTATCACTTAATTCGAGTTCCCACAAATTCACATACAGTAAGGCGTAAATTGCCTGCGGAAGAAAGCAGACAATAAAGCCAACTTGTGGAGAAAGTAGTACTTTTTGCGAAGACCTTCTTGCTAAGAAAGCTAGCACAATCAGCCATACAATCCAGAAAGATAATTGAATCATTTCTCACCGACTCGCTTTGTGTTGTTTCCTGTCTTGAAGAGGGTTCTACAAAGCATATGGATAATCCAATATCCATGATAGTGTATCTTCCGCAAAAAGAATACTAAATATGCTGTTTCTCGTCGTGAATGAATGCCGCTAGATATCGCTTTTTCATATATATCTTTTTTTTGCGCTAGCGCTCTCTCGAAGGATAGAAATTCACTTTTAGATTGTCTTACCTCAGGTATTGCTAATAGAACACGATACTGCGCGACAATCATCCCGTTGATAATCTCTTTAATGATTTTATTGTTCCCTTCACAATCATAATATTCAATAATGCGACTGCAGACTCTTAAGTGTTGCTCCCTCCGTTTAACCATATTTACTATGTTGACGCTTTGTTCATTCGTTCCTAGCAAATAATCATAAACAGGTATATTAGAAATGTAAACAGTCCGAACTAAGCGAAAATAAAAAGCCAAATATTCCATATCCACATAAAAGCAATGCTCATCGATAGGCGTAAAATTGTCCTGCAGAATTGCTGTTCGAAAGGTTATTGCATGCATTTGAAGATTAATCGTCGCACTAATTTCGTCTATTTTGAGAACTCTCTTTGCTCGACCTTGGTCCTTGACGCTCTGCATCAGTTTTTTTTGCATGTTCTCTGCCTTCACGACATAATACGGCGAGAGAAACGCATCTGCATCTATAGTTTTTAATCTTTGCACAAGGTCAACTAATCCGTTGCTCTCCACCCAATCATCTGCATCTACTACCTTATAGTACTTTCCAGCGGCTATACATATGCTAGTATTTATTGTTGATCCGTGGCCTCCGTTCTCCTTATTGATCAGGCGGAAAGTTTGCGGATATTGTTTCACATATTTCTCTGCAATATCTTTTGTTCTATCACATGATCCATCATTGACAATCAGTATTTCAATGTCATCCATAACTTCAAAAACACAAAAAGAATCAAGGCATCGCTCTAACCAGTTTTCAGCATTGTATGCTGCAATACTTACTGAGAGAATTTTATCCACTAAATTACCCCCAATTGATTGATCGATTAATTATATCTGCGCAGTTTATCAGAATTACGAAAGTAGTATATCGCTAGATATTTGTTGGTGAGTATATAATCAACTTCGTTGTAACAGTTGAACATTAAGTTTCTGTCTATTGAATCAATTTTTGCTTTATCCTAAAGATATCATATACCCACCTAGTAAAACCAAATCCAAGATAGCTTAAAATACATGCATACTTAGTTTTCTTGCTCGTCCTTTTCTCCAAAATAAGCCCCGCTCTATTTGACTTTATAATGTCTATGATTTCTTTTTTTTCAGCATCATAACCTTCTTGGCATCCTATAGAAAACAATATATGAAAACACTCACTCACTAATCTATCGGTGGTTGCTTTGCAAAGAGCGGGGAATTTCTCATCAATATATGTTTTTTGCTCTTTTGCAAATCTAAGCTGTGCCATTTTTTTCTTGCTAAAGGGACTTTGTTGAATACTACCTGGTCGCATATAATAAAAATACCCGTCAATTCGAGCGATGGACACTCTCCTTGCTTTCGCAAACAACTTATAGGTCGTCGCTAAATCTTCGTGAAGCTCGCCAACTGGATACAGCACGTCCGAAAACAAATCACGATCAAACAATTTTCCCCAGGCTGAGCAAAATATTTCTGATTGTCGTAGCATTTTTTCCAATGCTTCAGTGCACGAAAACGCTTCCATTCCAACAGCTACAGGTCTTTTTATCTTGTTATAATTATCATCAACAAGACGAAAAAGACAACAGGATATCTGCGCTTTATACTTCAATTTTGCTTTATACATTAAGCTAATCGCATCAAAAGAAATATAGTCATCACTATCAATAAATGTTAAAATTTCCCCTGTGGATTCTTTTATTCCAATATTACGAGCATCTGAAAGTCCTCCATTTTCTTTATGAATCACTTTAATTCTCGAATCCCGTATTGCATAGTCGTCGCAAATCTTTCCAGAACTATCCTGAGAACCATCATCCACAAGGATGATCTCCAATTCTTTATAACTCGACTCAAGCACACTATTGACGCAACGCCTTAAGTATTTCTCCACGTTATACACTGGGATTATCACCGAAATAGTTTCGTCCATTGTCGATGTCCTTTCATCTTCTCCCTACGGGTAGTGCCGATTATGTATAACCCTCTACTCACGTTCGCATACTCATTGATTCTCATAAACTGTACTTTCAAATCAGAATATAGCAGAAGTTATTGATTTATATCGGCTTGTTACAATGGGATTCTGATAAAGCTGCTTCATCGCTAATTAATATGCTTAAATAAATACTCCTTCAATTTACCAAATGCTTTCATACTCCGCATTAGATCTTCAGGACTTTGTAAGCCTCTCCAAATTCGATGAGCAATATAGCGCGGACGAAGATAATACTTCCGCCTTGCGTCATCACAAAATCTAACTAATTCTTCCGACGTCAGCCCCGGCAGCTCAAGCACGCAATTGATCGTTCCGTCCTCTTTCAAATAGTCGGAATAACCTCCCTTTAGGAAACCATTATTTCTTGCCCAGAAATATGCTTCTGTCCCAGGAAAAGGAAGCAATGGGTAAAACTGCGCTGTATCTGTGTTTAGACGTAACGCCAACTGAAGCGTCTCCTCCATCGTTTCTCTGGTTTCACCATTATTGCCTACCATATAGCAGGCATGTACCATCAACTTTGCTTTTTTCGCATTCGCTACGTACTCCCGTATCTGATCGATGGTCGTTCCCTTTTTAATGTTATTAAGGATCTGCTGTGAGCCGCTCTCAATTCCTGGAATGATTAGGTGACAACCAGCGGCTTTCATAGCTTTCATGGTTTCCAAATCAAGGTTGACTCTTGCGTTGCAAAGCCATTTCAAGCGTTTATTAAGACCTTTTTCAATAAGTAGCCGACATATCTTTCTTACCCTCTCTTTGTCTGTCGTGAATGTATCGTCTTCAATCACAACTTCTTTTACATCCGGAAAGTTATCCGCTATATATTGAAATTCTTCTACAACATTTTCTGGGCTGCGTAATCGATACTGATGTCCGTGCATCGTCTGAGGATAGACACAGAAGTTGCATCGAGCCATGCAGCCACGGCCAGTAAATATCTGCACCTCGGGGTAAGCGGACGCTGCGAAAAAATAGTCTCGTTCATTTAAGTATTGCTTAATAAATTTTGATGCAAAAGGAATATCGTCCAAATCGTCAATATAATCCATATCCGGGTTTGAAACAATATTTCCATTGTCACAATATGTCAAACCTTTGATCTCATTAGGGTTGCGCCCGTCACGTAGAGCTCGAGCTACATCCCGCACAATGTAGTCAAATTCCTTTCTAGCAACTGCGTCGATTTGAGGGCTGATCGACAACGTCTCTTCGGGCAAGGCTGATGGATGGGTACCGACAAGAATACAGTATGCATTCTTATATTGCGCTTTCACTTTTTCAGCAAATGAAACATCACTATAAATCGAGGGCGTACTTGTACTGAAAACAAACAGCTTTGGTTCTCGTGCCTGGTTTTTGATAGACTTTAACGCCTCTAATTCATCCATTGGTTTTGCTGGCGCATCTAGAAATGCAACATCAAAACCATCTTTTTGGCAAACCGCCGCTGCATAAATCAGCCAAAGTGGATAATAGAGCGTCCCACTTCTAGTGACCGCAGGGCTTCTGTTTTCTCTGGAAAATTTTCCGTATTCTGCTTTAAATGGAGGATTGACAAAAAATACCTGCATCTTCAATTCACTCTATCCCCTAATAAGTATCCCATTCCTTAGGTATGCGAAACAAATAACGATGCTTTGCAAACATATAAAACAGGCCTTTTATATGTTCAAAATTATGTTTGCTAAACATCTTCTTCCTTGATAAACGTTGCCACTCATGAACAATATCCGCATCGTAGCAATATAAATTGTTATATTCAGCTTTTAAGCAGCGAATACAAAACTCCACATCCTCTGGGGCGTAGAAAATCTTCTCATCAAACAAACCGACTTTCTCAAAAATCTCTGTTCGCATCACCCAACACGCTGACAGCAAATACCCCACACGAACAGTTCCCGCGCCTGTCTCTGGAAGATTTGTTTCCATCGATGCTCCAATCCTTTGACACCAATGGAACGGAAGCATTTTTAGCACTTTTTCTGTCAATGTTGGTATATTGCGTCCAGTATGCTGATAGATTCCCTGATCATTATGCATTCGCGGCCCACAAATCGCACATTTGGGGTCGAGCACGACCTCGGTAAGCTCTTGAATGGCCCTTGTATTTACTTCTGTGTCTGAATCAAGAATGCAAATAAATGAATAATAATGTTTATCAAGCAATAGTTTTATCGCCCGGTTACGGCTTCTTGTCGTTCCATAGTTTTTATCCATGGAAATAAGAGTACATGCAAAGCTGGAAGAAGGCTCCCATTTCGCCCTTACGCGTTGTATGACCGAAACTGTTTGATCAGAGGAATGATTATCAACTACAACAATTTCTCCAGATAGCAAAGATGAATCTAAGTTATATATCGATTGCAAGCAGCGCTCAATGCATTTGTCAGAATTCCATGTCAATATCACAAATGCAATCTTTTTCATTAGTATCCCTCAACCTAATCATATAATTACTATTGAGCGCCGTTTTTTGTGAAAACCGCTCTAATTGTTTGAAAAATGATTTTCACATCCATCTTTAATGAGCAGTTCTTCGCATAATACAATTCCATCTTCTGTCGCTCGCCCGACTCATAAGTCGCATTGTTCCGTGCATATGCCTGCCAATACCCAGTTAATCCAGGTTTTAACGTTAAAATCTGTTGCTGCTGAGACGGCGTATAGTTTGTTGATAGTTCCTCTTCCAAAATCGGTCTTGGACCTACTATCGACATGTTCCTTTTTAGGCAGATATTATATACAATCTGGGGAAGTTCATCCAAAGATAATTTTCGGAGAACGCCACCAAAGCATCTTTGCCCATCTCCCGCTTTCTTCCACCCAATCAAACGAGGATCATCCTTGAGCTTGTATTCTCTTTTATATTCTTCAAGTTGATCCGGAGTAAGCATTTCTTCCAAACGGTCTGAATTTTTCTTCATTGACCGAAGTTTCGCCACATATATTGGATGGCCGCCTTTTCCTATACGTTTCTGGAAATATAATGGATTTCCTGGATCCTTAATCACAATGAGTGCCATGAGAAACAGCAGTGGAATAAAAATGATGATGCTGGCAATTATCGATAGGATAATATCAAAGCAGTTTTTAATTGCCCAATACACTCCGTCTCTGGCATGAGGCAATGGTTCGACTGTATTCTTTTCTTGACGAACAATTATATCGTCGGCGCTTTCTGCTCTCATTTCCAGGGAATCCATTTGTATCCCATTTTCTCGTAGAGTTGTTGTATTTTCCAACTCCAACTTTTCCAGCCTCCCCGATATAGCCTTCGAATTACTCGGAACCATCTGTATCCCATCAACATTCAGCCAATATTTCCTGACTGACCTACCCAACAAACTTTCTATCTCTTGCAAAGAAATCGCTTATCTCACCACGGCGCCGAGCACCGTGACGTTGTTGCGGATGAGAAGCTCCGCCAGCTTGTCGATCTCCGGCTTCCCGGAGATGCCCTTCTTTTCCACCAAAACGACCTTGTAGTCCCGGATATCGGCCAGGAACTCGGCGTTGTACGCGGGGTCTCTCTTGCCGCTCACCTCGTAGCCTTCCGGCAGCTTTTCCTTGAGGTACATAGCGACCTCTTGGAGTTCTTCTTCCTTCACCGTTCCAGTCACGACCAGGTTCACGGGGGCCTCAGTGCCCGCGCAGATGCCTGCGGCGATCAGCTCATAGACACCCTCGTCTTCCGGGACCGTCTGCTTGTCGCCGGTCAGCTTGTCCAGGAACTTGTCATACTTCGTCGTGTGCTGCTTGCCGCTCTCGGAGAGGAACTCGCCAAGGATGGGTAAGTCGTAGCGAGAGTGCAGCTCCTCCGCGGTCCGCAGATCGTGGTTCAGCATGCTCCAAACGAGCACCGCCACGCAGTGCAGAACAGCGCCAAGCAGTGCGCCCAGCACGATATAGAGGAAGACCTGGTTGCCGCCCTCGCCCTTCTTGAGCTCGGCGATCTCCGCTTCCTGGCTCTCCAGCTGTACGCGCAGCTGCTCGTTGGCCGCCGTCAGCTGCTCTGTCCGCGCAGCCATGTTGGCGATCTCCGTCTGCCAGGTGGTGATCTCGCCCTCGGCCGCCTTCACCTGGTTAGCGGCACCCAGCACAGCGTTGTTGGCTTCGTTGATGTCGTTGGTCAGTGTGGGCAGCTGCACGATGACGGAAGAAGTCTGCGAGACCGTGGCCACAGGGTTCGCTAAGACGGACTCCGCTCTCTCAAGGCCCTGGATGAGCGCATCCAAATTCCCCTGCAGCGTCTCCTGGGACTCGCGGTAGGTGACCAGTGCTTCCTCGTTGGCGGCGATCTTTCCGTGGTTCGCTTCTGTATTGGTCACATTGTTCTGCAGTTCCGTTTCGTTCGCTGTCAGCGCGGCCTTGTTCGCGTCGATGGCCGTCTGCAGAGCGGTGACCGCTTCCTCATCCACCTTGGGCTCTGCGGGCTTGATGAGGCGGTACCCGCCCAGAAGCAGGGCTCCCGCGACGACCCAGGCGACCAGCCAGCGCCACTTGCGAAGGATCATGGCCAGAACGTAGAGGAGGTCGATCTCTTCCTCGTCATGCCTGCTGTCGTAGTTCATATATCCCTGCTCCTTTCGTTGCTGTGTGTGCCGTTTTTCTTCTACTTATATTGTGTTCTTTCCACTATTTGGTGATCATTAGATTTCTTTGATGTTCCGTTCGATCTCTGACCCGACGGGGTCGATCCACTCAAAGCCCAGCCAAATTCTGACCAGCTTGTTGTTGACGTGAAGTTCGACCTGGCCGCTGCGGCCGCGCTTGTCCACCTTGATGATGGAACCTTCCATATCTTTGAGGGGCCCACTGGCGATGCGCACCCTCGCGCCTTCCCGATATGCCTTGGAGAAACCCAGCAGCCCATCATAGCGAAACAGCCACTTGGCGAAGGCTTCATCCTGGCCGGACAGCTGCCACTGACCGCTGCCGTAGCTTAATATCCGAACGATGTCTGTTCTGGGGAGCCACGAGAGGGACTCCATCGTGCTGTCGGCTTCAAGGAACACATAGCCAGGGAGGAATATCTCCGACACCCGCGACTTTTCCCCGTGCACCGTCCGATATTTTTCCTGCTGAGCGGCGACTGCTCTTACGGTGTTGTCTACCGCTTGGATGCGTTGAACGACGGCTAATTCCTTGCCGGTCGTACAGAAAAGGCAACCGTAGACCTTGTTGCTTTCCTCGTGGTTTTCCATTGATGAATCTCCTCTGTAGGCCGATTTTAGGCATAGCTTCGCCCTCCGGCATTTCGGCTCGCTCGTAATTGGCGTTATGCTTTGCCGTGTGTAGTACCGCCGAAACCTCGTCGTGTACCCGCTTGGCAATTTGAAAAGGCGTTGAACCCGGCCTTGTTTTTCGCAGAGTTAGGTACTCTGCGAAAAAGCCAGTAGGCTCGACACTAAGGAATTATATCATAGAAATCAGCCACGCGCAACACAAATGCGGTCAAAAACAGGTTTTTTCCGCATCTTTTGCGCAAGCAATGATCCGTTCGACGCCTCCATCTCCGCTTTTTGCAGGAATAAAGCCATTATTCGCCGTCAAATGCGCCGTCAAAATTGCACTACATTTGAGTATATTATTTCCATCCGAAACAACGTATGGAATAAACGCTATGCTGAATTGGTTATTTCTGGAAGTTCTGAAATATATTTCTATTCTCACAACAGAATGCTTGAAGCCACAAATGAATAGGCTAATTTTAGCAATCTTTTTTGCCGCATATGTCACTGTTTTTGAGCTGTTTTTTAGTTTTTCTGCCGTCAAATAAGCCGTCAAAACGAAGGCAGTTTGTTTTTTATACACAGAAGAAATGAAATTGAAATGCGTATTTAGATGTCAAGATGTTTGCATTCAATAGCGCATTCAAAATTTAGAAAATTATATTGACTGACTTTTTATGGAAAATCATGTGGTTTTTGAGAGCGTCATAGAGTACCTAACTCTGCGAAAAACGCAGCGCTTTACGTCTTCTAAAAATGCTGGGCTAGGTATACGCCGAGGTTTCGGCGGTATTAGGCAAGGCGAAGCATAGCACCAAGCAAGGTATGGGCCGGGTAGCCGGAGGGCGAAGCTATGCCCAAATCGAGCAGCAGAGGGGATTCAAGTTATGGAAAGTCAGAATAAGGTTTACGGATGCCTCTTCTGTACGACTGGCAAGGAATTAGCCGTAGTCCAACGTATCGAAGCGGTCGATAGCTCTGTCAGAGCCGTGGCCGCCCAGCAGGAGAAATATCGGACCGTGCACGGGGAAAAGTCCCGCGTATCGGAGATATTCCTCCCGGGCTATGTGTTCCTCGAGGCTGACAGTGGGATGGAATCCCTCTCCTGGTTGCCGCGAACGGATGTGATCCGCATACTGAACTACGGCAGCGGCCAATGGCAGCTGTCCGGCCAGGACGAGGCTTTTGCTAAATGGCTGTTCCGCTACGACGGGCTGCTGGGCTTCTCCAAGGCTTATCGGGAAGGCGCGCGAGTGCGCATCGCCAGTGGGCCCCTCAAGGACATGGAAGGCTCCATTACTAAGGTAGATAAACGCGGCCGCAGCGGTCAGGTCGAGCTGCACGTCAACAACAAGCTGGTCAGGATCTGGCTGGGCTTTGAGTGGATTGATCCGGTCGGTTCTGAGATCGAGCGAAACATCAAAGAATCCTAATAAGCTAATAAGCACCAGATAGTGAAAGAAACGCAATATACGCAATAACGAAAGGAGCAGGGATATATGAACTACGACAGCAGGCATGACGAGGAAGAGATCGACCTTCTCTACGTTCTGGCCACGATCCTCCGCAAGTGGCGCTGGCTGGTCGCCTGGGTCGTCGCGGGAGCCCTGCTTCTGGGCGGGTACCGCCTCATCAAGCCCGCGGAGCCCAAGGTCGACGAGGAAGCGGTGACCGCTCTGCAGACGGCCATCGACGCGAACAAGGCTGCGCTGACGGCGAACGAGACGGAGCTGCAGAACAACGTGACCAACACAGAAGCGAATCACGGCAAGATCGCCGCCAATGAGGAAGCGCTGGTCACCTACCGCGAGTCCCAGGCGACGCTGCAGGGGAATCTGGATGCGCTCATCCAGGGCCTGGAGCGGGCGGAATCTGTCCTGGCCAACCCCGTGGCCACAGTCTCGCAGACCTCCTCTGTCATCGTGCAGCTGCCCACATTAACCAATGACATCAACGAAGCCAACAACGCCGTCTTGGGAGCCGCGAATCAGGTAAAGGCAGCCGAAGGCGAGATCACCACCTGGCAGACTGAGATCGCCAACATGGCAGCGCGGACGGAGCAGCTGACGGCTGCCAACGAGCAGCTGCGCGCGCAGCTAGAGAGTCAAGAAGCCGAGATCGCCGAGCTCAAGAAGGGCGAGGGCGGCAACCAGGTATTCCTCTACATTGTTCTTGGCGCTCTGCTTGGCGCGGTGCTGCACTGTGTGGCGGTTCTCATCTGGAGCATGCTCAACCGCAACCTGCGGACCGCGGAGGAGCTGCACTCCCGCTACGACTTACCCATCTTGGGCGAGTTCCTCTCTGAGAGCGGCAAGCAGCATACGACGAAGTATGACAAGTTCCTGGACAAGCTGACCGGCGACAAGCAGACGGTGCCCGAAGACGAGGGCGTTTATGAGCTGATCGCCGCGGGCATCTGCGCCGGCACCGAGACCCCGGCGAACCTGGCGGTGACCGGGACGGTCAAGGAAGAGGAACTTCAAGAGGTCGCCACGCGGTTGAAGGAGAAGCTGCCGGATGGCTACGAGGTGAGCGGCAAGAGCGATCCCGCGTACAACGCCGAGTTCCTGTCCGATATCCGGGAGTACAAGGTCGTGCTGGTGGAAAAGAAGGGTGTCTCCGGGAAGCCAGAGATCGACAAGCTGGCGGAGCTTCTCATCCGCAACAACGTCACGGTGCTCGGCGCTGTGGTGAGATAAGCGGCTACAAAAAACAGTAGGGTAAAACTTAGAGTAATAGGCGATAGGCAAACTGTTACAGGCATAAAGGAGAGTTGCGCTAATGAATGGATCAACAACTCAGATGCCAGAGTTGGCACGGGAAAGTGTTGAACAGCAGTTTCCAGTCGATTTGGAAAAAACGCAACTCAATGGAAAACATAAACCGATCTACGAATTTACAAAGAGGGCGTTCGATGTTGTTGTTGCGCTGCTTTGTATAACGATAGGTCTGCCTGTATATCTAATTATAATTCTCGCCATTGTGCTCGATGATCCCGGCAATCCATTTTTTATCCAGGAGAGAGTGGGGCTCAATGGCCGAGTATTCCGCATGGTAAAGTTTAGAACGATGTACAGGGAATCAGACGCACATAAGGCGGACTTAATGGCCCAGAACGAATATGCAAGCGTTCACTTTAAGATGACAAATGATCCACGCGTTACAAGAGTTGGACGATTCTTAAGGGCAACTTCCCTCGATGAAACTACTCAAGCTATAAATCTCCTGTTGTCAGACATGACGGTTGTTGGTCCAAGACCGTTTATTCCATCGGAGCAAGCGCAGTTACCAGACGATCGGCTTCTGGTAAAACCTGGGTTGACATGCTATTGGCAAATCACAGATACAACGAATATGAGTTATGAAGAACAGTTGGAATTGGATTATAAATATATACGCGAACGCAGTATAAAGACAGATGTAAAGCTCATTTGGAAGACAATAATGATGATTTTTAAAGGTGAAAATTGCTGAACAGTTTATGCTTCTCAAGCAGTCAAAGATATATTAGTTGAAACTTTTACTCTTCATGTCACGAAATTGGGTCTTGTATTGCGCATGCTTGCGTCGATCAATTTCCATAGTTATAGAATATATTTCTCATCAAAACGATTTCCATATGTCATGGCAATTACTCATGTTTGCTCTGAAACTGTTGTTTACGACGATCCCGGCGGTGTTCAGCAACCGTGGTGCGTCGAAAGCGCTGAAGATATATTAATTAATTAATTAATAGGAGAGAGTTGAACGATGAACATTTTCGTCCCCGGTCGGCTGTGCTTATTTGGGGAACACAGCGACTGGGCAGGCCTGTACAACCGCACGAACTCGGACGTCGAGCCGGGCATGGCCATCGTGACCGGCATCGAGCAGGGCATCTACGGCTATGTGGAGCGGTCGGACAAGTTCCGCTTCCGGGTCATGAAGCCAGATGGTACGCATGATGAATGGATCGAGTGGCCCATGTCAGTCAGGCAGCTCAAAGCCACCGCTGAAGAAGGCGGCTACTACTCCTACGTGGCTGGTGTCGCGGCTTTCATGCTGGAGTACTACGACGTGGGCGGCCTGTCGGTGGACATCACCAAGGTCACGCTGCCCATCAAGAAAGGGCTTTCTTCCAGCGCGGCCATCTGTGTGCTGATCGCCCGGGGATTCAATCTGACCTATGACCTGCAGCTCTCCGTCCGTGGGGAGATGGAGGCAGCCTACCGCGGGGAGATCATGACCCCTTCCCGGTGCGGGCGTTTGGATCAAGCGTGTGCTTATGGGCAAAAGCCAGTTCTCATGCACTTTGCCAGTGAGAACATCGACGTAGAACG